>CAYSIK010000001.1:0-43888 GCA_964431045.1 uncultured Flavobacteriaceae bacterium
CTGTTGTCGTTTCAAGAAGTCTACAGTGGTTTTGCTGGCCAGCAGGCTTTTGTCTTTGACCCGCACATACACCCACCACTTGCCATCTTCGTCTTTCGCATAGTAAGGCTTATCGCTCCCATCCGGCACTTTCACCTCCAGTAATGTTTTGCCTTCTGCCTCGTGCTCTATGATTTCGATTTCCAGCTCCGGACGACAGTAAAAGTGAGCCGCCATATCAAGCATATATTTTTCGTCTTCGCTGCGCACACCACACAGTGTTCTGTTGTCGCGAACCCCCATCAGCAAAACCCCACCGCGGGTATTGGCAAAACTGACCATCGTTTTGGCAATTTTGGCGGCACTGCTGACAGATTGCTTGAAGTCGAGGGTAGTCCCTTCGCCTTCCTTGAGGTATTTGCGCAATGCGGGGTTCATTCCGGGAGAAATGTGCGGTAACTAAACCGATCTTCCTGTAAAATTTCATTGGCCACATCCAGAATATCGGCAGCTGATATTTTTTCGATTTTCCGAATAACCTCCTCCAGGGTTTCCGCCCGGCCATGCCTTAAAATGCCTTTGCCTATGTGCACGAGCAGGCTGCTTCGGTTTTCATCTGCCATCACAATCTGTCCCTGAAACTGATTCTTTGCAGCAGAGAGCTGGCGTATACCCAACTTTACTTCCCGCAGTTTTTTCAGTTCTTTTTGAATCAGTTCCGTGCTTTTTTGCACATACCGCGCATCACAACTCAGGTAACAATGAAACAGTCCTGCGTCCTTGTAGGATTGATAACCGCTTTCGACGTGGTAGGTATAGCCGTATTTTTCGCGTATGCCGAGGTTTAACCTGCTGTTCAGGCCCGGGCCACCCAACAGGTTGTTTAAAAGCAACAGGGGCCATCTTTTGGGGTGATTTTCGGGGTATGCCGGTATACCCATAATGGTATAGGCACCGCTAAAATCGGTTTTTTCCGTCACGGCAGAAGATTTGTAATCAAGAGAAAAGGTTTGTTTATCCTGGGCGGTTCTGTTTTGAATGTCCGGCATAAAACGTTCGGCGAAATGAATGGCCTTTTCCGCAGAAATATTACCTACCACCACAAATACCATATTGTCCGGGGTATAGTGTTTTTCTGTGAAGTGAATTATGTCTTTGCGGTCAATATTCTTCAGTGAATCAATGCTGCCCAGAATGTTATGTGCCAGCGGATGCGATCCAAACACCTGCTCCTGAAACTCATCGTAGATGTTTTCATCCGGGGTATCCAGGTACATGCTGATCTCATCGGCTATGACCTTTTTTTCCTTGGTCAATTCGGCCTGGGGAATATGGCTGTTGAAGGTTACATCACAAAGTATATCTACCGCACGCGCATAATGACGCGCCTGCGCTGTTGCGTAGATGGCGGTCAGTTCTTTGGTGGTAAAGGCGTTCATTTCTCCGCCCACCACTTCCAGGCAATTGAGCACATGGATGGTTTTACGGCGGTGTGTTCCTTTAAAAAGCATGTGTTCCAGGCAGTGGGCAAGACCCGGCTGCTCTCCGTCATTTCGGCTACCCGCTCCAATAACAAAGCCGCAATGCACAAGGCGTGTACCGGCAACCCGTTTATGAGCCAGCCTCATTCCGGAGGAAAGCGTATGAAGGGCGTAATCGGGCTGTTTCATGTTACAAAGGTAGGGCTATAAAACAGTCATGCCGGACAAGCCGGCATGACCATTGAAAAACAGAAAACAAACTATTTTACCATCAGCTTATCGCTGAAGCTGCCTTTGTGGGTTTGAATGGTAACACCATATACACCCACAGGAAGAATTACATTCAGTTGAGCACGGTTTGCATTGGGAGTAAGCTGCATAACCTGCTTTCCATTTGCGGCATAAACCTCGATTCGCTGTATTACATCCGAAGATTTGAAATACACTGCGCCTGAGGCCGGATTGGGGAACATACGAATATCTCCCAGCGCAAGACTGCGTGTAGCAGAAGCTTCATTATCCTTGATAACCAGCGTAAGCACAGAGTCTTTGCCGGCTTCACCGGGACCGTTTACATTGCGTATTCCAAACTTTAGGGTTTGCTGACCATCAGACTCATTATCATCGCTGATGTTGGCTTTTCCGGAGAAGTAGCTGTTGTTTTTCAGCACATTGATGGTACGACCGGTGAAGTCATAATCGCGTGGTGAGGTTGCAGTTCCTCCGATGGCGGCCACTGTGAAGCTGAAATTTTCTTCTGTAGGCAGCACTTCCAGTTCAAAACGGAAACTGTCGGCCAGTTCTGTGATGGTATCGGCAGTTTTGATGAAGTTAATTTTAGGCAGGGTGGCTTTCACAATATCGCCCAGGTTTCTGGGTGTAAGCATGTAACGGGCTGTGAAAGGAGAAGTATTGTCAAACTGCTGCCCAACACCGGTAATATTGAGGTAACCCTGTGGAGCAGGTGTCCCGTCCAGTTCGGTTTCTGCATCGATATTCAGGGAATCTACAGTACCATCGGTATACTGATAACGAACATACTTAAATCCATTGGCGGCAAGAGCGGAAGTTGGCCATTCAGCGGGGTCCACCAGTTTTACCCTGCGCACCTGAACCATTTTGCTTTCCAGATTTTCAGTCATGTCGTTTACTATGGAAGGAGCGGGTGTAGTGCGGTTTCCGGCGATAAGAATTATGGTGTCCAGCAAATCCATCTGCACGGTACCCCAAAACTGACGAACGGTTCCCTGAACCATCACTGAATCACCGATTTTGGGTGAATATCCGAAATTGCGGTTTGAAGCAAACACTGCAATTCCACCGGTGTTGTCGTTCATCACAAAATTCAGACCCGGCGTGTTTCTGAGGTTGCCTGTGAGCACGGTTCCCATCACACGGCATTTCACATTCAGTGAATCAGCAGTCTGATTGGCATTCTTCTGGGTGTTTACCGTACCGATTGGATACAAAGGCAGATCATCACTGGTAATGGTTACCACAAAGGTATCAGGCTTCAATATTTTGGCATTGGAAAGATTTTCTATGACAAAAAATACTTTTTCTGCCGGTTCAAAGTCGCTATCGTTTATGATGGGTACTTTGAAGGTAATGGTATCGGGAGTAAACTCATCGATGGTGGTAATTTTTGCTGAGCCGAAGGTGTAATCGCTACCATCCGTGGCCGTTGATATGGAAGACACATCGCGAAGCGTAAAGTCAGCCGACGCATCAGAGCGGGATGCTACCACTACCTTCACCATAAACTCGGATGATTTTTCGGAAACAGCCTGGGCTGTTCCGGCAAACTTAATCTGCGCCGGACCATCATTATCAGTCATTACCAGGGTAAACAGAGAATCTGCAAGGGTGGCAACACCTGTAAGTTGACGAACGCAGAGTGTTACTGTGTCGTTTGCATCAATTTTGAATTCGTCAGTGATTTTGGCAAAAATGGTAACACTGTCAGGGCCTGTGGTTTTACCCAATGTGAATGTTGAATCAGTGGTACTTACACCCAATGAGAACTCCCCGGGAATAAGGGTACTGTCACCTTTGGATTTTACGAACAAACGAATTTTGCTGTTGGTGGTAACCGCTTTATCCAGTTTGATTTTAACCCCCACTTTCAGTGCATTTTCTTTCACTGTAATTTTGGTAGGGCCAAGTATCAGGTTGGGAATATCATCATCCTTCACATTAACGGTGTGGGCCACTTCGGTTCCAATCACACAGTTGGACGCCTGATCCAGTCTAAAAACAATGGTTTCGGTATTTTCGGAAGTATTGTCATTGATCAGGGTAATTTTGGTAGTATCGGAGGTCTGGGCGCCCGGGGTGAATGTGATGGTTTTGGGCTCTGTTACGGTGTAGTCGGTGTTTTTTACCGCATCACCGCCTGCCAGATATATACGAACAGACTGATTGGCGTCGTTGCTGTATTTGCGGGTCACATACACCTGGGTGGTGCCTGCATTTTCGGTGGTTGTTGAATTTCTGGCCCAAAATTCCACCAGAGGAGACGTGAGGGCCGCATCATCCAGACCCAGTCCTACCGGGGTAAGTCCTCCCTTTGGATTAACCGTATTTTTGGCCTTAGGCCCCCAAATACCATCTGCGTCGGTATTGGCATAGAGTTCAACGCCTGTTTTGAAATCATAACTCACCACGCGGCGAATGCCCTTGCTGTTGGTATTTGGCATCACAGCTCCCCAGTTTCCGGTTTTGGCATTCACACTGTCTGTGTAAAAGGTGGCGCTGCTGGCCACAGTTATTCCTTCAGATTCGGCATATGTGAGGGACAAAGGACGGTCCAACCCTATTACGTCGTCATAGGTAGCTACGAAGTTGCGGGCTTTTGTCATGCTTTTACCCCAAAGTGCGGTACAGAAACTATCCCCCGAGTTTGAAGTATTGGAAAAACCCAGCACCCTTACCGAATCGTCGCAATACATACGATAGGTTGTGGGTGTGATTCCACCGCGGGCAGTTATGCCAAAATAAACATGTTTTCCGGGAACAAAACGGGTGGCGTTGGCCGTGTACACAAAACCAAACCAGCCTTCATAAGCACCGGTTTTGTCTGTGTAGAAGGTATCAATAGCTGCACTGGTGGTCCAGGCAACGGAACCCGGTGAATTGTATTTAAAACCATTTGTATCCACCAGCATAGCATTTCCGGCACCTGCAAAATCGGTTGAAAGCGCCAAGTCTGAGGCTATCATACCACGCGTTGTGTACTGATATAAAGTGCTGGGATCCAAGCCTACAATCCGGAGTCTGCACATCACGGGCAGGCGTGTAGAACCTCCCGAACCCATATATTTGGGCACAATGATACCCTGCACTCTGGTGGATGAATACTGTGCCGACAACTGCAACATTGCAGTCAGCAGCATAAATAAAGTAAATTTTTTCATGGTTAATGGAAGAGACGCAAAAATACCTAAAAACACGTCAAATACCAATATTTAATGGGTGATAGTACGGTGTTATTCTCTTGCGTATGCAATGGTATGAACATCAACACGTTGTGCACCGGCATTCAGCAGCGCTCTTACACAGGCTTCAAGGGTTGCACCGGTGGTAACCACATCATCCACCAGCATAATGCTTTTCCCTTTCACCATTTCCGTATTTTTTACAATAAAAACTTCCTCTACGTTCTTCCAGCGCTCCCACCGTGATTTTCGCGTTTGGGTTTGGGTGTAGGTCTTTCGATGCAAGGACAGAACATTTACCGAAATTGACAGATACGCACTTATACCCTCGGCAAACGCCTCGCTCTGGTTGTAGCCGCGTTGTTTTTGCTTGCGCCTGTGCAAGGGCACAGGAATGATACAATCGGCCGGAACCAAGCCTGACTGCCTGAGCTCCTGCGCATACATATTTCCCATCCAGACAGCAAGATCGCGGTTTTCCCTGTACTTAATTTCGTGCAAAAGCTGCCGTGTAATTCCACCGCTTCTAAACACCAAAAATGCCCCTGCCTGACCCACAGGTATGCGGCCGCGAAACACATTAAAAACAGGATTTTCGTGCGGGTTTATCAAGCGCGCCCGGGGCAGTTTTCGCAGGCAATGCACACACAGCAATTTTTCGGATTTTACCAGTGCCAGACGGCAAAGTACACAAACTTCAGGATAGAAAAGCCGGTGGATACTACGCAGGAAATACCGTACCGAACCATACTTCATTCAACGAATATAATCTATTTTAATGACATTTCCAAATTATCCGCAATTAGATGAACTTTGCAGCATAGAAGATGGAGCGCAGAGACATTCCCAAACAAAAAATCAGCAAGGATGCGATCCGCAAATCCTTGCGGCTATTTGGCCTTATGCCGGCTTCGGACAGATGGCTGCTGGCCCTGGGAACGTTGTTTCTGGCGATGACAGCGGGAACTGCATTGCTTTTCCCGGATCTGCTGGGCCGAATGGTGGATGCCTACTCCGACGTAAATAAACTGCAGGAAACCGCCAAGGCTTTTCTTTATCTGTTTGTGGCACAGGCTTTATTTTCCTTTCTGCGAATCGGGTTGTACGTGCGTGTTGCCGAAAACCTGACGGCTGCACTGCGAAACAGGCTGTACAAATCTGTACTGCAGCAAAATATGGATTTCTTTCACCAAAACCGCACAGGGGATTTGCTGAGTCGTTTCACAGCGGATATCGGGCAAATTCAAGACACGTTTACCAGCAATTTGGCTATGTTTTTACGCCAGCTGATGGTCATTCTGGGCGGCATCGTATATCTGTTTTTTACCAGCAACACCCTGTCATTGTATATGCTTGGAACTATCCCTGTGGTGGTGGTGGTCTCTTTGTTTTTCGGACGTTTTATCCGAAAAATCGGGAAGCAGGTTCAGGAGCTTACCGGTAAAAACAGCGTAATTGCTGAAGAGACCTTTACCGGAATACAGAATGTGAAGGCTTTTACAAACGAGGCGTATGAGATTCAACGCTACGGGCAGGATGTGGAAGAGCTTCGCAAAAAGAGCATTTACCGCGGTCTGATGCGGGGTGCATTCAGCAGTTTTATCATTGTCTGCTTGTTTGGCAGTATTGTATGGCTCATATTTCTCGGATTGGGTATGGTCAGATCGGGCGAAATGGCATTGGGCGAACTCATCAGTTTCATGTTCTTCACCGGTTTTATTGGCGGCAGTATTGGCGGTATGGCTGAGCAATTTGTGCAGATTCAGAAAACACTGGGTGCCGTGGAGCGGGTGCTGGACCTCATCGAAAAGCCAACGGAGGCATTGCAGACCGAGACGGAAGCAACTTCGGTTCAAGGGACGGTAGCATTTGAAAATGTCTCCTTTTGTTATCCCGGCAGGCCTGATTTTAGGGTGCTGGACAATGTTTCCATACAGGTTCCGGAAGGAAAAACCCTGGCCATTGTTGGCCCCAGCGGTGCAGGCAAAAGCACCATTATAAACCTGCTCTATCGTTTCTATGAACCGGATTCAGGCCGCATAACGCTTGGAGGCAAACCCATTGCAGATATGGGTTTGTACGAATGCAGAAAAAAGCTGGCGCTGGTTCCGCAGGAGATATTGCTTTTTGGAGGCAGTATTTATGACAATATTCTCTACGGCAACCCCGAAGCCGGACAGGATGCGGTTTACAAGGCAGCACAAATGGCCAATGCACACGATTTTATATCGGCATTTCCGGAAGGCTATGAAACCATTGTAGGCGACCGCGGCATAAAGCTTAGCGGTGGGCAGCGACAGCGTATCGCCATTGCGCGGGCCATGCTGAGAAACCCACAGCTTCTTATTCTCGATGAGGCTACCAGCAGTCTGGATACAGAAAGTGAACAACAGGTGCAATCGGCCCTGAAAACCCTGATGAAAGGTCGCACCAGCATAGTAATTGCACACAGGCTAAGCACCATACGGCATGCTGACACCATAGTGGTACTGAAACAAGGTAAAATACTTGAACAAGGCAGCCACGATACCCTCATGGAAATGGATGGTGGTTATTACCGAAAAATGGTGGAACGGCAACAGGACCATACCGATTTTATCAATCACCAGGAAAACCCGTAATCCCGTGTGGAAAGCCCTGAAAAGATTTGCCTGGTTCTGGCTGAAAAGCCCACAGCGAAAACTGCTGGGTTACGGCACCATCATAACAGACCTTAAGGGTGTGTGTGGGCTGGGATTTGGGCAGAAAAGCAGGGAAACCATCTGGGTGTGTGTGGGGCTGAAGGACCGCTCAGAAAACCTAAAAAGGCTGGTGACAAACCTCCAACAAATCAATAGGAACGGTGCTTTTGCCTTATCGATTTACGATCAGGGCAGTGCCGATGCCGAAAATTTGTTTGCATGGCTAAAGGAAAACTGGAAAAGCGAACTGATCTGGAATAGCCATCCTGCAGACTTTACGAGGGCCTCGGCTTTTAACAAGGCCATAGAGCAGGCAAAAGGAGACTTGGTTTTTGCTTGCGATGCAGACATGACGCTGCCTGAAAATCTGGAACAGCGCATTCGGCAGTATGTGAGGCCGGGCAGTGGCTGGTTTCCTGTTTGTCAAAGCCAGATTGGAGCTGAAAGCCCAGATTGGAAATGGCTGAGTGCAGGAACCGGATTGGTCGCCGGGCATAAAAAGTGGCATGCCAAGGCTTTGTTTTACGATGAAAAATTCCGAAGCTGGGGTGGAGAAGACTGGGATATGTTTTTTCGGTTTTACCGCAGCAGCCTTATGCCTTTGCGCACGCGCTGTGAAGGCCTTTACCACCACTGGCATCCGTCGCTGAGGCCGGAGGATTACGAGAACTTGTTTTAGTGTATGTTCAACACTTCAGTTAGAAGTGAGAAGTTATGAGTCAGGAGTTAGCTCCTAGCCGCGCCAGCCTTGCGGATTTTTTGCAAAATCAAGAACGGGCTGCAATTTTTCGGCGGGTAAAAATCCTTCATTTACGGCCACTTCGCACAAAGTTGGAAAATTGCTGATGGTATAGAAAGGAATATGGGCTTCCCTGAAACGTTGTTCAGCGTCCGGAAAACCATAGGTAAACAATGCCAGCAAGCCCACCACTTCACCACCGGCTTCCCGAACAGCATCGGCGGCCTGCAGGCTGCTTTTTCCGGTGCTGATAAGATCTTCGATCAACACCACCTTATCGCCCGGCTGCATTTTCCCTTCAATCTGGTTCTTCAGTCCGTGCTTTTTTGGCTCGGGGCGAACGTAGCAATAGGGCATATCCAGCACATCCGCTGCCAGCGCGCCGTGGGCAATGCCCGCCGTGGCGATTCCGGCAAGCAGACCGGCTTCAGGAAAATGCGTTTTGGTCATCGCGGCCAGTTCATTTTTTACTAGGTTTCTAACCTCCGGAAATGACAATACCATGCGATTGTCGCAGTAAATGGGAGATTGGATTCCTGATGTCCACGTGAAGGGATGGTCAGGATTGAGTTTAACAGCGTGAATTTCCAAAAGAAATTTTGCTAACTTTGCAGCTCTTTGGTCCATGGGCCTGCAAAGCTATAAAATATACTTCAACGATGGCGCAATTGTCATTGCCGATTCTCCTGCCGCGTTCAAGGGTCTGCCTAATTTGTTTTACATAGATGATGATGAAATTCACAAGAGTTTCAATATTCTAACCTCATCTGTAAGCACAGGCAAAGCACTGAATTACGGGCTTGTCAACCCTGAACCGGAACTCATTTTCCGCGATTTTCTGGATAATTACACAGTCATACAGGCCGCAGGCGGGCTGGTGCTGAACAAGGAAAATCAGCTGTTGACCATCAAGCGCAACGGTTTGTGGGATTTACCCAAGGGCAAAATTGAGCGCCATGAAGACCAGCGCGCCGCTGCGCTCAGGGAGGTTATGGAAGAAACCGGTCTTAACATGCTCAATATTAGTGACAAAATCGGGGAAACCTATCACGCCTATTTTGAAGACGAAGCCGTTTTGCTCAAAGAAACCCACTGGTATAAAATGAACAGCAGTGGCAAAGGAAAACTCAAACCGCAGGAAGAAGAGGGTATTTCAGACGTGAAATGGGCAGACCTTGAGTGGTTTAAAAGTGCCGAGTTCGACACCTACCACAGCGTGAAAGACATCATTAGCAAACTGCTGGCCCACGAAACCGCTGCTGCCGAAGAATAACATCAGGCCCTAACCTGAGCCGGCACAAAACGGGTGTAATCTCCCTTGTAAATTATCAAATCCCGCACCAGGCTGCTTGAGATGTAACTCACTTCAGGAGATGTGATTACAAACACTGTTTCAATCATTGGATTAAGTTCTTTGTTGAGCTGTGCAATGTGTGCTTCATAGTCATAATCGCTACCGTTGCGCAGACCCCTGAGGATATATCCGGCGCCCACTTGTTTGCAAAAATCCACGGTGAGGCCACTGTAAGACGCTGCCGAAACTTTGGATTCCGCTGCAAATATTTCGCGAATCCATGTCAGGCGCTTTTCGGTATCAAACAGGGTTTGCTTCTTGGTGTTTTCGCCAATGGCGATAATGATTTTATCAAACAGGGGCAGGCTTCGAAGGATTACATCCACGTGCCCGTTGGTGATAGGGTCGAACGTGCCGGCAAAGACCGCAATTCGGGATTCCATGAAACAAAGTTAAGGGATAAAGATGCCAATTGCGGAACTGCCGTATTTGCGAATTTCTGCCGGAGGGGTGGTAAAAACCATGCCGGGCCTGTGTTCAAGCACGAAAACACCACCCGGATTCAGGCGCTGAAGGGCCAGTTCGGGCAGTCTAACCAAAGACGGCAAATCGTAGGGTGGATCGGCAAAAATGATATCAAATTTAGGCTCATCCCCTTCCAGAAACTTAAAAACATCAACCCTGACTACCTGCCAGGCGGCAAGTTTCTTTTCTTTCTGAATTTCTTGCTGGTACCGAATATTTTTCGTATCTTTATCCAACGATACCACTGCTCCTGCGCCACGGCTTAAAAATTCAAGTGCCATAATTCCGGATCCGGAAAACAAATCCAGTACATCAGCTCCGGGAATTTCATACCGGTGTGATAAATAATTCATCAATGCCTCTCGGACAAAATCGGTGGTAGGACGCACATGGGGCGCAAAGCCTCCTTTCAACATCTGCCCTTTTAAGGTTCCGCCGGTAATCCGCATTGGGATAAAGTAAATAACAACAACGAAATATCTGCATGGGGCGGGTATTGACCCACTTCATACGGAAGTGAAACGGGAAACGGTTTCACCTCTTCAAGAAAACGTCCGAAAAGCTGAAGCAACGGGGCTTGTGCTGCGGAGTCGGCAAGCACGGCCACCTCCACATCTGCCATGTCAATTCCGGCACGTTTGAATGGGCCAAGGGCAAAATACAAAGCTTCAGCTTCATTGCCCGCCGGAAATGTGTTTAACAGCAGGGGCTTTTGATCGGAAAATGCAGCCACCGTTACCCTTTTGCCGATTACATGTATGAGCACATAGTGGTTCTTGCCTTTTGACTGCTCATACGCAACCGTATACAGCGGCAGTGCAGTGGGAATGGGATTACTGCCTTCAAACGCCACCGCATAGCTGCCATTAACCGAAACTTTACTCAGCGGACCGGAAAGACCGGGATGATCGGCGTGACGAAACACTTCAGGCAATAGCACATAAGGAACTTCCACACTCAAATCAACCCCTTGAAAGGCAGTATCTGCCGCAACGGATACTGGTGTTTCAGCAATGAGATGCAATACCATTTCTCCTTCTGCATTGAATGCCATTTCGTGTTGCAGTCCCGAATCCCGGTAGCGAAAACGCTGCACAGCGGTGCTTTCATCTTTTCTGTATTCCCAGCGCAGTTGCATTAGGGCAAATTTCAGCATTCCTTTGCTTTAAAACCTATTTTTGCCACAATATTTTCATTGCACCATGCGCAAAACCATCTTCGCAACCGGCCTGATGCTGCTTTTTTCATCGCTTTCAGCACAGCTGCTTCCCTGGGCCAAAGGCAACACCTACCGCAGGGCCGACAACCCTATGTACTGGAAAAACAAGCAACCCTATGAAGGTTACTGGCAACAGGACGTTTACTACCAAATCAAGGCAAATTTGGATGATGTGTCCGAAACCATAGACGGAGAGCTGCGCCTGGTGTATTACAACAACTCACCGCACACCCTAAATGAGGCCTATTTCCATTTGTACCAGAACGCTGTTCAACCCGGAAGCCTGGTGGATGAACTATACAACAAAAACAAAACACCCCACACCTTTGGCCCCTATGAAAAAGAGAAAAAGGGAACCGAAATTTTATCCTTTCAGGTGAATGGCGTTTCGGTTGATTACAACATTGATTACACCGTGCTGAAATCTGCGCTGGATAAGCCCCTGGCTTCCGGAGACAGCTGTGTGTTTACCATTCGTTTCAAAACCTATTTCGACCGCGGAACCATCCGCCGCCGCATGAAAGTGTATGACCACCATGGCTATAAGCATTTCAACGGGGTGCACTGGTATCCCCGGATTTGTGTGTATGACCGCAAATTCACCTGGGAAACCGCCCAGCACATGGAACATGAATTTTACGGTGATTTCGGCGCCTACGATGTAGAGCTGAACCTTCCCAATCACTATGTGAACGAAGCCACAGGCACCCTGCAAAACCCCGAAACCGTCTATCCCGGTGATTTACGCCAGAAACTGGACATTAAAAACTTCTCCAACAAGCCTGTGGGTTCGCAGCCATCCGTGATTGTGGCACCCGACGGAACCCTAAAGTCGTGGCGCTCCCATGCCCGACACGTGCATGATTTTGCGTGGACCGCCGACCCTACCTACCGCATTGGCGAAGCAAACTGGAATGGCGTGCAGTGTATAGCACTTGCCCAGGAAAACAACGCCGCAGGCTGGCAGCAAAGTGCGCAATTTACCGCCGATGTAATTGCTGTTTACAGCAAAGATTTTGGCATGTACGAATATCCCAAAATGGTGGCCGCAGATGCTGCTGATGGCATGGAATATCCCATGCTTACCCTGGATGGAGGCATGTATCCCAGCCACCAGGGACTGATAGCGCACGAAGTGGGCCACAACTGGTTTTTTGGCATGCTCGGCAACAACGAAACCTACCGTGCCAGTTTGGACGAAGGTTTCACACAGTTTCTTACCTCATGGAGCATGAAGCAGCTTAGCAGCCGCAAAGGGATTGGTGTGGATTATGGCACCGTGTATGCCGGCTATATGTTTGATGCCCTTGACGGTGAAGATGCCATCCTAAATACCCACAGCGATGATTTTGAAAACGCCATCGGCCACGGTGGCGGCTACCGCCATGTGTATTACAAAACCGCTACCATGCTGTATAACCTGCAGTATGTGCTGGGCGATGAGGTGTTTTTGAAAGCCATGAAAGATTATGTGAAACAGTGGAAAATCTGCCATCCGTATGTAGAAGATTTCCGCAACAGCGTTACCATGAGTGCCAAAACCGACCTTAACTGGTTTTTCGACCAGTGGTTTGAAACCCGCAAGGCCGCCGATTATGCGCTGAAGGTGAAGAAGAAAAAAGATGTGTATTCCATCACCGTAAAGCGCAAGGGCGATATGGTTATGCCGGTGGATGTGACAATCATGGGGCAAGATGCCAATAAAGATGTCTACCTGCTCAATTACACCATTCCGGTGAGCCAGTATCAAAAACCGGGGACTACCAACCTGAAACCCTGGATTGGCTGGGGCAAACTGCGTCCCACCTACACATTCGAAATAAAACCACCCGGAAAAGTGAGCTCGGCACATTTAGATCCGTCTCTGCGCCTGGCCGATATCAACCGCATGAATAATTACTGGCCGCGCAAAAACTCCTGGGAGTTTGACAAAGACAATGGCAAAGACAACAGCTTTCTGGGTGGCTACAAGATGCAGTGGAGGCCCGATTTGTGGTATAATACCGAAGACGGAATCAAACCGGGCTTCTTGTGGAACGGACAATATGCCATGCGCAGGCATGTGGCAGAACTGGGTGCCTGGTATGGCACGGGCGCAGGTGTTTATGAGGCCTTGCGACGCACCTCACCGCAGGACAAACTTTCCTACCTTTTCAATTATTCGCATGATTTAAGGGGTAAAGGCATATTGACGCTGCACAGTCGCTACCTGGCGGGTGTGGAAATGCACAAGGCCGGATGGAGCATTGATGGTCATAAAGGTACCTGGTATGCAGGCTGGAAATACATGGAGCGTCACAGGTTTGAATACTTGTATCCATACGGCGATGTGAACCAGGGGGCCGGTTTTCTGCCACAGGCCGGATTCTGGAGCAATGGCATCAACAACACCATCACACTGGGGCGCAGACAAACCTACCGCACCTTTCACGGCAATGGCAGTATAGATATGTCGCTGCGCAACGCGCTGACATGGGGCAATGCCCGTTTCAGCATGGCAAAGGTTACCTGGTTAAACGAGATCAGGGGCAACAAACTGGATTTGCGCACCCGCGTTTTTGCGGCGATTTCCAAAGGCGGGCGTCTGCCGGCCGAATCGGCCATTTATGCCTGGGGTGCGTCGCCGGAGGAATTGCAGGACAACAAATTCACCCGCGATCTGGGCAGCATTACGCTGTCCGATATGAATATGAATCAGTCAAACATCGGTACAGCGCTTACCATGGGAGGCGGACTCAATATTCGCGGCATGCAGGGTTATTTGTTGCCTACGGCAAAGCAGGACACCGTGGTGTCCATGTTCAGGGGCAACCGGGGCGCATCGGTAAATGCTGAACTGGATTTCAGCCGATTGTTTGCTTTTATGCCCAAAATCAGCATGCTTTCAGCCAACATTTATTTGTTTGGCGATGCAGGTGTAATGGGAATGCCTTTGAATGGAAAACCTGTGTATTCAGGCCTGCTGGCCGATGCGGGAATCGGAACTATGTGGACCATTAAAAACTGGCAAAAGCTGAGTCCGAAGAAAAAACCCTGGTTCAGGGCTTCAGCTCCGCTAAACATTCGTGTGGACTTCCCCTTGTTTGTGAATGCGGTTTCGCAGGGAGATGACCACCTGAAATTCAGGTGGGTGCTGGGGGTGAATAAAACGTTTTAAACAGTTAACAGTGTAGAGTTGACAGTGCAGAGTTAATAGGCTTTATACTGTTAACCTTTTTCAGGACGGGACAGACTAATAAACTATTTTCCAATGGTTGGTCTTTGCGCAGCGAGACCGACCATGACGCCTACAGTCCGCAGATATAAACATGTCCAATAAGGGTTGGTCTCACTTCACTGCGTTACGCAAAGACCAACCATGGGAAAACAGATGGGCCGAAGACCGGCATGCAACACCTAATAAACCATTAAACCAATAAACAATTAAACTATTAGCCACTAAACCCAAATCACATCAACCGCTGATAAGCCCTCCACCAGCGGTCGGGCATTTCGTCGTTGCACACCGTTTCGTAATCGCGGTAGCTGCAACCGATAAAAAAGGTCTTCTTATCGTAGGGATGCGGAATTTCCATCCACCAGCGGTTGCTTTTGCGGCTTTTGTAAAAAATTATTTCATGGCCGGTGCTGCTCAACCGGTTGCGATATATGAGAAAATCCTCGTGGTTGTGAACGGGGTGATCGTTGAATCTGGCACAGAAACCATCCAGAAAATACCAAATCATCTGCGAGAGCAGCACATGGTCTGCGGGCTGTGGATTTTCAGGGTTTAACCCATAAAAATATGCCGAACTGAGTGTATTGCTCACTCCGGCATAACGGGCCAGTTTGGCGGCCTCTTCTGCATATAACCCATTGGGGCTTTGCAGCATCGTACCCGGAACATCCGCATAGCGGCAGGCGTTCATGTCAAACATCAGCAGGTGTGCGCTGCGCAAAATGGGTTCGGTTTCTTCCATGCTTGCCCGTATTTCTCCCAGGCGGTGGTTTTCGAAATACATTTTATCCAGCACCGCTGCTGTTTGGTTGTTGATGTAATAGCTCTGGGTGGCCAAAAAGTCAATGTTAAAAAGGTAGCTGGGCTTTTCCACCAGAATCTGCCTGAGCGGCGTGCCTTCGTCCAGGTCCACATCCGGACTCACCTTCACCACCTCAACGGGTTCTTTGGTTTGGCGGTAAGCTTTGTAATAACCATACAACAACAGCGGATCGTGGCCGATGATAAGCACCTTCATGCCTGCGGCCAGCAATTCTCCGATGGCTTCGCTCATGGCAAACTGCCTGCTGTTGGCGTCGCCGTTCAGTTTCAGGTTGCCCAAATCGGCAACACCTAAGCTATCGAAGCGCCAGCTAAGCGAATACAGCTTGCGCCTTACCTCATCGGCCGGATAGCCTGCACCCACAATGGCTACCTTGCAGTTTTTGAGTTTGGGAAAGGAATTTCCGTGTATATGGATTTTGCCGCCCAGCAGGGAATCGCTGTTGCGAAAAGGGGCCCACACCGATTTGTCTACCGGCTCGAAGAATGCATCCAACATGGTTGCAAGTTCGCACCATTGTGGGGTTCCGCACGTTGCGATTCTTGCACATGTACAAAAAACCACACGCAACCCCATCTTTGCAGCATGCCGCGGGTATCTGTGCTGATCCCTATTAAAAACGCCGAACCGTTTCTGGATGCGTGCCTGCAAAGCATACAGCTACAGTCATTCACAGATTGGGAATGCTGCCTGCTGGATGACGGCAGCAGCGATGATTCCCCGGCCATCATCCGCACATTTGTGGCTTCGGATGCGCGTTTTCGCATAGTTTCTCCTGTCGGGCAAGGCCTGATTGCCGCAAACTGCACCTTGTTATCGGCAGCCAAAGGCGAATTGGTAACCCGCATGGACGCAGACGATATCATGCCGAAGGATAAACTGGAAAATCTGGTGCAAACCCTCGAATCGGCCCCGCCCAAAACCATTGTCACAGGCAGGGTTCGGTTTTTCCCGGAAGAAAATTGCGGAACAGGAACCCGTTTTTATGAAAACTGGCTGAACGAACGCTGCGATAACAACGACCACTGGCAACACATTTGGCGGGAATGCGTGATACCCAGCCCCTGCTGGATGATGCGGACAGACGAATTAAAAGATGCAGGCTGCTTTGACGATGCCGTGTATCCCGAAGACTATGATATGGCCTTACGTTTATTCGTAAAGGGGTTTTCAGTAAAATCCGCCCGGGGCATTTGCCATCACTGGCGACAACACGATAAACGTTATTCCGTTAATAGCGAAAACTACAGTGCTGCCGCTTTCATGCAAATGAAATGGAATTACTGGAAAAAGATGTTTGTGAAAAGCAATGCCCCGGTGATGATTCTCGGCACCCTGGACAAGGGCAAATTGCTCAAGAAAATGGTGGAAACCGATGGCTATGATGTGCACTGGCTGGCGCACAAAGCCCATATTGCAGGCAATGTGATTGACAATAAAATCATTTTACACCATCGCGATTATCCCTTTTCGGCGGGGGATGTTCTTATCTCCACATTGTCTTCCATTGACGACCACATTGAGATTTACGAACACCTGAAAAATCTTGGGGTACGGGTTTTTTGTTTTTGTTAGGTGGCCACATAACCCGTACACGAATGGGTCGCACAAAACCAAGATTTAAATAAAAAACAGGAATGCCATGCACAGAATTAATATATTTCAGTTTCGTTATTAAAATCTCTATTAATCAGTCTTTTAATTCCAAATTTAAGTGACTCAACGTTGAAATTAATCAATAACCCATTTTCATACCTGCCAAATTTTAAATACGTCAGCACCTGCGCTGCGTGAACAGGTAAAAACGAATCTGTAGCCTTTAGCTCTACAACAAGTTTATTTTCAACAAGTAAATCTATCCTATAACCTGCTTGAATATTAAAACCTTCATAAACAATCGGCACCGGCTTTTCCTCCTCTACTTCAAAACCATCCATCATTAATTGATGCGCCAAACATTTTCTGTAAGCACTTTCCAACATTCCGGGACCCAGAAAACTATGTACTTTCATAGCAGCTCCCAATACAGCACCCGATAAACCAAAATCTTCTTTTAAATGAATTCCCATAATAATTGATAATAATTTTAACAAAAGTTTTGCATCAATTTAAAATAAAACTGATTCATACACAATATTCTATTAATAAAAATTAAACAAGCAAGTTCAACTCCGCATCCCTCTGCTAAACTCCGCGTTCCTCCGCGAAACTCTGCGTACCAAAAATCAATTATGCTAAATCTTCCTCACCACCCTTCGCCTTGGGGCTGCCGTGCCCTTTTCCAGGATTTCTCCCATAAGGTAAAATATCCTTTCCGGGCCGGTATTGATGACAATCGCAAATTTCTCTACGGGTCCCGCGTGCAAATTGCGGGTATGCAAAGCCAGCACAACAGAATCTGTGGTGCCGGGAACCATGCTGTCTTTTGGGTACTGCGGAACCGTGCACTGACAACCGGGATGCACCTGCCGTATCATAAGTTTTTCTGTACCTTTTACGGTAAAGGTAAATACTGCTTCAATCGTATCGCCGGGGTTGCAGGTGCCAAAAAACAGGGTATCCCCTCCAACGGTTTGAATGTGTGTTTCCTGGGCTTTGGCAATCTTACCCAAAACCAATATTGACAGTATTAACAGGGTCTTTTTCATGGGTAAGAAAAAGGCCGGATAAACCGGCCTTTGAAATATTAGTTTCCGATAATAACAGACTTGGGTTTTTCGGGCTCTTTTACCACAATACCGGTAATGGTAAGGGTTACATCGCCGCCGTTGCTGTACACAAAAATGTTTTTGGTAAAGTTGCCGGGGCGACCTGAGCTGTTATACTCTGCAGTCACCACAGCCGTTGCTCCGGGAGCGATGGCTTCGCGGGGCCACTTGGGAGAAGTGCAGCCACAGCTGGCCTGCACATTGCTCAATATCAGCGGATCGGTGCCCGTATTGGTGAATTTGAAATCATAGCGGGCAATCTGGCCTTCAATAACATTACCAAAGTTATGGGCAATGTTCTCAAATTTCACTTTGGCATTGCTTGCGGGCGTTGCTGCGGGCTGATCCTGCGCAACGGCACTGCCGAATGCTGCTACAACTAAGAGGGAGAAAAGGAGCTTTTTCATAACGCTTCTATACCTTAAAGTATTATTTCAGCTGGGTACCGTTGCCGGCAGGACTTTCGGTAGATACGGTTCCGGTGATGGTGAGGTCAGTGCTTGCGCCGTTGTCGAAAGATACTTTCACGGACTTCTGGAAGAAACCGGGACGACCTTCGGTACCATAGCTTGCCTTTACTTCACCGGTTTTGCCGGGCATTACGGGCGTTTTGGTGTAGGTTGGTGTAGTACATCCACAGCTGGGGGCAGCAGCGGTGATAACCACAGGTGCTTTTCCGTTGTTGGTGAAAGTGAACGTTACTTCAGCAGGAGGACCCATTTTCACAGTGCCGAAATCATGGGTGGTTTTGTTCCACTTGATGGTTTCATTCTGCTTAATACCTGCTACCAGCATGGCAGTGACAGCCATGGCAGCGAATCCGAGAGTAAAAATCTTTTTCATGGTTTTGTTGTTTTGCAAAAAGAATATCAACAACTGTACCAAAAAAATAACTGCTTCCCAGCCTGAAGAAAAAATGTTGGTCAAAACCCCTATTTGAATTGCGATAATCAGAAGAAATTTTCCAAAATATTCTGTTCAATAAAAACCCTCAAAAGGCTTATCATTTTTGGAAATATTAATTATTGTACTTTTTACAATATATTTGCTTCTGTCCCATGAAAAATCTCAAGAAAATTCTCAAGCAATACTTCAACGTTGCCGTTTCGGTAGATAACGTGGTGTTTGGTTTTGACGCCGACGGACTTAAGGTTCTCCTCATTTCCCGTGGTTCCGAGCCTTTCACCGGCTCCTGGGCCCTTCCCGGTGACCTGATTTCACCCGAAATGGACCTCGAATATTCTGCAGAGAAGATCCTGAAACAGCTTACCGGGCTGGATCAGGTGTACATGGAACAGATACAAACCTTTGGTAGCGTGGACCGTCACCCGTTCGGACGTGTGTTCACCATTGCCTATTTCGCCCTTATTAAGGTAGAGAATTACCACCCACAGGCCGCTTCATGGGCCAAGGATGTGGCGTGGTTCAAGGTTACTGAAATCCCAAAATTGCCTTTTGATCACCGCGAAATACTGGAATACGCGCGCCGTCTGCTGAAAAACCGCATCCGCACTCAGACGCTGGTGTTTGAGCTTTTGCCTAAATATTTTACCCTCACCGAACTGCAGTTTATTCATGAAAGTATCCTCGAAGAAGAATTTGATGTAAGAAACTTCAGAAAAAAGATATTGTCTTCGGGTATCATCGAAGAGACCGGTAAAATGCAAAAAAATGTAACGCACCGTCCGGCTATGTTATACCGATACAATGCAGCAAAGGCCAAGCAGCTTGGTTTTGAAGGAGGTATTCTGTAGTGAGAGTTCTCGCGGTCATATTCGTTTTTATGGCAGCGCAATTGCCTGTTGCAGCCCAGCCTGCAAAGATTTCGCTTATCCAAAAAAACGGACAATGGCAGCTGCTCAAGAATGGACAGCCCTATTACATAAAAGGCGCCGGAGGAACGGTACAGCTCGACCTTTTGGTTGAGTGCGGCGGTAATACCATCCGCACCTGGGGAATAGATGATGCGCAGCGCATTTTGGACGATGCTGGGAATGTGGGTGCAACACGAACGTCACGGCTTCGATTATGATAACAACCTGGCGGTTCAGAAACAGATACAGCATTTCAAATCGGCAGTGGACCGCTACAAAAACCATCCCGCCCTACTGATGTGGGGCATAGGCAATGAGGTGGATTTGTTTTACAGCAATACCAAAGTTTGGCACAGTATTCAGGCTATTGCCAAGTATGTTCACGATACCGATCCCAACCATCCTACATGCACCGTTACGGCCGGACTGGATTCACTGGAAGTTCAGCACATCCGCGAAAAAGCCCCCGATATTGATATATACGGCGTAAATACCTATGGGGATATTGCCGGTGTGCCGAAAAATATTGGACGGTTTGGCTGGACAGGTCCCTACATGATAACCGAATGGGGCCCCAATGGGCATTGGGAATCGCCGGTTACACCCTGGAACGCGGCAATCGAGCAATCCAGCCGCGAAAAAGCCGATGTGTACTGGGAGCGATATGTAAAATATATCATGGCTGACAGCCAGCACTGCATTGGTTCCTATGTGTTTTTATGGGGACAAAAACAGGAATATACCCTCACCTGGTATGGCTTGTTTACCAAAGATAACAAGCAAACCGAGGCCGTGGATATGCTTTATGAACTTTGGAACAGAAAGAAACCGCCAATACCAACACCCACCTTACATAGCCATGGCCTGCTGATTTATTTAGGGGTGGGAAATGCCCAAAAGACGCTGTTGGGTGCGGCGTCCGACAACATTTTCCTGACCGCAGGCTCCTTAAATACGGCCATTGTGAAACCCAGACTGCTTAGGGCTTCGCAAGAAGAAAGCAGCAATCCCCGCAGCTATCGCATTGAATGGAAGTTGCTTGCGGAAAGTGACGATAAAAAAGCCGGAGGCGATATGGAAAATGAAGCTTCCGAAATTGGCGGTTTTATCAAAAAAGCCAAAGATTTTGAATTGCAGTTCAAGGCACCACGGCAGCCCGGTGCCTATCGTTTGTTTGTAACCATCCATTACAAAAACAAGGTCGCCTATGCCAATGTGCCTTTTATGGTTAAGGATGCGGCTTCAGATGAAGGTAGTAAAGCACTCAGGTTTAAAAGATACGACTTACAAAGTTTTGACCAGCCATGATGAAGAAATACGCACATATTGTATGGACGATATGGCTGGCGACGGCCGTTATGGCAGCATCAGCCCAGGATACTATAAAGCTCAGCGAAACACCGGGTGTACATCCCAAAGCGCCTATGCCATCCCTGGAACGCTTCCAGGTGTCTGGCTATTACAGATTTATCACCAATGTGCGCCAACTGCAGGAAGGGTATTCCGACCAGATGAAAACCCCACTGAACATTTTCGTGGGCGATGACAGCCAGATTCCGCAATTATTACTGAACATGGGCGGCAGTATATCCCCCAACACCCGGTTTTATACTGACTTTTATCTGTGGACACCCATGATGGGCGGTGGAATGGTCGAAAATGTGAAAGGACTTAACCTCGGCGTAAGCCTTACCGGTACCCATGATTTTGAAAAAGGCACCCTGCAGGTACAGACAGGTGGTATCAACTGGTATTCCCTCACGCCTTTCACCTTCTTTTCCAACCCCGGCTTTAACCGTTTTACGGTATTTGAGCGCAACCCCTGGGACCCAATGACCCGCAATGCTATGGATCGGTATCAGACCTTTTACCAGACCGGAGCCATGAACCAGGATACACGCTGGGGCAGACAGGCTTTTCAGGGTTTGATTATGGACCTAAGTAACCTTCCCAATGGTTTTTCAGGGGTGCTGATGTACGGCAAAACCCAGCTGAACGGAGGTATGACCCCATTGCCCAACCACAGCCTGGGCGGTAAAATCAAAAACGGGAACGAAAACCGCTACATCAGTGTCAATACTTTCAACAACCAAACCTATTCCGACTCCCTGCTGAGCAGCACACTGGGTTTTAATGTTCATACTGCAGAATTTGTGTGGAAAAAACAAGGCTGGAAAATCTACGGTGAAACCGGTGCCGGACGCTATTACAGTAATTCATACAATAAGGGCTGGGGTGAAGCCATATCGTTGAAACTGGATATCCCACAGCGCGTATTGCGTGTACCCCTGCAAATCCACTACTTCCGCATCAGCCCCAAAGTGATCAACAACAGCAGTGTATTCTGGAATTCTGCCATTCAGGAAGGCAACAATACCGGGGCGCAAAGCGAAGCCCAGCTTGTGCTGGCCCCTTTTTCGAGTGCCATGGTGCCGGTGGGCCAGCTCACCAATAACCGCACAGGTATTGAGCTGAACTCAGAAACCAAAGCCGGCCGCTTCCGCATCAATGCGGGATACACCATTGCCAAAGAACTGGAGCGCATTGCCTCACAAATCACCTATTCGCACCCGGTTAATAACCTGGCTCTGTCGCGTTTCTGGCGATGGTCTTTCCCTGCGGGAGTGGGGCCCTATAAAAACCTGACCAAGGTGTACCGCGGGGTATATGAGTCGGTGGATTTGAGGGATGTGGATGCACAACAAGTGCCATTGAACGATAAATATTTCAATACTGCTGAACTTCAGATTAAATACAAAACCCAACTGGGCGGAAAAGAGCTGTTCATAAACTATCTGGGAACCTATGCATCGGTACAGTCTTTTGCCTCACCATTTACCGTGTTTACCGAAAAAGCCTATCTCCGCACGTATTACCACCAGTTGGAATCTTACCTAAAACTGGCCAGAAACCTTGTGTGGTGCAATTACGCAGGCGCCGAAAGAATCATCGCCAATTACGATACCCGAACAGATGCCATTAGCCGAAGGCCTAAAAATCAGGAGGGATATGGCATTGCTACCGGTTTTGACATAGAAATGAGCAAGGGCGCAGGCCTCTATATACGTCAGAGAAAAATGTATTATACAGACCGCAGCTTCAGTAAAGACAGGTACCGCGGATGGGAAACCACCGTAGAATTAAAAATATTCTTTTGATGAAAAAACAAGTAAAACATAGCATTAAGTTTTTAGGCCTTCTTACAGCAGCCACTCCGCTGTGGCTTTCAGCCCAAAACACCCCTAAATTCAGTATGAAAGGCGGAGCACGTTCGGTTTTGGCCAACTCAGAATTGCAGGTAAAAGACAGTGTTCCCGATAAGGTTACCGCTCCTAAAAACGCCGGAGGATATGCCCTCATAGACCTGGGTTTCAATATCCGTCCTAACAAGAACACCGAAATTTTGGGCATGATCCGCATCAACAACCGCTTTGGCGGTTTCTGGGGTGCAGGGGTAACCTTTGATGTGCGTCAGCTTTGGCTGAAAGGCGTGATTGCCGATAAAATCCGTTACCAGCTGGGCGATATTAACCTGAAACAGACCCCGTTTACTTTCTGGAACCACGATGAGGACCGGTGCATGCAACAGCCTGCTGTATTTGACCTTCAGCGGGATATTGTAAATTACGAATCTTTTTATGTGCCCGGAACATGGCGTCAACAGGGTGCGGAGGCAGATTTTGGATTGGAATCCGTAAAACTCAAATCTGACTGGAATTTTCATGGATACCTTACCCGATTGAACGCCACCAACTTTGGCAGCCAGCCCGAACGCCTGCACACAGGAGCAACCGCCAACTGGGTTTGGAACAAAAAAGCTACCCTGGCCTACAATATCAGCCGAATTTTTGATGTTAAGGAGACCGCCACACAACCACTGTTGTTTCAGAATACGGTGCAAACCTTGTCGTGGGAATGGAAGCAGGCCTTCGGAAAACAGCAGTTCACCCTCGGAGGTGAAGCCGGCAATTCATCCTACCGCATCGTACACGATACAGCATCACCCCATCTGCAAGACTTTTTTGCTCATGGTTTTGTAAAAGTTGCACCCAATGGCAAACGCTGGGAGGCTGAAGCAGGTTATATCAATGTGGGTCCCGATTTCAGAAGCATAGCGGCGCAATCTAAACGCATTGATTACAATGCACAACCCTTATTGTATAATCGCTATACCCAAATGCAAATAGACCGCCCCCTGCACCTGCTGGATTTTATTGGTAATGCCAATCTTTACCGAAATGGAATCAGTACAAAGCTGATGGCCTACAATCCTCTGGTAAACAATGTACTTCCTTACGGAATCGCGACCTTTAACCGGCAAGGTTTTTATGCAAAAGCGAAGTATAATATTGTAAAAAATACAATAACATTGGATGCACAACACTGGCGCTTGTCTGAAATTTTGGGTCAGGGAACACCCGAACTCAAAAAGATGGATATGACCCGGCTCGATGTAAACTGTGATGCAGGCAAGTTGCTCGGAATAAAAAAACAGGCTAAACTGCATGTGTCGGCATGTAACCAGAATACCCGGCGCAAGAGTCCGCGTGCCTACGAAGAGCTGGATTTAAACTCTCTGCAATGGTCGGCCGGCATGGAAATGGAGGTAATGAAGGACATTGATGTGCTGGGCGGCTACACCTCCCTGCAAGGAAAAGGAAATGATCAGACGGCCGTGCGCAATGAATACACCGAAGTGATTGATTTTGCAGGCTTTTCAGCCAATCAGCGACACAGCACAGCTGCCGCCGGACTCAGGGTGCGTTTTGGCGGTAAAACCTATCTGGCACTCATGTATCAGCGTATGCAGTACCAAAACAAGGCCCAGGCATTCCGGGATTACAGCATCGGACAAATGCAGGCCATTTATAACATGACATTCTGATGAAAATGAAAAATATAATTCGCATATTGCCCCTGCTATTCCTCATTGCTTCCTGTAAGCGCGACAATAAGCAATTTGAAGGCCCCAGCCTGGAAGATCTAAACGGTCCGTTTGCAATGGTAAAACCTTTCACCGCGAGCAAAACAGCCGCTGATTTTTCAAAAGGAGAAACCATCACATTTGGTGCTGAATTTACCAAACAGTGCGACTGGACCATCACCATCTACGGCGATTTGAGCAAAGCGCGGAAAATTATCAGCGGCAAATCCAGAACAGTAGACGCCGGAAATGCTACCTGGGAAGGAACAACCACGGTATTGCCCGCCTTCCGAACAGAACCTTGCAAGGCAGTATTGAAAATTGCCGGGGTTACAGACAGCTTTAGCCTAAATCTGGGTGTCAACGGGGTGCGTGTGCCCAAAGGTCTTGTTATTGCTGACTTTGAAAGCGGCCTGAATATCAAATGGAATACATTTATTCAGTCCGGAGCCAATATGGATTTCAAAGTAAAAACCGATGCTTTTTCCGTTCAGGGAAAGAATTACCTGAATATGGCCGGTACGGTTTCATGGGACTGGCTTATCGGACTGATTGATTTTCCCGCTTCAGCCTACGGCTCGCCCACGCTGGCCTTGAGCACCGTTCCGGAAGATGTGTATTTCAATTGCCTTATTTATGGCGATGCAACACCCAATCCAAGCAGGGTATTGTTTCAGTTCAAAGAAGATGATAACAACAACAAAACCTTTGATCCCAGTGCCGATGACCAGTTTGACAAGGAAATCATTGTAAACTGGCAGGGTTGGAAACTCGTTTCATTCAAATACAGCGATCTGATCCACCTCAGCAATGGGCAACCCGCTCCCAACAACGGAAACAACCGCCACAACCCAAACAGCATCGTTACCCTCTCTATGCTGCACCTGGCGAACCCCTCCATGGGTGCAGCCGGCACCAAAATTGACTACCTGATATTTACCGATAAGTCACCCTTGCAATTGTGATGAACAGGATTACAGCAACACTAACCGTATTGCTTTTGTGGGGCTCGGCATGGGCTCAGGATTCTGCTGTGCGCAACATAGATACTGTTCATATCAAAAATAGCGTGTTGCGTATGAAAAACCTGGGGCTGTACGACCGTTCCGAAACTTCTCCAACCCCTGAAATAGGCGGCTTTGGTGCCTTGCAGCTATTTGATGAGAATATGGGTTCTGAAATCTGGGTTTCCAAAGAACAGGCCTGTGTAACCGTAAACAAAGACAAAACAAATCCCTACAGCGGAGAATACTGTATGCGCGCCAAGTGGGATAAAATTGCCGGCGGCTGCAAATGGATTGGAATGGGATTTGGCTGGGACAACTGGCAACCCAAAGACTTGTCCGGTATAGTGGATTCTGCCTGCATTCAAATGCAGATCCGTTCGCAAACCGATACCCTCAAATCATTGCCGCTGGCCCTGGCGCTCGAAGATTATACAGGGGCGCAATGTTTTATCGGGTTTTCACCCAAATACCTGAATGGCAAGCGAATCATGCCCGGCAGCTGGACCCCTGTTACTATTCCTCTCTCAGACTTTCCCTTTGAACGTTTTCAGACACAATCCGATATGATCAAACAATTTATTATTCAGTTTGAGGCTGACGGGGATGTCTATATTGACAATATCAAACTGGTTAGAAAAAGCAGGTAAGCTATATGAAAAAAGGCTTTAAAATACTTTTATCGATTTGTGTTTTTGTGTTTTTTAATACAATAAGTGCACAGAATAGCCGTGATGCAGCGGTAGAAAACCGCATAAAGGCAATGACTTTGGAAGAAAAAGTAGGCCAAATGTCGCAGATTGACCTGGGTGTGCTGGCCGTGGGAAAGATTTGTGAGGTCTCCGACCCGATACGACTTGACACTGCCAAACTCCGCCTGGCTTTTCAGCGCTACAAAGTGGGTTCCGTGCTCAACTGTGGTTGCGGTTTTCATGCCCTCAGCCGCAAACGCTGGCTGGAACTCATTGACAGCATTCAGCAGGCAAACAGCCTTTACACAAAACACAGCATCCCTGTATTGTATGGCATAGATGCCATTCACGGTGCCAATTATACCCTGGGCTCAACCCTGTTTCCCCAGCAAATTGGGCAGGCTGCGACATGGAATCCTGAACTGGTAAAAGCTGCAGCACAAATTACTGCCTACGAAACACGTGCCTCAGGCATACCCTGGAACTTTTCGCCGGTGCTGGATATTGGCCGGCAACCCCTGTGGTCAAGGTTTTTCGAGACCTATGGCGAAGATGTGTGTCTGGCCAAAAGGATGACGAATGCCTGTATTTCGGGTTATCAGGGCAACACCTTCGGAAATGAACAGGTGGCGGCATGTATGAAGCATTTCCTGGGCTACAGCTATCCGCTGAGTGGCAAGGACCGCACCCCCGTTTGGATTGGTGAACGGGAACTGAGGGCCTATTTTCTGCCCACATTTCAGGAAGCCATCCGGCTGAAAGCCAAAACCCTGATGATTAACTCCGGAGAGCTAAATGGTGTGCCTGTTCATGCCAGCTATCCCATTCTCACAACCCTGCTTAGAGAAGAACTGGGCTTTGAAGGCGTGGCGGTTACCGATTGGGAAGATGTATACAAACTGCATACCACCCACAAAGTAGCCGAAACACTGAGAGATGCCGTGAAAATGGCCGTGATGGCGGGTATCGATATGAGCATGACTCCCAATGATTTTCAGTTTAATGAACTGTTAGTGGATCTGGTAAAATCGGGTGAAATTCCGGAAAGCCGCCTGGATATGTCGGTGCGGCGCATACTGAAACTGAAATCAGATTTAGGCCTTGAAGGAAATGTAAGCTTGCCTTCACTGGCCGATTATCCGTTGTTTGGCTCAGACAGCTTTGCCCATGTGGCCAATGATGCCGTTGCTGAATCGATAACCCTGCTGAAAAATGAGGGAGATGTATTGCCCCTGTCACCCGGATCCAAAGTATGGTTGATGGGAAATGCTGCCAACAACCTCAACTACCTGAATGGAGCCTGGTCACAAACCTGGCTGGGACAGGACACAAGGTTCAATGAATCGGGTAAATTGACCATTCTGCAGGCTTTGCAAGCCGGTTATGGCAAGGATCAAATTACGGAGGTAACGCCTCAATACGTGATGCAGAACCAACGTAAATCAAAACGCCTGCCCGGCGCGGTAGTTTATTGCCTTGGAGAAACGCCTGCCACGGAAATCCCCGGAAACATTAATGATTTGGCCATTACCATCCCGGATGAAGACCGCAAGGCGCTGGAATTATTAAAGGCCCGAAAAGTACCTGTAGTGCTGGTATTGCTTTTGGCAAGGCCGCGCATCATAACCGATCTGGATAAACTGAGCCGAGCCGTGGTACATGCCTACATCCCCGGTCAGGAGGGAGCAAAGCCGCTGGCGGACTTATTGTATGGCAAAATCAATCCTTCAGGCCGTTTGCCCTTTACCTACCCGCGTTCTTCTGGAGATATTGTACACTATGACCGTAAACGCACTGAAGACAATGATATCAATTTCGGAAGCAGTGCCTACAATCCGCTGTATGATTTTGGCCACGGCCTTTCCTATACCCGTTTTGATTACTGGGGCATGAGCGTCAAGCCTGAGAATGACACATTTGTTATTCAGGTTCTTGTAAGAAATACAGGAAATCGCGAGGGCAAGGAAGTTGTGCAGGTATACTACCGCGATGAATACGCACCGATTACCCCCTCCCAGAAAAAACTATGCGCATTTAGCAAGGTAAATCTTAAGCCCGGGCAGGATGCTGCTGTTACCCTTAAAGTTCCCTTCTCCGATGTGGGAGACATTGGCGCTGATATGAAACCCTTTAAAGCATCCGGTACCATTGTTTTCCGTGCCGGACAACAAACCGTAACCCTTAACCACAAACCCTGATGACCAGAATATTTTACATCATTCCTGCATTGGCAGTGCTGTTGCTTTCGCCGATATACTCCTGTAAGCAATCCGATCCACCCGACAATAAGAACAGGGTAATCCGCGATTCAGGCGATCTGGTATTTTCCGGCTATGGCTGGAATATCAAATCCAGCACCGGTCCTGTCGGCCCCGGCCCCAACTACTTTAATGGCAGCGACAGCATGGTGTGGGTGGACAGTAAGGGATATCTGCACCTGCGCATTGCCAAAATTAACGGCAAGTGGCAAAGCAGTGAGGTTATCTGCACTGAGACTTCAGGCTACGGAACGTATGTGTTTTGCCTGGAAAGTGATGTCGCCACCTTTAATGAACGTGTGGTACTGGGCTTGTTTACCTGGGATGACAATTCATTCAAAGAACAGGCCAATAGTGAAGTAGACATCGAGTTTTCCAAGTGGTTTAAGGCCGGCGACAGCTCCACCCTTACCTATTCGGTTCAGCCGGTCATTTTCGACAATCCCATTGCCTACAGCGAACGTTCATTTAAGCCTGTGATGCAGGTGAGCAAACTGAAACAGCCAAGTACCCATTTGTTCAACTGGCGAGCTGACCAAATAACCTGGAACTCCTACACAGGTTCGGTGTATCCAGGTGGCAGTCCACTGGCATCCTGGAGTTTTAATTTAAACAACCCTGTAAGAACCAAGATAGAGGGGGGGAATTCTTCCAACCCCATTATAATCCCGGCGCCCGGCGCAACTACCCATGCACGCATGAATTTGTGGCTGCTAAACGGACTTCCTCCTACTGATGGAAAGCCCGTAGAGGTGGTAGTAAGGTCGTTTGAGTATATTCCCTAAAAACAAAAAAGGAGGCACAAGGCCTCCCTCTTTGTATATCAAACCAAATGATTATTTGCTGTTGATGAAGATGCGCTCCTGATAGCTGCCTTCTGTGGTATTGATAACCATCAGATACATGCCGGATTTGGCGCTGTTAAGATTGATTTCGGTGTTGATGGCTTTGCCGGTGAAACCTCTGCTGTAAATCTTCTGTCCTACTACATCAAAAATTTCAATGTTTCCTGAGGTCAGATTGCTGAATGAAGCGGAAACGTTGAAGCGTCCGTTACCGGGATTTGGGAATACTTTCACACCATTGGCGGTAATGCCTGAATTGCCCAACGTAGCGCAGCTAACACATTTTTCCCAGCACACAGCAGGCAGGGTTGTATCTGCTTTCACAACACCCATGCGGTTGGTAAACTGACCGGTTGTTTTGGTGCAGCTTTCACCACCTGTGAATGTTTCCTTGGCAGTCCATCCGTCTACAGTAAAGAGATATTCGAATGTATCGGTAGCGTTCAGGGGCAAGGTGATTTCATAGACCTTGTCGTTATCCGCATCGGTCATGGGATTGCAGGCACCGCACCAGCCATTGAAGGATCCGTTGATGTTCACGGCAGTGTAAGAACCTGTGTATTTGCTCATATCTACCTTGAAAGTAACGTTTGCTTTTTCTTTGGTGTTGGCACAGCTTACGCAAGATTCAAAGCACACAGCATCAAGAACGGTGTTGCCCGTAATTTTCATAAAACGGTTGGTGTAACCTGCGGTAGTTTTGGTGCAGGATGAACCTTCCTTCATCATTTCCTTTACTGTCCAGCCATCGAGGGTAAACAGAAACTCAATAGAATCCTGGGGCAATGGTAATTTCACTTCCCAGATACCGTCTTTGTCGGCATCGGCCATTGGATTGCAGTTTCCGCACCAGCCGTTGAAGCTGCCGTTTACAAATACACCGGTAAATGCAGCGCCTTTGTATTTGGCCATGTCTACCTTGAAAGTAACATCGTTGGTACACTCGCTGCAGCTTGCCCAGCAAACATTTGCCAGCACTTTAGAACCTGAAACTTTCAGGAAACGGTTGGTGTAGCCGCCGGTAGTTTTGGTGCACGAACTGCCTGAAGTTAGTTTTTCATCGTCCTTCCAGTTGTCTACCTGAAATTTGTATTCAATGGAATCCTGTGTGATGTCGAAGGTACCGCTGAAAATTTTGTCACCGTCTGCATCTGTAAGCTGATTGCTATTGCCGGACCAGCTGTTGAAGTTGCCGGAAACATATACGTTGGTGTAAGAACCGCTGTATTGCTTCATGTTTACGTTGAAAGTAACCGATTTTTTGGTTACGGAAGAACAAGCTGCACAGCTTTCGAAACAAACCTTGCTTAAGGTAGTGTTGCCGGTAAGCTTTACAAAACGGTTGGTGTAGCCTGAAGTGGTTTTTGTGCAGGAGCTTCCGGGTGTAAGGGCTTCCTGTTTTGACCAGTTGTCCATGGTGAACTTGTACTCAATAGAGTCATCATTGATGTCGAAGGTGCCTTCCCACACGCCGTCAGCGTTAGCATCAGACAGCGCATTTCCGTTGCCGGACCAGCTGTTGAAAGTACCACTCACGTATACGGTCGTGAATGAGCCACCGGCGTAGTTGTTCATGTCAACCTGAAAAGTAACTTTCTTTTGAGCCCACAGGCCTGTCAAGAAAGCGCTCAGGAATAAAGCGGTAATGATTTTTTTCATGTTCGTTAAAGTTTAATTCACAAACAAAGGTAGAAAAAACCAATCATATTGTAAAAAAAACAATAAGATTATTGTTAAAAGTACAATAAGTGAGCTTTTAAAAATGCTATTTCATTTTTTATATCATTGATTTTCAAATACTTAATAATTTTAATCTATAATTTTAGCTGAAAGTAAAAAGTCGGGAAAACCTCCTTGTGGAAGTTATTTTTAACATAATTCATACAAAAAGAATTACCGTTTGAGAGTTACCCTCCGGTAATCTTCTGTGTAGGCCCCTACCACTCCATAAGCCCCCGGAACATTCCCTTTTATTTTTCCCGGCAGCTGGCTAATACTTTGCTGCTGCCAAATATGGGCATTTCGGGTGTTGTAAAAATCATACAGGGATTTGTCGATGTTCTCCAGATGAAACTCAATACCCGTAGGCCTTTCGAAGGTTGTTTTTACCAGTAGATCAGAAGTGTAAAATACCATGTATTTATATACCCCGTTGAATGTTGCGTCTGAAAAAACCACTTCACGCGATGTGTAATTGTTGTAATCGTTTTCCGCCGCTGCCAGGTCATCTGAAAACAAGGCTATGATTTCTTTTTTCAGAAAACTGTCAATGAGTTTACCCGATTTGTCATACTCATATTTGTAGGTGTTTTTATACAGATAGCAGCGATAATAATTGTCTTTTGCAGCATCATCATTGAACCGGATGGCAACTGAAAATGCACGGCCAATACCGGGAACAAGTTGCCTTGTAGTGTCAAGTATATTAATGGGAGTATAACCGGGAATGACCATTGGAATTATATAGGAAGACATTCCTGACACATCACCCTTAAATAGAAGGGAATCACCGGCCTTGGCGGCATTGGAACCAAAGCGGTGAACACCATTTCCGACATAAAGACTGGTATCTTTCCGTTGACCGGACTTCCAGATTTCAAACCGTACATTGGCCAGTGGCATATCTTTACTTCCGAAGGGTGCAGTCAGTCTGGAATCTGCTGTCAAAACACTGTCTGGAGTAATAAAGCAATGAATTGCAGGCAAGGGTGTTATCTGCGAATTTGGATTGTACGGAATTTCTTTTATGCATCCGCTTAAAATTATAACCGTTACAATATGTAAGACGCCAATTCTCAAAAGGTAATTTTATAACTGATATTGGGTAATAAAGGTAACATACTTACCTGGTAAAGTTTACGGTTGCCTAACTTGTCGAATCCCGGATTAATGTAAAAAGGATTGAAACGGTTGTAAACATTAAAAACGCCCAGTGTCCAGTGCCGGCTATATCCTTTATGCTGTTTCTGCAGGGTAACACTAATGTCGAGACGGTGGTTATCTGCAGCACGGGCATTGTTACGGCTTTCATAGATAAAGATATCCCGGTAGGGATCGTTGGGTGTAGGCGAGCTGTATACAGCCACCGGTAAGGTATACGCAAAGCCACTGTTGAAAGTCCAGGCCGCATTGATATCGATGCCGGGTTTCCAGTGATAAACGCCGGCCAGGTATACATTATGCCTTCTGTCGTAGCGGGAAGGAAACGAATGACCGTTATTTAAATCTGCAAACCAGCGGTTGTTCCACATCAGGGTGTAGGCCACCCATCCATTCAGTTTTCCGGATGTTTTCTCGGCCAGCAGTTCAATCCCATAGGCTTCTCCGTTTCCCGAAGTTACGGCATCCTCCCAGTTTGTTCCTGAAGTAACATATCCGGCGTTGTCTTTATACTCCAGAATATGGCTAAAACTGCGGTAAAACACATCCGAACTGAAAGACCATGCGGATTTACTTTGGGCATAACCCATGCTAATCTGGTCTGCCCTGCCGGGTTGAAACTGCCGGTTGCTGGGAACCCAAACATCCCCGGGAAGACCAAGTGTTAAATTGGTTAACAGATGAAAAAACTGTCGGTTTCGGGTAGCCGAAGCATGCATGAAGCGGTTGTTGCCCAATCTGTATTTGATATTCAAACGGGGTTCGGGCATCACGAAGTAATATGGATCCGGAAGTTTGAAGCTGCCCAGTCGCAGGCCGGCTGAGCCTATCCAGCGGCTTTTGCCATTATATTGGAGTTCCGAGTAGGTAAAATATTCGGGCACATTCAGTCGTGCGTCATTAAATATCAGTTCGCTTTCGGTATTGCTGATGCGGCTGTATTGTTTTCGGTTACCGGGTATAAAACGGTGGTTTGCGATACCTATTCCCTGCTCCCAAATCCATCCGGGCTGAATGCGCAGGCGCATTTCCCAGGCTGCTTCCATGTCCTGAATACCGTTTTCAAGCTCATATCGGGTATAATCATCCACATTGGTCTGTGGGTTTAATTTGCTTTCCCTGCGAAACGAAAATTCACGGCTATATTCATAGCTGTAACGGGTAATATGGGCTCTGACAAGCCACTCAAGCCCGGTTCTGGCCTGGTAATTCCATTTAATGCCGGCCACATGGTTTCCCCATCCTGTCAGCTGTTTTTTGCGCTCCTGGGTGCTGATTTCAGGCTGGTCAGAAATGGAAGATTCATTCAGACCTCCAATATCCTGGCCCCTGTAAACCCCAGCAGTGATGCGGCTTTTGCTATTAAAGCGATGGGTAACCCGGGCATTGATATCCCAAAAATAATAAATGTTGTTGGGATTGATGCTGTCGCTGAGTTTCAGAAATGAGGCAGCCTGTGCAGCCAAAAGATCGATATAGCTGCGGCGCATGGAGAGGGTAAAGGTAGTACGGTCTTTCCAGATGGGACCCTCCAGAAAAATACGGCCGGAAAGCAGACCCACATTGGCAATCCCATGAAATTGCCTTCTGTCACCTTCCTTGCTTTGCACCGAAATCACACTGCTCAAACGCCCGCCATACCGCGCGGGGAAACTGCCCTTCAGCAACCGCGCAGAGCGCAACGCATCGTCATTGAAAACAGAAAATACCCCAAACAGATGGTAACTGTTAAAGACTGGCACGTCATCCAGCAATACCAGATTCTGGTCTGCGGCACCACCGCGCACATACATCCCCAGCATGCCTTCACTTCCCCCAACAACGCCGGGCAGCATGCTCAGGGTGCGCACCACATCAGGCTCTCCGAGCAGCTGTGGCATCCAGCCAAGCCGTATACGGTTCATCTCGTGCTGGTCGGTCTGCCCCAGAACAAGAGACTGTAAACCCCGTCCTTTTAGCGCTTGTATTTGCACAGCATCCAGGGTTGTACTTTGCTTCAGCATTTCATACTGCAGGTTGTAATCACGGTCAATGTTCAGGGTATCAAAAATGGGGAAATACCCCGGATAGGTGATTTGCAGTATATGAATTCCCGCCGGAAGCCTCAGACTGAAAAATCCGGCGTCTGAGGTAGTTGTCATGTGGGGTTTTTGCGGGGTTCCCACCACGGCAGCACCGATAAATTCACCATTACCGGCAGATAAAATCTTGCCCGAAATACGAAAACCATTTTCGGTATTGGATGGTAGTCGCTTCTTCAGGAAAATCTGGCTATTAGATACTTCATAGCGCAATCCGGCCGATGCCAGAAAGTCATGCAGGGCCTGAGAGGCACGCACATTTTGGTAGCGGAAGCTAAATTTTTTATCACTTGCAGGAGCAAGGGCAGCGTCGTATTGAAACGGCATACCTATTCGCTGTTCGAATCCCGAAATGGCTGTTGAAAATGAAACGTAATCGGCAGTGTAGTTTATGATTTGCGAAAGACCCTTGTCTTGTGCAAACAGCGCGTTAACTGCGAGCAAACAAGCATACAGGAAGGATAAGCCTCTCACGAGGTAAAATTAAAACAAAAAGGGGATTGCCTGAACAGTCAGTAGCTTACTTTTTTTGGCTGTCTGCGTAATTAAAAACTTTTTTAAGCAGTGCCGTACCTCTCTCCACAGGATTGGCGCGTATGGCGTTTTCCTGCTGCTCTATTTCCTGAAACAACGCCACAGTGGCTATTTCGGTCACATAAGCATTAAGATCTGGGTTGATATCCTGTTTGATACCCAGCAGGGTTTTGTTGAGCGGCTTATTGATTTCACGGATCACAGGGTTCCAGTATTCCGTAATTTTCACCTCATTCAGTGCTTGCTGAATAGTGGGTTTGAAAGCTTGCTGCAATGCCGACGATGTGGTGTTTCTCAGATACTGCGTGGCTGCACCATTTCCACCGCGAAGGATACCCATTGCATCGGAGAATGACATGTTCATAACGGCATCTTTAAAGATGGGCATGGCCTTACCCATGGCGTTTTCTGCACCCTCATTCATGGCTTTTACCGCTTTATCCAGTTGTCCGCCAATAGCGGCATTCAGTACTGCATTGTTGCGAATTTTGCTTTCAAGATTGCGAACTTCCGGCGGCAACAGAATTTTTAGTGCCGCATTTTGAAAAAACGCACCGGGCTTGTTCAGTGAAGAAGTGCCTTTGCCAACACCGTTTACGAGCGCCTCTTTCAGCCCTGAGGCAACCTCCGTCTGTGTGGGTATTGTATTTTCCGCGGTTGGCAAATTGATTTGAACCGGCAATTGATTAAGGGTATCACAACCGGGCATCAGCGCGATTGCGGCAATAGCTGGTATAAGGATATGAATTTTCATTGTGAATGTTAAATCAAATTTAGTACCACGATAACAACAGGTTTGTTATCTCAGTAAATTTTACCCTCGTCCTCCGGGAATATTATGTCAGCAGGCTCTTTGAAAACCCACCATTTCTGGCCGATAAAATTAACCACCATACCCACAACCGTAGCCCCGATCACTGCCAGAAATTTATCCAGTTTAATGGTGAAGAATGGCTTTTGAATCGCCTGCTCCGTATGCACTATCAGCATTTGAAATTCGTTGTCGGGAAGCCATTGCAGAAACAGTTCATTGGACAACACATTCAGCAATCCGCTAACGCTGTAAAGTGCTATGTAACGGGTAAAGCGCTTTGCATCTCGGTTGTTTTGGCCCCAGGTCCAGGTCTTGTTGAGGTAGTAATTAAACAGCGTGGACGACACCACACTCAGGGATTTAGCCACAAATGTGGGCATCCAGGGCAGCATGGTAAGTCCGTAGTAAATGCTGAGATCCATTCCAAAACACATGGCACCCACAATACCAAATTTGGTGAGTTCTATATAGGTTTCGCGGGAAATCATGATTTTACAGCTGCTGGGTCAGTTTTCCGTTTTCAAAAGTACAGTCGGCACCCATGAAGAAACAAGCATTTTTTGGGGTATGCCCTGCGGGAAAATAAAAAACGGCAGGAACTCCTGTATTTTTCATATGATGCCGGATGATTTCTTCTGCGGTATGCCCAAATGGAATGGTGTTGTCTTTCATATCTGTCATGCCGCCTACAACCAATCCTGCAAGGTTTTTAAGCAATCCAGCCCTCTTTAGTGCCATCATCATGCGGTCTATGTGATAGAGATATTCATCAAGATCTTCCAAAAATAATACAGCATTTGTGGTATCCGGCTGTTCGGGGGTTCCGAGTGCCGCATACACCAGACTGAGGTTTCCTCCCATGATTTTTCCTGAAAATCTCAATGGATGTTCTTTGGTTGAATCTGAAAAATCTATTTCAACTTGTAGCTTAAATAAGGCTTCCTCTACCTGCAGAATATTTTCTCGGGTATACTCATTCTCTATACCCCAGTGTATAGCCATTGGACCGTGCAGGGTAGGTATTCCCAATTTGTTGAGATGCAGGTGCAGGGTGGTTATATCGCTGAAACCAATCAGCCATTTGGACCCGGATTTCCAGTCAACATCCTCAAGTAATTCCAGCATTTGCACACAGCCATAACCACCGCGGGCACAAAAAATGGCTTTTATCTCCGGGTTTTGCCATGAATCACGGAGGTCAGCAGCGCGCTCCTCAGCAGTTCCTGAAAACTGATGGTGGCGGCCATAAAGGTGTTTTCCCTCCTCAAGAATCAGGTTTTTTTCCTCGCACCAGACTGCGAAAGCCAACATTTCCTCTTTGCTTACGGCTCTGGCGGGCGCAATAAGGGCAACATGGTCTCCGGGTTTTAAAGCGGTTAGGCTTCCCAATTTTTAATGATTTTTTCGGTTTCTGTAAGTTTTTTCAGCGAATTTTGAATCAGTTCCTTGGCTTCCTGCAGGGTGGATTCCAGCTCATCAATGCCAATTTTACCGCTTTCAAGATCCTTCATAATGTTGTCCAGCCGTTTTTTGGCGGCTTCATAAGAGAATGTATCTTTAGTTGTCATTTTTCGTAATCAAGGCCTGCGAATATCCGTCTGAAAAGCGAATTTCCACATTGTCATTTTCAGAAACTTGCTGACGTGAAGTTACAATGCGGCCATTTTTGGAAATCAGTGTAAATCCCATTTCCAAAGTTTTGCCAGGATGCAGCATATCTACGTGTTTTTCGGCCTGTAATAATTTATTTTTTTCTGATTCGAGTAGCCACGATGCGGCTGTTTTCAATCTTCTGGCAGCATCGTTTGCCTGTTGTTTGCCGGCCTCCAGAAAACGGGCAGCCGCGTTTCCGATGCGGGTTTGCCCGTCCTGCAGCCAGCTCAGAAAAGCCAGATTGTGCTCTGTAATGGCGGCAGCACAACGCGTGGGGGTTTTTAGCATGGTATGTCCCACTACATCGGCCACGCTGATATTTCGGTCGTGACCAATGCCGGTGAGAACGGGCCTGGGGCAATCTGCAATGGTTTTGGCCAGTTCGTAATCGTCAAATGCCGTAAGGTCTGTATTGCTGCCACCACCTCTAACCATGGCAATCACGTCAAATTCAGCTGCCCTGGCAACGATGTTGTTAAGTTGCTTTAACAGTTCTCTCGCCGCATTCTGACCCTGAACCGATGCGGGGAACTCTTCCACTTCATAAGCAATGTTCCAGGTATTTTCCTGCAGTTCTTTCAAAAAATCGCGGCGCCCGTCGCTGCCGGGGGCAGCAATCAGTGCCACCCGTTGCATTACCATGGCTTTGTTCAGCAATTGATTGGCAGAAACATAATCACCGTCTTCCAGCCACACCAGGTGTGGCACATCATAGGCCAGTTTGCGCAATACCTTTTCGCGCTCCTGCTCCATTTTGCCCAGGGTGTAGGCGGTGTCAATATCAACGATATTCAGCCGGAGTCCGTAGCGTTCGTGAAACTGAATTTCTACTTCCAGCACTACCTGCAGGTTTTGTTCGAAGGTAATTCCTGTTACATTTTCAAATTCTTTGATAAGGTTAAAATGATCCCGCCAGATGACCGCACCGGCTGCAGCGGCAATCTCGCTGCCCTGCTTTTCTACCAGGTTAAGAAATGCATATTGCCGGTTGTGGTAAATTTTTACATCCGTGGTTTCGGCAATGATACGGAATGTATGCCCCGTAAAGCCTGCTTCCAGCGCCCTGCGTACACCGCCCATCAGATCGGAAAGGTTCATCCAGGGTTTCATAGTGTCACATTTAGCGGTTTAAACAATTTACAGGAATTATACATTCATTGCCCGATGGTATAATAAAACGTGGCCTTGCTAATTACACTGGTCATCTCGTCATTGCGGGTTTCGCTGTATTTTTCAATGATGGGAAAACCTACTTTCTGTCGGAGTTTATCAAAAGGCGCTTTTAGGATATTCTGATGCAGGGACAGCGATTTCCCTGGTTCTGATGCGCACTGGTGGCGGAGGTAACTTCCGTCTGTAATGGTAAAAGCACTAAACCCGTTTGCAGTTATTGGTTTTTGAACCGGAATTCCGATAAAAACAATTGTTGGTACTGTTGCAGAAGGGGCTTCTTTTAATACGATGTGATAACCACCCGTAATAACAGCCTTGTTGTCACTGACAGCCTTCATCATACCCGGCAATTGCTGTTTTAGCTGTTCCGGAATGTCTGCATAGCGGCAACTTACTTCTTTTCCCAGCAGATATATTTTCTGTAATTCTATTTTATCGGTGATGTGGTGTTCCCCGGCTTCAATCACATCCGGTTGTACAGTATGCACCTTGGCAGTATCAGCGGAGGATTGCCTTACCGAAGAATCCGCCTTGGTGGTTTTATCCGTGTTTACGGGGTTACAGGCGCAAGCAAACAGCGCGAGGAAGGTTGCCGGAATAACAATTCGCATCAGACTTCAAAATAAGTACGAAGAACGTACACAACAAAGTCATTTTTCAATGTGCAGATTCTGTGTAAAAGGCAGATTCGGGTTTGCCTAAATATGGGTAACTTTGCCTTGTGAAATTTTTCGCAGAAATTGAAATCATGCCCAAAAAAGGGTTGCTGGACCCCCAGGGTAAGGCAGTTACGCACAGCATGTCTTCCATAGGACTGCCGCAGGTAAGCGAAGTACGCGTTGGTAAATTCATCACGATGGAAATGGAAGCAGCAGATGAGGCGGCGGCTTTCGCCGCAGCCGAAACTGCCTGTAAAAAGCTCCTTGCCAACCTCATCATGGAAAGCTACCACATCCGCGTAAAAGCGCTGTAATGGTTGTCTACAACGTCACCTGTCACATTTCATCCGATATGGAAGCCGAGTGGCTAAGTTGGATGCGTGGTGAGCATTTGCCGGAGGTCATGTCCACCGGTTGTTTTCTGGAAGTGAAAATGATGCGCCTGCTTACCCAGGCCGATGATGACGAAGGGGTTAACATCGCCGTTCAATATACAGCTCAAAGCATGGTTGATTATGAGCGCTACCGCGACAATTTTGCTCCCGCCCTACAGGCCAAAACCCGCGAAAAATATGGCGATAGAGTACTTGCCTACCGAAGTTTGCTTGAGGTGATTGGATAGAACCAAACCCTTCACAACTCCCTTTTTGGTCTCATTTTAAAAAGATTGTCAGCCTTGTCAGGACGGGACCCACTACTAAACCAATAAACAAGTAAACTACAATTACGGCAAAACCTTCACCGACAATATCCGAATGTCCTTTACCGGCCTGTCTCCCTCTCCGGTCTCTGCTGTTTGCAATGCATCCAGTACCGCATAGCCTTTCGTAACAAACCCGAAAACCGTATAATCCTGATCCAGAAATGGGGAACCTCCCCAGGTTGCATATATTTGTTTTACCCGCTGGGGCATGCTCTGGTAGGCTTTTTCAACCATAGGACCCACTTTCTTCTCGAGTTCACTCTGTAATTCCTGGAGTGCTGCACCATCCTGGCGTTGCGAAGCTACCTGATAGCGCATCTGGTATGAAATGTTTTCGGGATCCTGCATGAATTTCATAAAGGCCTTCTGCCGCAGAACATCTTTCATTTCTGCAGTATTGACAGATTTGCCGCTAACGATGTAAAACTGACTGCCTGAGCTTTTGCGCTCCGGGTTTACCTCATCGCCCTGTCTGGCGGCTGCCAGCGCACCTTTGAAATGATAGAGCGTGTCGCAGATTTCGGCATCAAGTGTGTAGCCCGGACCTCCCTGTCCCAGCATAGCCCCCGGTTTGGCGCCCTTGCTTTCAGGATCACCTCCCTGCACCATAAATTCTTTAATTATGCGGTGAAAAAGGGTTCCCTCGTAATAGCGGCTTTTTACCAGTTTCAGGAAATTGTCGCGGTGTTTGGGTGTGGCATTAAACAGGGCGAGTTCAATTTTTCCGAGGTCTGTAACCATTTCCACCTTTGTATATTGGGCCATGGCTGCTGTATCGGGGGCCAGCGGTTTAAAGTTTTCCTCAAGGGCTTTTCGTGTACTGTCCACCTGGTCTGTTTTGCTGTTTTTAGGCTGACAGGATGAAACGGCAACAAGCAATACTGCCGCAATAAATGGATATAGTTTCATAGGGTGAATGTGATTATTTCTTCCTTCTCAAAATATTCAATAACATGCTGTCTAAGCACATGTTCCTGCTCTATCAGGGTAAGGTTAGGCAAGGGCTTCAGGTTTTCCCATACAGGCCATCCCTTTTTATCGTGTCCATTCATTCGATAGTAACCCGAATAGCTGAAAAGCTTGCAGTTGGCCATATGCATGAGGTATGTTTTTTCTTCCTTGGTAAACTTTTTTTCGGGCAGTTCGCCCAATTCGCGGATACCGATGAGAAACAAAATGGCATTTAAATCCGGTTTTTTATCAAATTGATTTTCGAAAAAAACCATTACCTGAGACCATTTCAGGCGTATTTCATCGTTGAGGGACAGTCCGCTTTCCACACGGCAAATTTCGGGTATTTATGACGTATTGGCGCATTTAATACAGATGCTTTTACAAATTCGTATTTTTGCCACAACAATGAACGGACGTGATTTCTTATCTCAATTGATGAACCGGGGTCGCAAGATTACGGATATCTTCAATTTTAACCGCAACAAAGCGATTAAATGGCAGGAGATTACCCTGAAAAAAATGCTGTTCAAAGCCCGTAATACCGAATATGGACTGAAATACGGCTTCGATGATATTTTAATTTCCAAGAATCCGTTGGAAGAATACAGAAAGCGCGTACCTCTTGTTACGTATAGTCAAATGCACGATCTGTGGATTCGTCAGTATAACGGTGAAGCGGATATTACCTGGCCGGGGCGTTGTACCCATTTTGCCCTGAGTTCAGGGACTACAGAAGGTGCGAGTAAATACATCCCGGTTACTGATGACCAACTAAAAGCCATGATCAGGGCTTCGCGCCGCCAGTTGCTGGCCATGGCGCTTACCGATGTTCCCAAGGATTTTCTAACCAAAGACTACCTTATGCTGGGCGGTTGCACCGATCTCAACTACAATGGAGTGAGTTACAGCGGTGACCTAAGCGGAATTACCACCTCCAACATCCCCAACTGGTTTGAGCGTTTTAGCCGGCCCGGACCTGAAATTACCGCCATCAAGGACTGGGAAGAAAAGGTTAACCGTATAGTGGAAGAAGCGCCCAAATGGGACATTGTAATGCTGGCAGGGGCGCCTTCCTGGATGCGTTTGCTGATTGAACGCATCATCAAGCGCTATAACGTGAACAACATTCACGAAATATGGCCCAACCTGAGCATTTACTGCTGGGGAGCTGTGGCACTGGCACCCTACAAGCAGTCATTGGATTCGATGATGGGCAGGCCCATTACCTACATGGAATCGTATCTGGCCAGTGAGGCCTATGTTGCCAGCCAAACAAAGCCCAATGCTTCCGGTATGCGGCTGGTGTTCAGAAACAACACTTACTTTGAATTTGTACCGTTCAATTCGGATAATTTTGATGAAGACAGCAACCTGAAACCCACGGCCACCGCAATTGGCCTTGAAGATGTGACAACAGACACCGACTATGCCATTATTCTGACTACATCGGCCGGCGCCTGGCGTTACATGATTGGAGATACCATCAGGTTCACAAATCCGGATACCTGCGAAATTAAAATTACGGGCAGAACCAAGCAGTTCCTCAGTATTACCGGCGAACATCTCAGTGTTGACAACATGATGGAAGGACTGCGCAGAACAGCGGAAGACTTTCAGACCGATTTTACCGAATTCACCGTAAAAGGATTTAAAGAAGACAGTTCATTTGCGCATCACTGGTACCTGGCCAATCACAATTCCGGCCTGGACCCCGAAGCGGTGAGAAGTAAACTGGATCAGCACCTGCGGGACCTTAATGATGATTACCATACAGAACGCAACCACGTTTTGACAGGCATGTACCTGCAGGTATTGCCCGAAGCGGTTTTTCTGGATTTTCTTGAAAAACACCTCAAACTGGGTGGACAAAGCAAGTTTCCGCGGGTGTTGTCAGACAACCTGTATGCACTCTGGGTAGATCACGTTAAGAATTACCAAAATCAGGCAATTTCATGAATGTAACGGAACAGGATTCACACCACCAAAACCTGCATGAGCTTTCCTTTTCTGAGCTTTTACAGGGAATAAATACTGAGGATATGGGTGTTGCCCTTTCCGTTCAGGAAAAACTACCCCAGATAACAGCATTGTGCGAGCGGGTTTATGACTGTATGAGCCGCGGTGGCAGGCTGTTTTACATGGGTGCCGGCACCAGTGGTCGCCTTGGTATTGTGGATGCCAGTGAGTGCCCCCCCACCTATGGCGTGGAACATGGCCGTGTGGTGGGCATCATTGCCGGCGGCGATACTGCCATTCGCAAGGCAGTAGAGTTTGCTGAAGACGATACACAACAGGGATTTCGGGATTTGCAGGAATATGCTGTCAACGAAAAAGACATTGTGGTGGGAATTTCTGCCAGCGGCCGCACACCTTATGTGCTGGGTGCGCTGAATGCCTGCCGTGAGAAAGGCATTGCGACCGGCTGCATTGTTTGCAACCCGGATTCTGTAATCGCCGCTGCCTGTGATGCACCGGTGGAAGTAATTACCGGACCTGAATTTGTGACCGGAAGCACCCGCATGAAGGCAGGAACAGCTACCAAAATGGTGCTGAATATGATTACCACATCGGTGATGATACGACTGGGGCATGTGGTGGGAAACAAAATGGTGGATATGCAGCTGAGCAATGACAAGCTCATTGACCGTGGAACCCGCATGGTCATGCAGGTCACAGGGTTATCCGAAGACGAAGCCCGAAACCTGTTGCTGAAATACGGCAGCGTGCGAAAAGCGGTAGAAGCCGCCACAGCCTGACAATACCCAAATCCGGGCAGAAATCGTTATTTTTGCACCTT
>CAYSIK010000002.1:0-3956 GCA_964431045.1 uncultured Flavobacteriaceae bacterium
TAAGAACCATACCCAAGGTAACGGGAACCTTTCGCCACGTATGGAGTAACAACGGAAATGCCATAACATGGCCTTTTGCTGCCGCCAAAGAAGGTCAATACCGCATTTTGCATACCCTCATTGACAGCGTCACCGGGTGCACAGATACATTCTCCTCCATACTCACGGTAATTGCGCCTGAGGATATAAGCATGGCCAATGTATTTACACCCAACAACGATGGTAAAAATGATGTATTCAATTTTAGGGGAAACGGCATTGTAACATCCCGGCTGCTGGTTTTCAATCGATGGGGTGAATTGCTGTTTGAAAGCAATGATTCCAAAATTGGCTGGAATGGAAAGACCGCTCAGGGCGTTAATTGTCCTGAGGGAACCTATTTCTGGCAAATGAGTTACACCCTGAGAAGTGGAAAGTCCGGCACACACAGCGGTTCGGTAAACCTGATACGCTAACCCGATTTTGTGGTTATCTTCGCACAATGCCCCGCATACTGGCTTTTGACTACGGAATGAAAAGAACCGGTATTGCGGTTACCGACCCATTAAAAATGATTGCAAGTCCGCTTACCGCAGTCGATACCTCACAGTTGCATATATGGCTTCAGCAATATATGGCTGCTGAACAGGTGGAATCTTTTGTAGTAGGACTTCCCAGCAGGTTGAGCGGAAAAGATACACACGCCACACAGCCGGTTTTGTTATTTATTGAAAAGCTAAAAGAGGTTTACCCCGGTATTCCTGTTTTTACCATTGATGAAAGGCTGAGCAGCCGAGAGGCCAAACAAAGCATTATAAACAGTGGAGCCGGAAAACAAAAACGGGCCGATAAGAAATTGCTGGATACCGTGAGCGCAACCTTAATTTTGCAAACCCATCTTCAAAGAATCTCATGATATTACCTGTATACGCATATGGTCAGCCGGTTTTACGGCAAAAAGCCGCCGAAATCGACAAGGATTATCCCAATCTTCAGGGCCTGATTGCCGATATGTTCGAAACCATGTATGCCAGCAACGGTATTGGTCTTGCAGCGCCGCAGATCGGACTGGGTATTCGGCTATTTATAACCGATGGATCCGAAATTGAAGATATTAAACCGGAAGGTTTTAAACAGGTTTTTATCAATCCGCAAATGATTGAGGAATTCGACGAGAAGTGGGATTATGAAGAGGGTTGTCTCAGCATCCCCCAGGTTCGCGCCGATGTTAATCGCCATAGCAAACTGGTTTTGCGTTATTTCGATGAAAACTGGCAGGAACACACCCAAGAATTTGAGGGTATGGCAGCCCGCATCATCCAGCATGAATATGACCATATTGAGGGAATATTGTTTACCGACCGCATTCATCCGCTGAAACGAACCATGCTCAAATCCAGGCTCAATGGCATTAGTCAGGGCAGGGTGAATGTTTCCTATAAAATGAAATGCGCTAAAAAATAGGCCAGTTAAATTGCATGGAAGAGAAGCGCAAACCGTCATTCCGGTATTACTGGATTCTTCTTCGTCCGGTAAATCTGCGCATCATCATCCTTACGATGGGATTGTTTATGCTGCATGCTTCAAAATGGAATGTGCAAAACCTACGATGGCCGGATGCCTTGTTTGTACTGCTGGCAGTGCTTTTTACCGCTGCAGCGGGTTATGTTATCAATGATATTCTGGATATTGAAGAAGATATCATCAACAAACCGGAAAAACGTATTATCGCCAAACATATCACCGTAAAAGCAGGTCTTCTTTTTTACGGGTTACTGTTAGTCAGCTCCATCGCATTTGGCTTTTTAACGGGACTGAGCATGGGTTTTATCTGTGTGCTGATTTCAGTATTGCTGTATTTTTATTCTTCTGATTTGAAAGGTACAACACTATGGGGAAATATACTGGTTTCGCTAATGAACGGGGTAGTGGTTTTCTTTTCGGCACAGGGAGTAGATGAAAAGTTTAACGGGTACTTCGCTGAATATGCATTTCTGGCTTTTTTAATCACCATGGCCAGAGAAGTAGTAAAAGATATTGAGGATGTTGAAGGGGATAAAACCAAGGAATACGAAACATTTCCCATTGTATACGGTTCTCAAAAATCGATATGGCTTTGTATGGGATTGCTTACCCTCTTGAACATACACATGGTATATTTAATCACGGAAAGCAAAAATTTGTATTTCTTGATTTTTACTTCGGTTTTTGTTTTACTGCCAGTGTTTTACTTTTATTATCAGTTACTATCGGCTGACAAAAAGGCAGACTTTACATTAATTCAAAAGCGATTGAAGTGGCTGATGGTTACAGGTATATTATCGGTTGTTTTTTTGTGATGACCATTCATCCGCAATGGCAGACAACTCTTCATACCAGGCTTCGCCCATTTTACGGATGAGGGCTTCCTTTAGAAAAGCATAAACAGGAATATTTTCATCTTCTCCACGCCCGCAGGCAGGCTCACAAATATCCCATTTGTGATAGTTCAAGGCCATGTATTCCCCGTATTGCTTGGCGCGTATAGGATACAGATGGCAGCTGATGGGTTTTTTAAAGTCTGATTTACCTTCTTTGTGTGCGTTTTCAATTCCACAGGTGGCGTTTAATCCTTCATAAACAAGAAAAGAGCATTCTCCGGTCGGAAGGCAGGTGGTCACAGATTCTCCTTCAGGATCAGAAGTGTAAAAACCCTGTTTTTCAATATTTCTAAGGCCTTCCTCTGACAAGAAAGGTTTTATGGAAGGCAGTTCATTTTCGATAATTTCAATTTCTGATGCCAGCAGGGGAGCTCCTGCATCGCCTTTTACACAACAGGCCCCTAAGCACGCGCGGGTGTCGCAGGCAAATTTTTTCTCAATAATATCTTCAGAAACGAGGGCGTTTCCAACTATCAGCATCAGATGTTTTCTTGTTTGTTCAGAAAATCTTCATGACCCAGTTTTTCCAGTCGGGTGGCCTTTTCCAGTACTTCGTCGTTAAGTCGCTTTTTGTAATTTTTTACTTTCTGCGCAATGTTTTCATCCTGAGCTCCCAGAATCTGAGCAGCCATGATTCCCGCGTTTCTGGCTCCGTTGATGGCCATAGTGGCAACAGGCACGCCCGGAGGCATTTGAACGATGCTGTAAAGACTGTCTATACCGCTGAGATTGCTGCTTTTTACCGGAACCCCAATTACAGGAAGGTGCGTAATGCTGGCAACCATTCCGGGCAGATGCGCTGCACCACCTGCGCCCGCAATAATTACCTTGATGCCCTTTTCGGGTGCTTTGGTTGCATAGTCAACCATGCGTTGAGGGGTGCGGTGAGCAGAAACGATGGTCAATTCGTATGAAATGCCGAAATGTTCGAGCATGCGTGCGGCTTCCTGCATAACAGAAAGATCGCTGTCACTGCCCATGATGATACCAACTTTAGCCATTTTTGGATTGTGTTACAAAGTTCGCAATTATTGACCACAAAACATAAAGCAATAAAAAAGGTATGCCTGAAAACACCCCAAAAAAGGGTATACAAGCCAAGCCAAGAAAGGGAATAGCAACTTTCCAAAACAGGAGTGGGTCTCTTTTTTTAAATTGCAGAGACAACATAGGCAATTCGGAAATCATGAGATAAGCGGCAATAATGGGTGCAAAGCTAAAGAACCAGGGATGTGAAAAAATCGAAGCAAATACACAGTCAGGTGTGTTTTCATATCCAAGTATCAAAGAGCCAAATGCGAGGCCTGTGATGGGCGTGGGAACGCCCAGAAACCCCGTTTTTTGGCGGGTATCGATGTTGAAATTTGCCAGTCTCCAGGCTCCTGCCAGTGGTAGCGCAAGCCACGCATATCGGGTGCTGCAGAACCCATTGGGCATGCAGTATTCTTTTTCCAGCGTGTAGTGGAGCATTACCAGCCCGGGGAGCAGGGTAAAAGTAATCAAATCTGCCAGTGAATCCAGTTGTTTGCCCATTTCAGAAGACGCCTTGAAGAGGCG
>CAYSIK010000002.1:3966-21939 GCA_964431045.1 uncultured Flavobacteriaceae bacterium
TTTGCCCAGTTCGCCATCGGCACCAAGCAATCTTGCGGTAAATCCATCGGCAAAGTCGAGTACTGCTGCCAATCCCATACAAATCAGAATGCTGTTCATATCGCCCGCCATGAGCCGTTCAATGCCGATGGCGCCGCAGGCAAGGTTGCCAAGGGTTAGCAGGTTGGGTATGCCCTTCAGTGTTTCTTTCATGAAAATCAAAGTTCAAAGTTATAGAAAACCGACAAACTGCGGCCTGTGACCTGTGTCTGTAATTGATTGCGGGCGTAATACAGGTTGGATTTTGCAATAAACCAGTCAGGTGCGGAGAGGTCGTAGAGGTAGCCTGCGGCCATACCCGCATTCATAAAACCTGAAACTTTGAAATGCATGCGCATTTGAAATCCGGTACTTATGGCGCGGTTGTTTACCTGTTTTTCATAGGTGGGATCCGGTTTAAGAAAACCACCGTCTAACCGGTTACACTTTATTTTTTGGGTGGCATGATACAAGTGTGGCCCAAAATCCATGCTAAAATTTTTGGTTTTTACAAACCTGAATCCTGCATAAATGCCTGAATACTGAAACAAATAGCGGATGGAAAGTTCATCCTTCTTTCCGTAGTACTCTGTCGAAATAGCGGAGCCTGTTTGGGCCGCTAATGTGAAATATTCATTTTGCCAGTTGATACCCAGACTGAAGGGAATTTCAGATACTACTTTACCCTGCCAGGAAGGATTTATGTGGTATGCTATGTTTTTGTCATCATTGAGTTTTAAAAAATTAACACCCAATAAAAAAGAAACTGAATTTTCAGGCTTGCCCGGCTTTTGTCTCACAGAAACATGTTCACGTACTGCTATAAAAAATCCAAATCGGGAGGCAAGCATCGGATTCTGATTGTTATCGAGTTTTGTAATGCTTACAGAACCTATAGGTGCCCTGCGGAGTAGGGCAGAGATTTCAATCTGCTGCCGCTTGTCCTCGATTTTATTTTCATCTCCCAATTTATTTTCTCCCATCTCTTCTTCATAAAACACACCTATGCTGAGGGTGCCGCGGTTTGACTTAAAATAACGTTCCTGCAGCCTGTTCATCACACTTTGGTAGGCATACCAGCCGCAATCACCGTCTTGCTTAATATAGGCTGAATGACAACGACCAAATTGCCCGTAGAACCTCGAAAATGAGTCTTTGTTCAGCAATGCAGTCATTCTTCTGAACATGATTTCTTCTCGCCAGGTGTAATAAAATGCGCTGTTCCTGTATTGGTTCCATTGGCGGTATTCCCGCAGGCTGTTAATGCCATTTTGAACCTCCGCATAGCGGCTTCCAAGCCATGATTTCAGCTGTGTATCCAGGCTGTCGAAATGCACAACTGCCAAATCGATGCTTTCATCTACAGAAAAAGGGGGCGTTTCCGCTCTGTATGTCTTGTTATTTAGGCTTGATTCATATTCCTTAAGTCCGATACTCTTTAGCCAGCCTGCTGCCTGATGTACTGCATATACAGTGGTTTGCAGGCTTTCGGGAATGCTTGTTTTTGGCAATAAATCCGATAGTCGCATCAGGGCTATGTCATTAAACCTTTCCACATCGATACCATGAATTTGAATGCGCTCCTCAATTGGCAGTTCCAGGTTCCACTTCCGGATATCGTCAAGAATTTTCATATGCTCCACCGATGTGGTAGCCTGCAGGCAGTAACGTTCCTGAGTATCCTGCTCATTCACATATTTATTTGCATACCAGGCCCTCGCTTCACCCAGCTCAAGCAACAGATTTCTCACTCCGGCTTTTTTATGTAAAAAACGTAGCAACTTGAACTCTATCTGACCGTTCATTAACACATGCCGGTGGTTTTCGCCCGACATAAATACCCTGGGACCTTCAACATAAATTTCCAGTTCCTGCAAGCCCGAAAAATCCTCCGGTACTTGGGTGTTTATTTTGTAAAAAGGTGTTTCGCCGGAAGGGGTTGATCTTTGCCCTAATTCTTCAACTGCACTTTTCCATTGAGAATAGGCATGATGACTTCCCGATACAGCAATGAATAGAAACAAAAAGAAATTCTTCATGGATAATCCTTTCTGTTTTTTGGGGTTGAGGTAATTAAATGAAAGCCGGTGGCAATATTTATAAAAATCTGTTCACCGTTGAATTTGCCCATAGGGCCGCTATATCGGTTATTTACCCGCCATCGTCTGTCGGAACAGTCCCTTGCATAACCTACTTCAGCGGAGAGGAAAAATCTTGAAAAACTAATTTTACCTCTGGCTGAAAGTCCAACGGTAAAGACAGGGTTAACAGCCCTTGTAGGCATGGTATAGCGGGAAATAAAAATGGTGTCGTTAAGGGTATACGGGTTGTTTACAATATGTTGCTGATAACCGAAGTTCATCCCGATTCCGCCTTTCATCCAGGGAGTGGCTGAAAAAAATTCGTTGTTTATAGTGAGGTATGTGCCCCAGTAATGGTAGGCCGAACCGGGTAACCTTGCCTGCTGAAAATAACCGGCTTCATACAGGAAATTGTCTTTGTCGCGGGTTGAGAAATTCAATCCGTAATCCGGCTTAACATCAATTTCAGGCAATCCAAATCCTGCCATTAATTTGCTTAGAACCGCCACATCTACAATATGATACCCCACATTGGCTCCGGCGCTGAACAGGGGTCTGGAGGGGATGCCTTTGTTGAATTGAGAAACCACATTGTCAGGCAACGGATTGTTTGCAGCCTTTATTCCTCCCATAACCAACATGTAGTTGAATGGCAGTGTTGCATTGCTTTTATCGCAGGCAGACAATGATACTGATGCTGCCGGTGCACCGGATCGAATACCTCGTAACGCTGCTTTTACCTCCTGAGACTCATCTTCTGAATCGGCGGCCTCATTGTAGTAAACACCCACATTGAAAAACAGAGGGGCTGCTATTTTGTCTTCACTTAGCTTGCTGCAAAGGGGTGAAAAATTATACAGCTGGCATGAGCCTTGCAGCCAGGTTTTGGACGCATAACAACGCCCTATTACAGCCGTGAACCGCTCATTGGGTAAACTTTTCAGAGCATGCACGATGTTTTTTTCTATCTGCTGAACCCGGAAAGGATCTTCCAATGCTGTATTTTTCAGCTTTTCAAATTGAATAACAGCGTTTAAACTCTCCATGTAGGACACCATCCTGAACCATTCATCATCACCCAGCCATTCTTTATAAACATTTTTCAGGGTATCAAAACTCTGTGCAAATGCCTTGTAGGTATTTTTAACAGGAAACCCACGTTGACCTTCATAATTATCCAAGGAGTCCTTGGTCAGCTGCTGATAGCGAATGGCACCCTGCAGTGCTTCAATAGGAATTCGTAGCCTGTCGGGAGGATTTTTGTCCTTTAGCAGGTTAAATATTCCCAAAGCTGGAACCTTTAGCTGATTCTCTATGTCAATCCCTATGATGCGCAGCTTGAGACTGTCGTTCTTCCCTTCATTAAGGGTATTCAGTCGTTTGTAAAATAAGATATCCTGATAGCTTAAAATCAGCGACAAATCCTGAAGGACAGAATAATCGTTTTGATATACAAAACGGTCAAGCAGCGCACCGCAGGTTGGCGATACGGGAGCAAGAATATATCTGTAATATGCTTTGCTGCGTGCATAGGAAATCAACTTGATGCTGACCGTGCGTGTGATTTCGGGGTAATAACGATTTACACCCAAAACCATCAGGCGCTTTCTGAGCAAAGCCGAATCAAGAACTTGCATGCCCCGAAAGTCTTTTGAATCCGAAAGATTGATAAATTGCCGGTTTGTTTGGGCAAAAAGCGGGAAAATGCCGGTTGTGATTAGAATAAATAACCCGCTTTTCAGATTCATGCTGCCAAGATACAATGTTACCGCGAATAGTTTATCAGTTCGTGGTGGCGAAAACAGGATATAAGATGGTCATTTACCATACCGGTAGCCTGCATATGTGCATACACAACGGTACTCCCCATGAATGTAAAACCAAGCCCTTTGAGTTCCTTGCTGATACTGTCGCTGAGTGGGGTTTTGGATGGCAGTTCATGCATTGACGAATATTCGTTTAGCAGTGTTTTTCCATCCGTAAACTGCCACAAAAATTGTCCCAGTTGTTTGCCTGAATCCTGCATCTTCAGATATATTTTGGCGTTGTTTACCGCTGCTTTGATTTTGGCGCTGTTTCTAATAATACCCGGGTCCTGCATGAGTTCAAAAACACTGGTTTCGTTCATAATTGCCATTTTTTCTGGGTTAAAATTCAGGAAAGCTTTTCGGAACGCCTCCCTTTTCCTTAGCACTGTTATCCAGCTTAGTCCGGCCTGAAATGTTTCCAGAATGAGGGTCTCAAATAGTTTTTGGTCATCAAAAACCGGAACGCCCCATTCTGTATCGTGATATTGGCAATAAAGTTCATCGGTGCCGCACCAGCCGCAGCGATTCATTTCCATTTATACGATGTTTAAAACCTGCTCTTTGATTTGCTCCAGTTTTTCTTTCATCAGCACCACGGCCTGTTGCATAGGGAAGTGGTTGCTTTTTACGCCCATGGTATTCATTTCACGGCCCATTTCCTGTGATATGAAGTTTAGCTTTCGACCCAGGGGTTCTTTTTTCAAACATTCATCAAAATAATCCAGGTGCTGTTTCAAACGCTGCTTTTCTTCCGCAATGTCCCATTTTTCCATATACAGCAGAATTTCCTGTTCCAGCCGGCCGGGATCTGCAATATTGTCGCGTACGTGTTCGGCAACAGATGTGTTAATCTTATTCCTTAGGTTTTGTCTGCGGGGGGCTTCTTCAGCTTCAACGATTTCAAGCTGTTTGCGGATTTGTGCAGAAGCATCGGCCAGTTTTGTGAGTATCGCTTGTCCTTCCTGTTTTCGAAAATCCAACAGTTTGTCTACGGCATGGGCAGCGGTTTGAAGAATGCATCCCTTGCCTTCGTCTGTGAGTGTTTTTTCGGCATTACCCACCACATCCGGCATTCGGATTATTTGATTGAAGGGGTCCCGAAATTCGAGATGCAAGGAGTGACTCAGGTTGTTGAGCTTGTCCAGGTAAGTTTTGGCCAGCGCCTGGTTAATATTTATTTCAGGTGCATTTTCATCACCGGTAAATTCAATGTTAAACATCATGGTCACCGAACCACGTTCCAGTTTTTCCTGCAGCAATTTGCGCAAAGGGGCATCTAATTCATGCAGGAATCGTGGCAGTCGAATATCGAGATCAAGGTACCGTCCGTTAAGGGATTTAACCTCACACACAACTTTAATACCGGCATCGCTGGCCTCTGCTCGGCCGAATCCGGTCATACTTTGAATGGCAATTGTTTCCAATGATGCGAATATAAGCCATACGATGCAGCGTTTATCTCTGCTATGCGGTTCAATAAATTTTAAGCAGGGCTTTGCAAATCAAATTATCTTTGTACTGAAATGAAAAGGATAATTGCTTGCTTTATACTTGTTCCGGCTTTACTGGCGGTAATTGGCGTTTCATCATGCACAGGAAATAAAAATATTGAAACGGATACCACCGAGAGCAAAGTTTCGGTGATTATTGAAAAATATCCCGATTTTTCAGCAGATTCCGCATTTGCTTTTATACAGAAGCAGGTAGATTTTGGTTACAGAATTCCCGGCACACAGGCGCATGCTCGCTGCGCAGACTGGCTTTTTGCCAAATTGAAATCGTATTGTGATACCGTTTATTACCAAAAGGCAACCGCTGTTACTTGGGATAAAAAGACCATTCCGGTATACAACATCATAGGTGTTTTTAATACCAAAGCTTTGCAGCGCGGATTGTGGGCTTCGCACTGGGATTCGCGTCCCTGGGCAGACAATGATACTGTGCGCAAAAATGACCCCATTGCCGCAGCCAACGACGGCGCAAGCGGGGTGGGGGTTTTACTCGAACTTGCCAGAAACCTAAAGAGAAATCCTCCAAAATATGGTATTGATATCGTGTTTTTTGATGCCGAGGACTACGGTAAAAGCGAGTATGAAAATTCCTTCTGCCTGGGAAGCCAGCATTGGGCCGTAAAACCCCATATCCCGAAATATAAGGCCCAGTTTGGTGTTTTACTTGATATGGTGGGAGGTAAAGATGCCATTTTTGGCCGTGAAGCCCTCAGTATGCAGCAGGCAGGATGGGTGATGAACCATACCTGGGCCATAGCAGAAGAACTTGGCTATGGTGCCATGTTTTCCAACGAACCCATTCCTCCCATAACCGATGATCACCACTACGTATTTCAGGGTAGCCAGATTCCCATGATTGATATTATCCAGCACGACCCTGCAAACAGAACCTTTGCGCATTACTGGCACACCCATGCCGATAATATGGATGCAGTAAATAAAGAGACCTTGCAAAAAGTGGGAAAAACCATGTCGGCGCTGATGTTTAATCCACCCATTCAAATACAGCAATGACAGATATCCTGGCATTTGGGGCACACCCCGATGATGTTGAGCTGGCTGCAGGCGGCACACTGATTCACCACATTAAAGTGGGGGCGAATGTGGCTTTGGTGGATTTAACCGGAGGTGAACTGGGAACACGCGGCAACGCTGAAACCCGCGCTGCTGAAGCGGAACAAAGTCGGAAAATTATGGGTGTGCACACACGCATAAATCTTCAGCTTAGGGACGGGTTTTTCGAGAATGATGAACCTTCGCTCATTAAAGTGGTTGCTGCAATCCGCCATTTTAGGCCCAAGGTGGTTTTTGCCAACGCTATCGCAGACCGGCATCCCGATCACGGCAGGGCAGCGGCATTGGTTGGCAGGGCTTGTTTTCTGGCAGGTTTGCCAAAAGTAGTTACCCATGACAATGGTATTGAACAACCGGTATGGCGCCCCAATGCGGTTTATCATTACATACAGGACAGATACATCAAACCCAACCTTGTGGTAGATATTTCAGACAGTTTTCCACAAAAAATGCAGGCTATACGGGCATTTGCCTCTCAGTTTTACCGTGATGGTGATGATGGACCTCAAACTCCTATTAGCTCAGCAGAATTTCTTTATTTCATCGAAGCACGCGCAAGAGAATTCGGACGCAGTATCGGTGTGGAATTCGGTGAAGGTTTTACCACCGAAAGGCCATTGGGAATCAGCAATTTAATGCATATCCAATAAATTCGATTCTTATTCCGTTATGGATTTATGATGAAGACGGTAAAATCCATTCCGCTGATTTTTTTCCTGCTGATGTCGCATTTTTTATCAGCCCAGAAAGTGAGCATAGACAGCCTGATGAAATTAAAACCCATCGGCATCGGAACACAAAAAGTGATACCCTACCCCGGAATGATTTACCTGCCTATGCCATTTTCATCTGCTGAATTCAGGGATGTTTCCCAGCTTGGGGATATTCCGTCTCCTGACAGAATTCATTCAGTAGCGCTGATTTATACGCGTTTTCGTGAAGTAGATACATTTAATCAACCCAAACTGAACTACTACCGTTTTCAGAATTTAAAGAAACTTTACCCGGTAGTTTTTGAAGACACATCCATACAATGGAAAATAATGGAACAGCGGCAGGCTACACAGAAGGAGGATGCCGAAAAGTGTTTTCATGGATTTATTGTTTTGCTCAAAAATGAACCTCCGAGACTGTTGATTGAAAAAGAGATATCCCTAATGAAATCTGTTATTGACAGCTACCACGACAGCTTAATCTGGATACCTGAAAAAATTACCTGGAGAGTCAAAAAAGTTAAAGAAGAAACAGGATTTTTTATACCGGTCAATAAAAACAAAAAAAAGCAGGGCATTCGCTATACCAGTAGTTTTCTTGGTATGCGCGAAAAGGAATACAAAACCCGCAGAGACAGCACCGTACTTAAGAGAACTGGTGGTTATTATGCAAAAAAAGGACATTTTGATACATCCATATTCAAAAATGTGCATGAATACAACCACCTGATCTCTCGCAAATGGAGCAATAAAATGGCTGTGGTTACCGATGTTACAGGCAGTATGGGCCCTTATACTACGCAGGTTATGCTGTGGTTAAAGAACAGGCCGGAAGTATTGCAGGATGGCCGGTTTGTGTTTTTTAATGACGGGGATGCGAAGCCAGATATGCTGAAAAAAATTGGCAGTACTGGGGGAATTCATATGGCATCTTCAACCCACTACGATTCGGTATATATGGCCATGTACCGCGCCATGCGAGCGGGTACGGGAGGCGATATACCTGAAAATAATATTGAAGCAGTGCTGGAAACCCTGAAAAAGTGGCCCGATACAGATACGGTTTTGCTGATAGCAGATAACGAAGCGGCTGTTAAGGATATTTCACTTTTGAAAAATGTAAAAAAACCGGTGAGTGTGATGCTTTGTGGTGCAACGGATAAAATACACAAAGATTACATTGAGGTTACCAAAACCACAGGAGGACGGCTTTTTGTGATGAGCACAGAGTTGTCAGAAATGAAAAAATGGCAGGTTGGCACAGAAGTGCTGATCCGGGGTAAAAAGTTTGAGTATAAAAACGGAGAACTGGTCAGGAAGAGAAGCTGATGGTTTTGATGTCGCCTTCAATTACAAGGCGGCCCAGGGTTTTAGCCCTTACTTCATCGAGTGTAACATCTTCTGCAATCTCGCGTAGCTCGAAACCGCGTTCGGTGATATCGAAAACCCCCAGTTCGGTAACCACTTTCTTTACACAGCGCAAGCCGGTTATGGGCAGCGTGCATGCAGGAAGCAATTTGCTTTCACCGGCTTTGTTGGTGTGCTGCATTGCCACAATGATGTTTTTGGCTGAAGCCACTAAATCCATGGCACCGCCCATCCCTTTGACCATTTTTCCGGGAATTTTCCAGTTTGCAATATCCCCGTTGTCGCTGACTTCCATTGCGCCCAATACGGTTAAATCGACTTTGCCTGCACGAATCATTCCGAAGGAGGTGGCACCATCAAAAAAGCTGGCTCCCTTCGCTGTGGTTATAGTTTGTTTGCCGGCATTGATGAGATCCGGATCTTCATCGCCTTCAAAAGGGAAAGGACCCATGCCCAGCAAGCCGTTTTCGCTTTGCAGAACTACTTCCACGCCTTCCGGGATATAATTGGCCACCAGTGTGGGAATGCCAATTCCCAAATTTACGTAGTATCCGTCCTGTAATTCCTGCGCTATGCGCTTCGCAATTCCGTACTTATCGAGCATATTGACTGCAAAATTGAGAAAAAAAAATGAAAGCACTATGCCTTTTATCACAACCGTTCCAGCATTTCTCTGGCTTCGCGGTTGTCGGGCTGAATTCTCAGGGCTTCATTTAACTGAACCCCGGCCTGGGTTTTATCTCCCAGTTTCAGATAAATTTCCGCCAGATACAGCCTCGCATTTTCATTGTCGGGGAAGAGAGATACGGTCTTTTTTAAATACACCAGCGCCTTACCGCTATTGCTGTTCAGCCATTCTGCCACACCCAGATTCATCAGTGTGAGTTCGTGTTTACTTTGTTGTTTAAGGGTTTGTGAGAGTACGTCAATGGCTTCACTGTAGCGCTTTGAACGTATGAGTGCATTGCCCAGTTCGGCTGCAAAATCGGCCTGTAAGGGCATTTTTTCTACCGCAATCCGGTACCATGACAAGGCATTTTCTGTTTTTTGGGCTTTGTCAAATGCCTTTCCGGTTCTGTATGCCGTCCATGCCGAAATTGATGCGGTGTTTAATTTGGCGGATAGTGTCATTATTTCATCCCATTGTCCGTGTGCATAGTGGTAGTGTATTTCCTGTTCTGTATTGCCTTTGCTCAAAAGCGATTGGGCATTTTTCAGATAAACAGGGTTGGCATCAAACTTTTCAAACCAGGTAAGATAAGCCTGCAGTTGCATAGCAGGTTTTGGATTTTGCTTGTTTACGGCATACAAACCAACTGGATTGCCTAAATCTATCTGTTTTTGTGTGCCCGATGGTTTGTGAATATAATGATCGTGCACCGTAACGTGCGGAATATCTGCCGTGCCGCTTTTGGGCATATGACAGTTTACACAGTTATTGTTTTTCTTTACCAATTCGCTTTTGGGGGCTGAACACAATAATTTGGCGGCATTCCCTCCATTGCCATGACAATTGTTGCAGGCCTTATTAAACAGCTCTGTATTGGTTTTGCGCACACTTACATGCGGATTGTGGCAGGTAATGCAGGTGAGGTTAAGCTTGCCATCAGCCTTGTTGGAAGTCTGAAAGCATTTGCTCATCTGCAGTCTTTCTGCGTGGCCTGCCATATAGAATGCCTTTCCTTGTTCATGCATGGGCATATAAATTTCAAAAATGCTGTCTAGGTGCATGCCGGGGCGGAAGTCGGTGAATTTTTTGCCGGGTTTTAGCACATTGTTTCCTTGTAAATGGCAGCGCTGACATATATCAACCTGTAGCTTCCACGGCAATCTGGCAGGGTTTACAATGGTTCGGTCTGCGACTTTATTTACATCCACAATATTCCCTTTTCTTTTCTCCGCCACATGAAGTTCGCCCGGACCATGGCATCTCTCGCAATCAATACCTTCTGGCATTCGGATGAATTTATTGATGCTGCCTGTTTCCACTTTGGGCATTCCGTTATGGCAGCTCATACATTCTTCGTCTATTTTGCGTGAAAAGCCTGTGTTGGTGGTTTCGTAACCCGGAGGTAAATCCCATTTGCGCGATTGGGTGTAGTAGGTGAGGGGAGCCTGATACCAGTATTCCCCATCATGCCAGAAATGGCTGTTGGTGTGGTGCCCGCTACCTACAATGTGGGTAATTTGCTCGGTGCGACTGTGTATGGTGTCTCCGTTTTTAATTCTGTATTCTTTGATGAAGTATTTTCCGCCTGTGCTGAAGGGCAAATAATACATGTCTTTTTTGGCATCGTACACAGGTTTTACATTGTTCCAAACGGCCTTGGTTTTGGCAGCTGTGGCTTCTCCAAAACTGCTACCCATACCGGTTTCTATGAATGTATGATACTTATCGGCGTGGCATTCCTTACAGGTGGCAATGCCCACATAATCTACAGTGTCTTGTAGATTCAAAAAAAATGTTGTATCTTTATGAGAAGATCTGTCCCCAACACATGTGCTAAAAGTAAGTGCGACTATAAACCCGCAAAGGCCAAGCCAAATGAAGGGAATAAATTTTCTGCCGACCACTTTAAAAGTTGAAATTACCGGGGAATGCCCGGTGGTTTGGTTTTCAGGGAAATCCACTTTTCGGGGCGTACCTGACCATCGGGCTGTAGCCTAAAATCTGGCAGTAACACTTCTTTTGTTTCGCTGATATAGGGAATCAGACTGCAGAAAAACTGCGGAGCATTGATATCGTTTCTGTTTTTTGGATTCCATAATCCTGAAAATATGACTGAGGGCTCCTGCAGCAAAACAGTTCTGGGAATTGAGGCAATTTCATTCCGCGCAGGGTGGTATAAAAAGGTAATTTTAAATACCCCTTCAGTTATACCCGAAAATCGGCCGCTGGTATCTTCCGTGAGCGTGTAATTGCCCTCTACAAAATGGATTTCCCAACCTTTCGCAACCAGTGAATCCATCGTTTGTCGTGCCTGAGGTGTTGTGTAAAACGTATCGACACATTCTTGTACGGTAATTCGAACAATGGTGATTATCCGGGGTTTAATTATAAACCGGTTTTCTATCCCCAAATGCCAACTTCTGCCCTGTAGCAGATGCTGCTGGATATTGCCGTTTGTTTTGGCACCTGAAATGATAAATTTAATGATACTGCATTGGGTATCGGCTCCAAATCCTCCGTAAAAGGTGTCAGCAAGGCGCAAATAAATATCTTTAAAATTGGCCGCACCCACCACCCCCGGATGGTTTTTTTCTTTAATGAGGTCAATGGAATCACTACCGTGTTGTGCTGTCATCAACACAGGCATTAAAAAAAACAGTATTGCCGCTATTTTTGGCATTATGCCCCAAATTGTCTCTGCCAGTCAAGCATTCCGCCTAACAGGTTTCTTACTTTGGTAAATCCCTGCGATTCCAAAAAAGCTTTGGCCGTAGCACTACGCGCACCACTGCGGCAATGAACCACAATTTCATCCTGTTTGTGTTCTTCGAGATCTTCCAGTTTTCCGGGCAATTCTGCCAGGGGTATCAGTGTGGCACCAATATTAAATTCTTCATACTCCCAGCTCTCGCGCACATCAATGACCATAGGTGCGGTGCCGTTGTCTAATCTTGTTTTTAATTCTACTGCGGTAATATCTTCCATTTTATGGGTTTTTAATCATTTTTTGGCTGTGCGATCTTCCATTTTCGTCAATACAGTGTACAATATAGATGCCATTTTTCAGGTTCATCATATTTACAGCTGATGTTGGATTTTCAATTTCCATTACCTTCTGTCCGTTTAGACTAAATACCGATATATGCTTGATTATTGTATTGCTTTCAATCCTGAAGAATTGGGAGGTCGGATTGGGTATTAGCTTAAAAACGGTCTTTACTATCGGTTTTGCAGACATACTGTGTTCCAAAGCGGCACCTGTTAGCGGGCGCAACATAGGAACGCCTTTTACCGAAGCGTCCACCGATTCCCACTGCCCAAGTAAATTGTAAAACAGGTTTGGGTTTTTTACATCCTGCCCTTGGTAGCGGTAATTATTGTCATAACCTACGTTCAGTACATATTTTTGGAATTGTATCCAGCCGATGTAATAATTCCCCTTGTCAAGCAGCAGGGAAGTGTCGAAATAAAAATAGTGGAACCCATTTTGGGTGTCCTTGTAAACCGGCAATTCAAAGGGTGTTTCGTAGATGAGCTCATCCTGATTGTCTGTGGCACCTATGGGTGAAAGTTTGCGCCATATTCTGAATCTGAATTTGCGGTTGCTCACATCGTCCAGGCTTTGGTTGAACATGACCGCAAGGCCTCGTAAAGTGTCTTTCTTCAGCAAATCAAACTTCATTGCAAACTGCCCTTTTATATCGGGCAAAAATTCATAATTCAACCCAAAACCGCCTTCGGCACTTCCGTCGTCCCACGCATACCAGGGGGTGAATTCCTGTCGGGTTTGATAAATGTTGTTGTCGCCTGCGGCATTGTAGTTGTCGGGCGTGATATCATCACTTTGGGGGGCAATTTTATAGGTAAGTTTAAGGTAAGGATTTTCTCCGGACAATGTATCCATCTTCACCTGACCAAAGCTTTCTCCATCCACGCCGGGAGCAATATTCTTGCTGCTCAGGGCAAAAGGTCTGAGCAGTACCAGAGAATCATAACGGTTGCGTATTTCCAGCTGAAAACGGGTTTGTATTGTAGTTGCGCTGTTCAGGTTTTTAATACTGACACTATGCCCGGGTTGGGTTTGCTGGGCAATGTTATCCAGAAAATGCCTGTAAGGTATTGTTCTGTAATCTTTGAGAAGGGAGGGAGAAGCGAACTGAATGCCCACATCGCGAATTCCTGTATCGGCCAGGCTGCGGCTCCTGTCCATGCGCACATAATCTAAATGCCAGTGATTAAGATTGCCTGTTGCTTTGGTGAAATTCACCCATCGAAACTGAAATGTGCCATGCAAAAACTCTGTTTGATAAGCCGGAACCATTACCTGTTTAAAAGCACTCAGTCCTTTTCCAGTCTGAGACCAAACGCGTTTCCAAAGTCCTGTTTTTGTCTTGAAAAACAGGATAAGAGAATCTTCTGCTTCAGGGATATCGCCCCGACCGGCGGTTTGGTAAAAGAAACTCAGATAAACACTGTCTGAGGGCGTGTAATTCTTGGTGGTTAAAGGTCCGGTTTTATAAAACTGAAGATTTATTGGCTGACTGGTGAGGCTGTCGGCATAAACAAAAGTTGTCTTGTTGAGTAATCCTTTCCATGGCTTGCCATTGGGGTTGAGGTGGTCAAAAGTGGCTACATTGTAATCGGGTTGATTGACAGGGAAAGTATTGTTGACCCAGACCTGATTGTCGGCCCATCGATTGTAGGAAGGATAGCCTTTGTCTGTAGTGAAATTGTCAAAAAAAGGCAAATCGAGCGTGTCGGTTATTTTACTTAGATGTAATTCAACTCTGCTAATCGATACGTTTCTTTCTGCTGAATGCAGTGGAGAAATCCGAATGCCTTGTCCGTGTAAAATATTGCAGCAATGCAGGACTAAGAGGGTGGCAAGGACAATGCGGTTTTTCATCAGTGATAACCCAAATTAACGTTGGGTTTACCTCATATATTGTAATGCAAAGGTAAAAATCAATGTGGGTTTTTCCTCTTTTTTATTGCCTTCTCTTGTTACTTAATCCTGCGGTTCGTCCGGTACGTCGGGTTCAATGGCAGTGCTGTCGCTGTTTTCATCGCCTTCTTTACGGTTTTTCACAACCACAAGATCGATGCGTGTGCCTTTGGTAATCATCTTTCCTGCGGGCACGTCCATGCCATTAATACTTTGTTTTGTTACCAGGTTGTTTCCTATTTCATCGTAAATGTATTCGATATTACCCAACTCAAGGCCATTGTTTTTTATGAGCACTTTGGCCAGTGTGAGACTTTGATCTACCAGCATGGGCATTTTAACTTTGGGTTTATCCAGTGCATTTACTACCAGGTAAATAATCCGGTTGGGCTTAACATCACTTCCCGCAACAGGATCTTGTTCTGTTACGGCATCTTTTTTCATGTCTTCCAGGTATACTGAATCGATAATTTCAAAACGCAATCCCTGATCATCAAGCTTTTGAATGGCTTCCTCCATCTTCATTCCTACGATATCGGGGACCTGAACGGCAACATTGTGGTTGGTAAACCAGTTCATCCACAGAAACAAAAGCAGGATAAAAACACCTGTAGCAACAATCCCCAGTCCGATATTCAAGAGCCAGTTCTTATTCATGATTCGATGATAGCGATTCCCTGCCGAATTTCAATATATCTTTTATAAAATCAAAAGGTTTGTAGCCATTAATGGCCGCCTGATGGTAGATGCACGTTGCCGGTGTCATGCCGGGCAGGCTGTTTACCTCGATAATCCAGGTTTCTACGCTGCCATCTGCCATGATTTTTACAAAGGCATCAATGCGGCAATACCCGGTAACATCCAGGCAGCGTGCCACCGATTCCAGCGTTTTTCGCACTTCACTGCTAATGCGGGCCTGCTCTGCGGAATCCCTGCTAAAGCGCGAGGGCGTGATGTTTTGGCCTTGTCCGGCCAGAAATTTTTCTTCCAGGCTTAGGATTTCACTTTCGGCAAGCGCTTCGCTGGGCTCAAACACTTCGTAGCGTATGCCATCCGTTTCATGGTGGGTAAGCATTCCACCGGTAATTTCCAGAAATTTAACGGCATCGCCTTTATCAATGAACTTCTCAATCAGCAGTTCATTCTTTAGGGGGAATTCTTCATTGGGGGATAGGCCCAGTTTATGTCGGATTTCAGTGTCATCATCACCCTGATTGCGGAATATACCAGCGATAAAATGATGCAGTTCTTCGGCTGATTTTACCTTACGCACGGCTGCACTGCAGCCGTCATCAGCAGGTTTGGCAATGAGTGGAAGACCAAATCGGCTGATGATTTCCTTTTCAACTAACTCGGCATTGTTTATCCACTCAATTTTACTTAGCATGCGGTGGTCTGCTACCAGAAAACCATTATCGCGCAGTTTTTGGTTGGTAATGAATTTATTGATGGTAACAGAGGCACTGTGTTGTCTGCTGCCATTGTAAAATAATCCAAATTTTTCAAGCTCATGCTGTAAAGTTCCGTCCTCACCCGGCCTGCCGTGCAGGGCAATAAACACACCGGAAACCAATTCTGCCAGTTCCGCAAAGGAAATTTCCTTAGGTGCCGAAAGCATTCCCTCCGAATTGTAGCGTTCAGTAACGTGTGAGGCTTCATTCGCAATTGAGGCTAACACAGGATTGTGCTCGAAGTGCAATACCTTCTCACGGATATCGTCGGCATTGTCCTTGAGCATAATGTTCAGCGGAAGACGGAAAAGACGCAGATTTTCGGCACTGCCGGTTAGAAATACCGGAATGGGTTCATATTCCGCACTGCTGCTGAGTTTTTCATAAATATTACGTCCGCTTTCCATGCTGATATGGCGCTCATAACTGTAGCCTCCCATAATTACCGCAATTTTCTGTTGTTGTAATTGCCCGGTTGAAAGGGCGTCAATCCGCTCGTCCAACAGGCCTAATGTTTTTTTCAGTCCCTGCGAACGCGGTTGGGTTTCGATGCGCTCTGCAATCGAATTGCGAATGATGAATGTAAGAAAACGTGCCGGATTTAAGCCAATTTCAGCAGCCTGATGAAAGAAGAAGCTGCTTGGCATCATGCCGCTGGTGGTATTGGGGTCATTTAGAAAAACTTCATCGTTTTCTGAGACAAAACCGTCAATACGGGCATACACATTGAAGCCAAAAAATTCATAAAGCGCCGTGCATGCCGTTCTTATTTCTTCCAGCAATTCAGATGAACCCGGCATGGGTGTTATTTTGTGACTCAGGCCAGGCAGGTATTTGCTTCGGTAATCGAAATAATCGGTTTTCTTTTTGATTTCGGTAGGAGGCAGGGCTATGGGATTGCCGCTGTCATCGCGAATTACAATGCAACTGAATTCACGTCCCTGAATAAATTCCTCAAAAACGACCTCAGTTTCGGCGTCCGGTGATTCCAGCAAAACAGAACTGCCCTGCTCTGATAACAGACCGTTTAGCTTGTTTAACAAATCATCGGGCATAAAACACCATTCACCGTTCAACTGCAATGGCAGGCCAAGACCGCTGCGTATGTCGGTAATTTCTTTAACATGGTTGATTTGCTCTTCTTCAGATAAAACAGACCATTCTTCATGATACAACTGTATGCGGAAAAATGCCAGGTCAACGGCCTTCTCAAAAGTGCGGTAATCTGAATTTTTTAATACGCTCACCCCCAGTGAACTGCCCTGATTGGCAGGTTTTACCACAAAATGTTCCTTGAACTCTCGGTTATAAAAGAAAAACAGATTCCCTTTATCTTTATCGTCAGCGTTCAGCCATGCATCGCGTTTCAGCGTCTGGTAATGGTTTACATACAGTCCTGCTCTTTCCTGAAAATCTTTTTGGCGTGCTTTGTTCATGCCCAGGGCGGAGGCAAAAATTCCCGAACCGGAGTAGGGGATGTTATGCCACTCCAGCAAACCCTGAATGGTGCCATCTTCTCCCATCGTGCCATGCAGCGCCAGAAAAGCAAAATCAATGTGGTTTTTCAATTCACTTGCCTGCACAATCTGACCCAGTGCTGACAGCATTTCTTTCTGCAGTTCTTCTTTAGGATCAAGACTTTCTGCATATACCTGAAAACCATGAGGTAAATCCGGCAGAAAAGAGGCGGGCGGATAAAAATCGCGGATGCTGCCCTTGTAGACGTATTGCCAGTCAAGGATCACAAAATTTCCGAATGAATCCACAAAAATGGGTATGGCTTCAAACAGGTTTTTATCCAGATTGTCATATACGGTGCGGCCGCCGGCAAACGAAACCTCCCGCTCGCGCGAGGCGCCTCCAAAGAAAATTCCAACACGGATTTTGGATGTCATTGTTGCAAATTTATATCAAGCATGCATGGTTTATCCGTGATGTAATACACATGCTGTGGATGCGTACTTAAAACAGGGCGGTTTTTCCCTTTAAAACCGTTAATTTCGCAGTCCTTTTAACTATGTCAACTGTTCTGTTAATCCAATCCAAAGATGCCATTTCGGGGGTTACTATTCCTGAACCGGTTAAACAGTATTTTGCGCAGGCCCTCAGCGGCGATGCATGGAGCCATACCTACCGAGGACAGGAAGGTGTTTTTTACCTGGAAAAAGCAGGCAAAGGACAGGGCCATGCAGAGTCTGAAAGACTTCGCAAAGCAGGCAGCAGTATAGCCAAATCGTTGAATGCCGATAAAACCAATTCGGTGAGTGTGATAAACGTTGACGCAACCGCTGAATGGGGTGTTGCACTCGCCGAAGGTCTGGCATTAACCAATTA
>CAYSIK010000002.1:21949-22488 GCA_964431045.1 uncultured Flavobacteriaceae bacterium
ACTTTTTCTCAAATCTATATTCATATTGTCTTTGCGGTTAAAGGCCATTCAAATCTAATTTCTTCTGATTGGGAAGACCGATTGTATCAATACATTACTTCAATTGTACATAATAAAGGTCAAAAAATGATGGCAATAAATGGTATGCCGGATCACATCCATATTTTCATTGGAATGAAACCTGAATGTAGCATTTCTGATTTGGTAAGAGAAATCAAAAAGTCGAGTAATCAATTTATCAAAGTCAATAAATTAACCAATTATAAGTTTGATAAATACCTGAAAGACCGCGAAAAAACGGCCCTTTCCCTGAAATCAATTTCATATAGTGGAGCAGGAGCGGAACATTGGAATTCAGTGCAAACCATTGTCGAATCCGTTTTTGTGGCCAGAGATCTGGTGAACGAACCCGTTTTGGGATTAAATGCAACCGGACTTGCCGATAAATTTGTTCAACTGGGTCAGCAGGCGGGTTTCTCTGTGGAAGTATGGAACAAGGCCAAAATAGAGAGCCAGAAGATGGGCGGTTTACTATCCGT
>CAYSIK010000002.1:22507-32227 GCA_964431045.1 uncultured Flavobacteriaceae bacterium
GAGCCTCCCACTTTCAGCATTATGGAATACAAGCCGACCAATGCCAAAAACACCAAACCCATCGTGCTGGTTGGCAAAGGCGTGGTTTTTGATACCGGCGGATTAAGCCTGAAACCCACTCCGGCCAGCATGGATTATATGAAGTGCGATATGGCGGGCTCGGCTGTGGTTGGCGGTGTAATGTATGCGGTTGGTAAGCTGAATCTGCCCTTGTGGGTAATCGGACTGGTGCCTGCTACGGATAACCGTCCGGGAGAAAACGCCATTTGTCCGGGTGATATCATTACTACCTTCGACGGAACCACCGTGGAAGTACTCAACACAGATGCGGAAGGCCGACTGATATTGTGTGATGCACTGGCGTTTGCCAAAAAATACGAACCCGAACTGGTCATGGATTTTGCCACACTTACAGGCGCTGCTGCAAGGGCGCTGGGAGCTTATGGAAGTGCCATGATGGGAACTGCCGATGAAGCGGTAAAAAACGCCGTTAAAGCCGCCGGTGATAAAGTTTACGAACGTCTGGCAGAATTTCCGCTATGGGAAGAATATAGCGAGGAGATGAAAGGAGATATCAGCGACCTGAAAAACCTGGGTAAGGCTGAAGGCGGCGCCCAGACAGCAGGCGCTTTTCTGAAGTACTTTACCGATTATCCCTGGCTGCATTTCGATATTGCCGGCACGGCATTTAACCATGCCCCCGATGCCTACCGCGTGAAAGGCGGCACTGGTGTAGGTGTTCGCATGTTAGTGCAGTTTCTAATGAACAAAGCGAATGGATAAAATAAAACCTGTAATAGGAATAACACAGGGCGACCCCAATGGTGTGGGTTTGGAACTCATCATACGCACTTTTGCCGATGAGCATATTTACAAATATTGTACGCCTGTGGTGTATGCTTCACCCAAAGGCTTTGTGTTTTACAAAAAGCAGCTGAACCTTCAGGAACCCATGTATCATTTGATTCAGAGTGCTGCGGAAGCCAAAGAAGGCCGGCTGAATCTGGTGGTAAGCAGCGATGCCGGCATGGAAATTACGCCAGGCCAGCCTTCCGATGCAGCAGGGAAAGAAGCATTGCTGGCGCTGGATAAAGCGCTGGTAGATGCAGCTGCTGGCCATCTGCAGGCCATGGTAACCGCTCCGCTGGATAAGAACACTGTGGCTGCCAATCTGCCCGGTTTCAGCGGACACACAGGCTATATTGCCGATAAACTGGGTGTAGATCGCTATGCGATGGTGCTGGTGAGCGAAAACTTGCGTGTTGGGCTTGTTACCGAGCATTTACCCGTCAGCCAGATTGCCCAGGCCATCACCACCGATAAGATTGTAGCTAAGTTGAATATACTCCATACAGCGCTACGTGAAGATTTCGCCTGCACCAAGCCCCGTATCGCAGTGCTTGGGCTCAATCCCCATGCCGGCGACGGCGGTTTGCTGGGTAAGGAAGAGATTAATATCATCAAACCCGCCATTGCCAAGGTGTTTGGTGATGGTAAACTTGTATATGGACCTTATTCAGCCGATAGTTTTTTTGGCAGTGGCGCATACAAGAGTTTTGACGGTATTTTGGCCATGTACCACGACCAGGGATTGATTCCATTCAAAACATTTGCTTTTTACGATGGAGTCAATTATACCGCAGGCTTGAATGTGGTTCGAACCAGTCCCGACCACGGCACAGCTTACGATCTGGCAGGGAAGGGCACCTGCGAAACCTTGTCTTTCCGCAACGCCATTTACGAAGCCATTGGAATTGTGCGCAACCGCCTGCAACATCATGAAGATTATGCAGATCCGTTGCCGTATGCTGAACTGAGAAGAGAGAAATTCCGAATCGATTTTTAACGCATCAGCGTCAGTACCCCTGATTTATAATAGGGTTTAAAATTGCTTCTGAAACTTGCAGTCCAGGTGTAAACGCCGTCCGGCGCCATTGCACTGCCATAGTTTCCATCCCAGAAGGTCTGCCCTTCGTGGTTTTCCCAGATTTTTTCACCCCAGCGGTTATAGATGGCAATTTTCAATTCCTGCACATCCTTAATGGTTGGCCCCCAAACGTCATTTTTTCCGTCACCGTTTGGTGAAAACGCTGTTGGCATATACCAGATGAGTTTGCAGTTGCTGCCTATGGTAATTTCATCGCTGCCTGAGCATCCGTTAAAATCGGTTACGTTAACACTGTATTTTCCATATTGTGTGGCTGTAATGCTGCTTGCTGACGAGCCATTGCTCCAGTTAATGAGTTGATAACCGTTGCCCACCGTCAAAGGATAGGCAAATCCACCACAAAATGCAGTATCTATGCCCAAATCCGGTTTTGGCGAAGCAAATACTTTAATCCTTACTGAATCTCTGTCTGTACCGCATTCATTGGTGCCGGTTACAGTATAGGTTCCTTCCGTGTTGCCTTTAATGCTAAGGCCCGATTCTCCTGTATTCCAGGTATAAACAGCCGTTCCGCCTGAACCAGTTGCCTTTAAAACAGGTATGGGGCTTATAAAATCACAATAGGAAAGATCTGATGGTGCTTTAACCTTGGGTGAATTTAAAAAAGCAATATATAGGGTGTCTGTAATTGTGCCACAGTTGTTGGTGCCTGTGGCCCAGTATTTACCGGCATTGTTGATGTTTCTGTTTGTTACAACCGAACCATTTTCCCATTGTATCTGATTCAGGAAATTAATGGATTTGGGAACCAATAGCCATGAGTTTGCATTGCAAATTATTGTGTCACTGCCAAGTTTGATTACCGGACTAAAACCGCGTTCTACGCGGAAACTTGCCCGGCTCGTGCCACAAATACTTTCGGCGGTGGCCGTAATGATTCCGGTGTCTTTTATCTTCAGTTGCCTTCCGGTATCTCCGGTACTCCAGCGAATATTTGCGAAACTGTTGTCATTCACCGTTTGAAAAAGCTGTAGGTTGTCGCACCAAAGCATATTGCCCAGGGTAAAGGGTTTCGGAATTTTTCCCATTTTCAGCTTAATAGTGTCTGTGAAGGATTTGCAGCTATTGCTAACATTTACAGTATATGTCCCTGCTTGGGTTAAGGTCCTGGCGGAATCTTTGATTCCATCATTCCATGTGATTTTTGTCCATTTCGAGAACCCCTTGCGTGCAATACGGAAACTGTCTTTATCACAAATGAGCGTATCGGTGCGGTATGAAAGGGTAGGGATGCTGTCGGAATTAATCAGGATGGTGTCTTGTAATGTGCCGCACTGATTGGTGATATTTACATTGTATAATCCGGCTTTGTCTACCGTGATTTTAGAAACCGAATCCAATGTGTTCCAAGCATAAGCAGCGGTGATGGTATCGCTGCCGGAACGCAGCGCGAAAGTGAAAGGTTTGCAAAGCACCGTGTCTTTTTGCCAAATTCCTCGAATGGGTTTGTATTGCTTGGTAACCTGAATGCTGTCATAACGCCACTGGCAAACGGGTGTCCACATGCCAACTTTATACTTTCCCGAACTATCTGCAAATATTTTCCGGGTGGTATCACCGTTATTCCAGGCATATTTTATGCCTTTGATGGTATCGTTTCGGGCATCCAGCAGCAAGCCGTATTTATCGCAAATGAGTGTGTCTTTAGGAAAATGTGATTTGGCACTCGGGGCAATGCTGAATGTTATGGTATCTGATTTTAATCCGCAGCCATAGGTAGCAGAAACCCAGTATTTTCCGGGTTTATCTACGATGAAATAAGATAGTTTGCTGCCATTCTGCCAGAGGTAAGCTGCGCCGGGATTTCCGGCTTCAAGAATACGGTAGTTGCGGTCGCATTGCACAGCATCCGGGCCCAGATCAATGGCATCTTCTTTTAATGTGTCTCTCCATTTTGCAAGCCTGCCACCATAGGCTGTTCCGGAAATTGTTGTAGATTTCCAGGCTTTATAGACCGGGTAATCAGTACCGCTACCATATCCGCCTAAAAGAATGTGCGTAACACAGCCAATCCTGCGGGTTTGAACGGCAAAAAAGTAATCTGTTCCGCTGCCTCCAAAGTAAGAAAGGTAGCTAATGGCTCCATCAATGGATAACTTTCCGATATAGCCGTCCCAACCGCCTTTTAAGGTTTTTTGAAATGCATCGGAAGTGGTGGGTAATGTAGTACTTGTGGTGCTGCCTGCAAAAACGCATTCGTTTTTAGCATTGACGCTGATGCGGTTTCTCCATGCATAGGTATTATTGGTTATATAGGTGGTCCAACGGGGGAAAATGCCATTTTTATATATACGCATTATGAATGAAGCTCCATTCCATCCTGTGGTAGAGCCACCGGGAAATGTATTGGTAGCGGCGGGTAAATCGTTTGCACCGGCAATACCCTGAACAAAAATATCCTCGTTATCATCTACAGTAATAGCTGAAATGTAATCATATCCGGATGTTCCAATGTATTTACTGATTAGGAACTTTGTAAAGGCCGAGTCTATCTTGAACAAAAATCCGTCCCATGAACCACCCTTGAAGAATCCACCGAAGTTATTTCTTCCGGCTGTTACCGGTAAGTTGTCGCTGCTGGTCCAGCCTGCCGCATATACTTGGTTTTTTTTGTCAATGGTTAATGCATATACGTATTCACTTCCGAATCCTTTTAATTCGACACAATTCAAAATGGCAGAACCTGTGCTGTTTAGTCTTATAATGTTTGCCTCAAAACCTCCACCCACTTGTCCGGGTGGGTTAATGTCCTTTGTAACGGTGTAGGGGTTATTTCCATATGGAGCCACATAAACTTGCCCCTGACTGTTAACATCGATTACCCAGCAAGAACCCTTTATATAGGTTGAATAAATTAATGCACTGCCATCAGTTTTAATACCGGTAATAAAACTTGTGTAAAATGAAAAAGAAGGCAACTTTGGTTCAAATACGCCCAAAGTAATTGGGAAGTCAGTTGAGTAGGTATTACCGGTCACATAGCAATCACCACTTTCCGTGGTAGCCATTGCGTAGCCATAATCGGATGAGTTTCCGCCCAGGTAAATAAAGTAATCAGGTTTTCCGCCACCGGATGGGATCTTACATAAAAAAGCATCATAACTTCCTGATAATGTGGTGTCATAGGTGCCCGGTTTTCCGGGGTATTTATCCGTTGTCAGCCCTGTAACATAGCTATTATTGCTTGCGTCTACGTTGACATCATAGATATATGTATATGTGCTTGTCTGATTGTTTCCGTAAAAGTAGGTGCTGTAATCCAGGTAAAACGGGTCTACTATTGTACCAAATTCATTGTTAAAATTCTCTGGAAATTGAAGTGCAAATCGGTGCTTACCGGTTTGTACATATTTAACTTCTACGGATGATTCGGTGTTGTTTTGTTCAAAACTGTGCGGGATGCTGTCCACAAGCTGACCATATTTGCTCTTCAACAATATGTTCCCCCTTTCATCTACCCGGGTTTCATTGAAACCATTGATATCAAAAGCAATATGAGGGATAGTACCCGGTTTGATTATGTAGTCAATTTTTAAAACACCTTTTTGGCTGCTGAATCTTACATCCACTCCGTCATACAAATTTCGAATGCGTAATGATTCAAATTGTTCCGGGTAAATGATTTTTCCATTTTGGTGAATGCGTGCATACCCTAATTTATTTTCAAGCGGTGTTTGTGCATCAAATTGAAACGGCCGGGAGTTCTGATAACGAATTTCCCACACTTGCATCCTTACCATAGAATTCGGAGGTTCAGGGTGTTCCGGGTTGGGTTTCCGGGGTGCAGTAAAATCTTCTTTTGGATTCGCTATCGCAAAAACTATTCTGTCTGTATAAAAACTGGCCTGAAATAATCCGCTGCGAAAATGGAAATGGCAACCGTCTGTCCATTGTCCTTCATTTTTTATAAATGAAGGAATTCCGGTTTCAAGGTTTTGATTTTTAGGCAAATCAATCGCAAAAAGGGATGATGAACCAATGAAACAACCTATGGATAAAAACAGAACCCGGACAATATTCAACAGGGTATTCGCCAAATTAATGTTATGACAAATATAGTTTGATTATTGTTGCCCGTTACTGTTATTGTACACCAAAATCTTGTGACAATGCGTCTTTCACCAATACCATTGCACAATTTGCAGCTCTGTTCATAAACTGTTCGCGGGTGCCAAAAAGACGGAATTTCTTTACCTGTGAACCTTTTGCAGTTGCAATGCCTATGTAAATCAGACCAACAGGCTTTTCATCGGTGGCGCCCCCGGGCCCGGCAATGCCCGTAGTGCTAATGGCAATATCCGCATTGAATTTTTTGAGGGCCGCCTCACACATGTGTCTGGCGCAGGTTTCACTTACGGCACCTTGGGTTGTGAAAATTTCGGCCGGCACCCCCAGTTCCCTTTGTTTGGTCTCATTGGCATACGAAATGACGCCACCATTAAAAACTTTGGAAATTCCGGGTTCCAGAACCAGCTGATTGGCGATGTAACCACCGGTGCAACTTTCAGCCAGGGTTACTTTTATTTTGTGTTTTATGAGCAGTCTTGCGATGTGCTTCACCGGGCTGATATCTTCTTTTACGAAAATAGAATTACCGCAAATTTCACACATTTGGTCAAAGAAGCCGTTCATTTCTGCGGTTAGCAGAGCAGCATCATCTGCCTTGCCGGATAAACGGAGTTTAACGGTATTCAGTGCCGGTAAATACGCGAGCTTGATGTGTGGGGGCAGGGAATTTTCAAAGTCTTCCAATTGCTTGCTGAGCAAGCTTTCAGGTATGCCAACAGTAACTGCAGTATAGTGGAGGATTTCGGGTGTTTTAAAGCGGCTTTTGATACGTGGGAAAACCCTGTTTTCCATGATATACATCATTTCATTCGGCACACCCGGCATACTCACAAGCACTTTTCCATTTTGATCAAACCACATTCCGGGGGCTGTTCCGACCTCGTTGGAAAGTACTTCGCAGATTTCAGGCACATCTGCCTGCTGCTTGTTAATTTCCAGCAACTGTCTGCCTCTGCGGGCAAATATGTTTTCAAGATGCGCTGTAACCTCATCATCTCGCCTGAAACCGCATCCATAGAGTTTTGCGAGGGTTTTTTTGGTAATATCATCTTTGGTAGGGCCCAAACCACCTGTTACCATCAGAAAATCGACCCTTTGAAAGGCTTCCGTAATAGCTGTTATAATTTCATTTTCAGAATCACTGATAGCAGTCTTGCGGCTAATCTGAATACCCATAAGGGCGAGAGTTTTACCAATCCATGCGCTGTTGGTATCGATGGTTTGGCCAATCAGCAATTCGTCTCCTATGGTTATAATCTCTGCATTCATGTATTCAATAAACCGACAAACCTTACAGTAAGTTTGGATTTGGTCAGGCAAAAATAGAATGTAAGGATGTCAAATTTCCTATTTACTATCATTGGAAGTATATAGAAAGAGAAAACCCGGCCGTTTCCGGTCGGGCTTTCTATAATGAAAAGGAAAAAGGGTGCTATTTCGGTTGAATTCTTATGTTGATCAATTCAACATTACAAGATTAGAAGACACAGATGTGAGGTTATCAACCTTTTTGGTGGAGTTGTGCACAAATTTTGTTAATAAGTGCGACAGATTTAAAATTTGCCATGTGCAACCCATTGTGGTTTATACGGACGGTGCGGCTCTGGGAAATCCGGGTCCGGGAGGCTATGCCGCTGTGCTGATGTATGGTGACAAAAGGAAGGAGATTTTTGGCGCTTACGCGCTCACTACCAATAACCGAATGGAATTGCTGGCTGTGATCCGTGCGCTGGATAACATCAAAAGCAGGGGAATTCCCGTTCATATTTATTCCGACAGCCAATATGTATGCAATGCCATACTGAAAGGATGGCTGTTTGGCTGGAAGAAAAAGGGATGGACAAAGGTAAAAAATCCGGATTTATGGCAGCGATTTTATCCGCTTTATGAAGTTTTCAAACCCCAGTTTCACTGGGTGAAAGGCCATTCAGGCGTTCCGGAAAATGAGCGTTGCGATGTTTTGGCAACCCAGGCAGCAGCCAACGGACCGTTTGAAAAAGATCAGTGGTACGAAACCCATGTGGCTTCGCCTGATAAATTGCTTTAATCTGTAAATAGCTGCATTAGTTCAGCAGCATTGCCGAGTGCGGCTTCTCCGGCGGTGTTTCCGGAAAGCATAAATGCCAGGTGCTGCAATCTTTCATCGTTATTCAACATTACCATTTTGCTTTCTGTAACGGCTTCTGTTTCTTCTTTAAAAATCCGAAAATGCGTATTGCCTGCGGCAGCCACCTGAGGCAGGTGGGTGATGCAAATCAACTGATGTTCCTGCGCCATTTCCCTCATCATACGTGCCATTTGCAAGGCTATTTCGCCACTGATGCCGGTGTCTGCCTCATCATAGATGAGGGTAGGCAATGTTTTTTTCATCGCTGTCAGGCTTCGCAGGCAAAAATTCACCCTGGATAATTCTCCGCCCGAAGCAACTTTATCCAGTGGGAGCAGGGGAGAACCGGCATTTGCCCTGAACAACAACCGCAAAGAAGCAATCCCGTTAATACCGGGGTTTGAAGCATGATCTATCCATTCGCATTCCAGCTTGGCATGCGGCATCCCCAGTTTTTGCAATTGACCTGCTACCGCATTCATCAGCAAGGCGCCCGCCTGCAGCCTGCTTTCTTGCAGCGCCTTTCCGGAGGTTGATACTTTTTTCTCGTTTTCCGCAATACGTACCTTGGTGGAATCAATTTCTTCATCCAGGTGATGGGCTTCCTGCAGCTTTTCTTCCAGTTGATTTAAAATCTTTAGCAATGCGGTGCTGTTTTCCACATTGTGTTTTCTTAAAAGCAGTTGCATACGTGCCTGTCTTTCCTGCAGGGTCTCAAGCAAATCGGGCTTATTTTCTGCCAATTGTCCTGTGTGCTCTATTTCACGTGACAGTTCCTTTAATTCCTCAGCAATACCTTGAAGACGGGATTTAAAGCTTTCTGCCCGGTCCAGATATCGTTCGGCATTTTTGAACAACTGCTTAATGCTATTAATTCTGTCGGTGACAGATTGTTCGTTTTCAGTTAGTTCATTTGTGGCCTGGGTACATAATCTGCTTATTTCATCGGCATTTGCCAATATTTGAATTTGAGCATCCAGTTCTGATTCTTCATCCTCCTTTGGAGAAAATTCCGATATCTCATCATACTGAAATTGAATAAAATCCTGCTCTCGCTCGAATGTGGCCTTTCTGTCCTGCAGAATCTCCAGGTTCTTCATTTCATTCTTCCAGGCACGGTAGGCCTGCTGATATTCAGATTGTAAAACAGTATTTTGGGAAAAATCATCAATTACATTCAGTTGCTCCTGTGGGTCGGAAGTGAATGTTCCCGTATTCTGCGTATGTACCTGAACCAGAAAGGCTGCAAGTTGTTTTAGGGTGGAAAGCTGAACGGGTGTATCGTTCACAAATGCCCTACTTTTGCCCTGCGTGCTAATCTCACGGCGTATGATGCAAACGGGTTCATAATCCAGTTCAAGTTCTTCAAAAATGGGTTTTAGGTCCAGTGCCTGAATGTCAAATTCCGCTTCTACAATGCATTTTTCATTGTTGTTCAGCAGGGCCGACATTTCGGCACGATTTCCTGTTACAAGCCCTAAGGCACCGAGTAATATGCTTTTCCCTGCACCGGTTTCCCCGGTTATTACATTCATTCCTTTTTGGGGTGTGAATGTAAGGGAGCGGATTAGGGCAAAATTTCTTACCCTGAGTTGCA
>CAYSIK010000002.1:32237-38580 GCA_964431045.1 uncultured Flavobacteriaceae bacterium
CCCAAAGATTGTCACTGAGTTCTTTTTTACCTTTGATAGCCTCTTCGAAAGAGGTGTAAATAATTTCGTCTTTGATAACGCCAACGGCGCAATTGTTTTTGCCTTCCGTAAGTCCCTTTACCGCATGCGCTCCCAGTCTGCTGGCCAAAATCCTGTCGCTGGCAGTGGGTTTGCCTCCGCGCTGGATATGACCCAGAACCACAACGCGTGTGTCGCTCAGCGGATAATGCTGTAAAAAACGCCGCGAAAGTTCCAGTGCTTTGCCTTCTTCGTCGCCTTCGGCTACCACGTAAATAGAAAATTCTTTTTTACGGCTTTTTTGCTCGTAATGTTTAATCAGCACATCAAACTGGTTGCCTTTTTCAGGAATAAGAATTCCTTCTGCACCACCTGCCAATCCGGCATAAAGGCCAATATACCCTGAATCCCGGCCCATTACTTCCACAAAGAAAACACGACCGTGGCTTTCAGCGGTATCCCGTATTCTGTCAATGGCGTCCATAGCGGTATTTACTGCTGTGTCAAAACCAATGGTGTAATCAGTTCCGGCCAAGTCGTTATCTATGGTTCCGGGACAGCCTACCGTAGGAATACCATATTCTTTTTGTAAATAAAGTGCACCGGTATAGGAGCCGTTGCCACCAATACAGACAAGTCCTTCAATGCCATGTTTTTTTAAATTGGCTGCAGCTTTGGACCTTCCTTCCGGTGTTCTGAATTCAGCACTTCTGGCGGTTTTTAAAACGGTACCGCCGTATTGAATAATATTTGAAACACTGCCTGCATTTAAAGGATGAATATCATCTTCAATCATGCCTTCATAGCCACGGCGAATGCCGTAGGGTTCAATTTTGTAAGCCAGGCAAGTTCTGACTGCCGCCCTGATACAGGCATTCATACCGGGAGAATCACCACCCGAGGTAAAAATTCCGATTCTTTTCACGATATGCAAAAGAAACAAAATTTACCGTTTGTTTTTCAACAAAAAACCCCGACTCACTGAGCCGGGGTTTTTTATCTGATTTTAGGCGGATTAGATATCGCCTTTGTATTCAAATTTAATGTAATCCAGGTTGTCAGTGGTAGTTTCTTTAACTTCGGTTACTTTAATTACGTACAAACCGAAAGGAACGCTTTGACCTGATTTTACCAGAATTACGTCGCCGAGCTTGATGTCGGTAACAGTAGCGCTGGCATTGGCTGCATTTGTTTTCCAAAGGTTGTAGATGAAGGAGCTGCTGGTTGCCAGGTTGTAATCGTTGGCCGATACTTTTACGAACTTGCTTCCGTTGCCGGATGTCCATGACTTGCTGAAAACAGCAGAGCTGGGTGTGCCATCAATGATATCTTTCTCAGTGGGTTTGTCGGCACTGAACTTGCCGGCGGATTTTGTGAGATCATAGGCACCATTATAACCTGCAGGGCTTTGCAAGTTGTAGATTAGCTGGTTTTGCTGAAGACCGATAGCCACGGTAGCAGGAGTAATTTCAATGCTCAGGCTCTGTTCAGCGGTTGTTCCGTTAGCATCGGTCGCAGTAACAGTAAGCTTCAGAACATCGGCTACACCACCTTGAACTTTATAGTTGTAGGTGAAAGTAGCACCGTTGGCATTTACGGTAGTGTCAAAAATAATACCGGGAGTGCCACCATTTGTGCTGAGGTTAATAGTAACCTTGCTGAGTTTGGAATCGTTGCTTTTGGCAATTACTCCAATTTTAAGAATGTCATCCACACCGGCCTGGGCATCGGCAAATGTGAAACCGCTGCCAGTCTGAAAAGACAGGGTGGGCTTGGGTGCTGCGTCAGGGTCTGAACCGCCTCCGCAAGAGGACAGAAATGCCAGAGCCGGAATGGCCAGGGCAAAAAGTACGTGCTTCATTTTCATGTGTTGTATTTTTAGTTACTGCAAAATTCGGTAAAGACTGCGAAATTTCAAACAAACTTTATCGAAATTCTCAATGTCGAATGTTGTGTCAGTAAAATTGTCATTATGTCATACTTTATTTGTAGATTGGCGGATGCTTCAGCGGATTTGACAATTTTTCAAATTGGCACATAGGTTGAAACAACATAGTCACATGTTTGATACGAACGAATTATATTTAGGTTTAAATTCAGAGCTGGACGGAAATGGCGATAATCCTGAATTTATGCCTCTGTTTTCCAAGCAAGATGAGGAAGAGTTCAGAAAAATGGAACTTCCGGAGGAAGTGTCTGTTTTAACCATTCGCAATACAGTACTTTTTCCGGGTGTTATATTTCCCATCACCCTTGGCAGGGACAAATCCATAAAACTGGTGCGCGAGGCTGCCAAAAAAGATAAAATTATTGCAGTAGTTGCACAGAAAAATCCGGATATTGAGGATCCCGCGCAGGAAGATCTGTACACAGTAGGCACGCTTGCCCATATCATACGAACCATGCGCATGCCGGATGGTACGACTACCCTCATTATACAAGGGCGTAAGCGGATAAATATTGATGAATATACGCAAAAAGATCCATATTTCAAAGCCAAAATCAGCAATCTTGCGGATGAGCCGGTGTCTGAGGATGAAGAATATGATGCCATCATTCAAAGCATTCGTGATATTTCAGAAAAGATAATAAACCTGGCCCCCAATATTCCAACGGAGGCCAATATTGCCATAAGGAATATTGACAGCAACAATTTTCTGGTACACTTTGTAGCCAGCAATCTCAATATTGGTGTGGCCGAGAAACAGCAGGTACTTGCCAATATCAATCCCAGAGACAGGGCGGTGAAGGTGCTCGAGATGCTGACCAAAGAACTCCAGATTCTTGAACTCAAAGACGAGATTCAAAATAAGGTTAGAACCGATATAGACAAACAGCAGCGTGAGTATTTTCTGCACCAGCAAATTCGCGCCATTCAGGAAGAACTGGGCGGTGAAACGCCGGACAAGGAGATTCAAAATCTAAGAGAAAAGGGCAATGCGAAAAACTGGTCAAAAACGGTTCATCAGCATTTTAACAAGGAACTTGATCGTTTGATGCGGGTGAATCCGGCATCGCCTGATTACAGCGTGGGCCTCAACTACGTGCAGCTCATGATTGAGTTACCCTGGGATTCATACACTACGGATAATTTTGACTTGAAATTCGCCGAAAAGGTGCTGGATGAGGACCATTTTGGACTGGATAAGGTTAAAAAACGCATTCTTGAGTACCTGGCAGTGTTAAAGCTGAAAGGCGACATGAAAAGCCCTATAATTTGCCTATACGGCCCTCCGGGTGTGGGTAAAACAAGCCTGGGCAGAAGCGTAGCGCGTGCGCTCGGCAGAAAATACGTGAGGATGAGCCTCGGCGGTTTGCATGATGAAAGTGAAATTCGAGGACACCGAAAAACCTATATTGGAGCAATGCCCGGCAGGGTAATTCAGAACCTAAAGAAAGTAGGCAGCAGCAATCCTGTTTTTGTGCTGGATGAAATAGACAAAATGGGCAGGGATTTTAGGGGTGATCCCGGAAGTGCCATGCTGGAAGTCCTGGATCCGGAGCAAAATAGCACATTTTACGACAACTATCTGGAATTGGATTATGACCTGAGCAAGGTGCTGTTTGTTGCTACCGCAAATAATCTGGACACCATTCAGCCGGCATTGCTGGACAGAATGGAAATTATTGAGATTAGCGGATATAGCCTTGAGGAGAAAATAGAAATTGCGAAGAAATATCTCATTCCTAAACAGCGCAAAGCCCACGGATTAAAAGCAGGAGACTTCAAGGTTACAGACAAAGCACTGGAAGTTGTGGTGGAGCAATACACCCGGGAAAGTGGAGTCCGTGGTCTGGATAAGAAAATTGCCGCCCTTGCCCGATCTGCAGCAAAGTGTCTTGCTATGGGCGAGAAGTACACTAAAAATATGGGAGTTGAGGTTGTGCAGGAAATTTTGGGTGCTGAAAAGATGGAGCCTGAAACCTATGAGAATAATCTTACACCGGGTGTGGTAACAGGACTTGCATGGAGTCCTATGGGTGGTTCTGTATTGTTTGTAGAAAGTACGCTGATGCAGGGTAAGGGTAGTCTTACCGTTACCGGTCAGCTGGGCGATGTGATGAAAGAGAGTGTTAGTATTGCACGCACATTCTTAAAGGCACATTCCTCTTACCTGGAAATAGATACACGCGTTTTTGAACACTGGGATGTGCATGTTCACTTTCCTGCAGGCGCTATACCCAAAGACGGGCCTTCAGCGGGAATTACCATTTTAACTTCACTGGCTTCACTTTTTACCCAAAGAAAAGTGAGAAGCCACCTGGCCATGACAGGTGAAATTACCCTGAGAGGAAAGGTGCTGCCGGTAGGGGGCATCAAGGAAAAAATACTGGCTGCCAAGAGAGCCGGTATTACCGATGTGATTATGTGTGAAGCCAACCGCAAGGATGTGCAGGAAATTAATGAAAGTTATCTCAAGGATATGAAATTTCATTATGTAAGCAATATGCTTCAGGTACTGGATATTGCCCTGTTGGAAGAATATGCAGACCAGCCGCTGGATCTAATGGAGCCGGTAAGAAAATCAATCAGAAAATCGGACGAATTAATTGTAAATGAATGATATTCAATAAATTTATTTCTTATTTAACCTTTCGCAAACAGGAAGGCCCCAAAAGTTCATACCTGAAAATGATGCACGGAATCAACCGTATCAGTATTATCATGTTTTTGGTTGCTGTGGTGGTAATGATGGTGCGGTTTTGTAAATAATCCATTATATTGACTATGTCAGGATATTTTTTCATAATGATTATCATGATGCTGATAAGCATGGCTGTTCAGCGCAGATTAAAATCAAAGTTTAATCATTACGCCGGCGTGCATTTATCCAACCGCCTTTCCGGAAAAGAAATTGCTGAGAGAATGCTCCGTGATCACGGGATTTCGAATGTGCAGATTATTCAGGTGGACGGTGAATTAACAGACCACTACAATCCCGTAAACAAAACCGTCAACCTTAGCAGGGATGTTTATTATGGCGAAAATGCGGCTGCTGCTTCGGTGGCTGCACACGAGTGCGGACATGCAGTCCAGCATGCCACCGCCTATTCCATGCTTCAATTGCGCAGCAAATTGGTGCCTTTGCAGAATATCAGTGCAACCATACTTAATGTGGTAATATTTGGCGTTGCCTTCGTTGGATTTGGAATAGGCGGCGGTACGCAACTGATATTAGGAATTATTCTGGCTTGCTACGCAGTGATTACTTTGTTTGCCCTGGTGACACTTCCTGTGGAATTTGATGCCAGCAATCGGGCTTTAACTTGGATGAAGCAAAGAAATTTGGTTTCACAACCAGAACTGGCCGGTGCTCAGGATTGTTTGAAATGGGCCGCAATGACTTATGTGGCCGCCGCTGCAGGTGCTTTGGTAAACTTATTGTATTTTTTGTTGCAATTTTTAGGAGCCGGGAAAGATGAGTAAACAATTCATATGGTTAATGGTGTTGGGTATAGGGTCTCTGTCCGCTCAAAATATTCAGCTTGCTTTATCGGAAAGGGGCACCGATGCTGAGTTTACAAAAACCATGATGGTGTCCAATGTGTTTGAATTCCGGGGAGATTCTGTGGCAAATCCGCTTGATTTTGCTTCTGCCAAAGTTTCTGATGTTGCGCTTTGGCGAAAAGTGAAAGCCCCTGTAATGAATAAAACCTATCGAAAAGGATTTACCTGGATATTTAGTGCGGTTAAAACCGATGAATTTGCAGCCAATCACACACTGCTGCTCATTGAAAATCCAGGCTGGACAGCCTACAATACAATAATTTGGACCGACAGGAACCATAACTATGATTTAACGGATGACGGCCCGCCTGATACCATTAAACCCCATAAAACTGCAGTCATTGCCGTTGATAACAAACCCAATGGTTTTAGGGTAATGCTGGAGCATTTTCCTGCATCACAGTTCAAACAGTTTTCGATAATGAATGATAAGGCCATGTATCAGTTGCAGGGAAATAGACTTTTCTCAGGTACAGAAAATTCATTTCGCATTCGGCGAATGAACATTCTGTTTGGCAGCTGGAGCAATGGAAAAGAGAAATTTGCCATCTGTGTAAAAGATGATAATTGCAACGGAAAATATGCCGATAATGAAATCGATGAAGTTATGATTGCCGATAATGGACAGTCGTTTCAAAACCTGCAAAGCTGCCAGATACGCAATGGTAAGGCCTATTTGGAATGGAACGATGCGGCCTTTTATATTGATTATGTTCACCCTGATGGTCAGTATATCAAGGTTAGAAGAGATACTGCTGCGAGGTTAAAATACATTTTAAATAAATAAGAAATAATTGCATTAAAACCGTACCAGAA
>CAYSIK010000003.1:0-4247 GCA_964431045.1 uncultured Flavobacteriaceae bacterium
TATATACAGCAAAATGCTTTGCCCAAAATTCATTACACGCTCAGCGATTTATACCCGGAATCGGTTTCAGATGAAGTAAAAAAATATACTGCAGTGGAGAGCAGGCCCCTCAACCTGCTTGAGTTTCAGCCTGAACAAGGAAAACAGTATAGTCTTTTCAATGCCTTTCACCATTTCACTTCCGCGCAGCAAAAGGAACTCATCCAAAAAATGAAAGCAGCAAAAGCCGGCTGCATAGTGACCGAAGTGCTGGAGCCTTCCGTGCTCAGTTTCATTCAGGTCACGCTGGCTGCCTTTGTATTGCAACCGCTGACAGCCTGGGCCATCCGGCCTTTTTCTCTGCTACGCATTGCGACAACCTATCTCATCCCAATTCAACTTATCACAGTGGCATGGGATGGATGGCTTTCGGTTTTAAAAAGCAAAAGCCTGAAACAATATCAGGAATTATTAAAAGACCTTACTGACAGTGAATATTCCATCGAAGTGAAAAGAATACCGCAGCTACAAGGCAACCTTATCGTTATCATTGCACAACACCCCATCTCCGCATGAATCTATACACACTCTGGAAATTCAGTCGCCCGCACACCATCATAGGCTCTGTGGTGAGCATCGTCGTGTTGTTCTTGCTGCAGGGCGGAAATCTTTCGGATGATTTTTACATGCTGGCTATCACCCTGATAGCGGCGCTGGGTTGCAATGTATGCATCACAGGACTAAACCAGATTGTGGATGTGGAACTGGATAAAATCAACAAACCGGAATTGCCCATCGCATCGGGAAAACTGGAAATGGGCACCGCCAGAAAGATTGTTATCGTATCCGGCATCATTGCTATAGGTGCTGCGGCGCTATTGCACTGGTTTTTGCTTTTGCTGATTGCCGTTATCCTGATATTGGGCATTGCCTATTCTGTTCCGCCGATTCAACTCAAGCAGCACCATTTGCCTGCAGCCCTGGCGATAACTATTGTGCGCGGCGTGTTGGTTAACATTGGCATGGCCATGCACTTTGCCGGCATGCTGCAGGGAAATTTTGGGATTCAACCCGTAATTTATCCGCTGACCCTTTTCATTTCGGCGTTCAGCCTTGCCATTGCCTGGTACAAAGACCTTCCCGACAGGGCCGGCGATGCCCATTTTGGATACAAAACCTTTCCCCTGTTGTATTCACCCAAAACGGCCTTATACACCGGTGCAGCTTTTGTAATGGCGGCCTATGGCTGGTGTATTTTCTGGAGCTATAAACAGGTACAGCTAATACTTATGTACAGTTTGATAGCCCTGAGTCTGGCTTTCCTGCTGCATTTAAGAACCGTTCGTCTGGATGAACAAAAAAGCATTCGCCGGTTTTACAAGCTTTTCTGGGTGTTCTTTTTTGCCACGTATCTGAGTTTTTTGTGGGTGCTTAGCTAAACCACCATTGGATGAAAATGCTATGCTATTGTAGCATCCCTACAAAAAAAAAATAAACATACTATTTGTTTCATTTATCCTCGTCAGTCATCAAACTGCCTGCTTTTTTCCGAACTTTGACATTTAAACCATCATGAACATACAAGCCATTTTAACCCTCGATATGGAAAATCTTCCCGAGAATTTCCAGGAAATACTGAAACACGAACAGGAAATCGTTGCCCGCTGGAAAGAGGAAGGCATCATCGAACACCTTTTTTTAAGACAAGCGCGAAATGGTGCCGTGCTCATCTTTAAGGATAAAGATGAAAGTGAAGTAAAAGCCCTAATGGAAACACTTCCATTTTATCCATTAAGTAAAAGTATTGAATACCTGAGCCTGATTAAACAGTTTTAACACCCACAGCCTGTAAATTCAAGGCTGTATTAAACTTTTTTCTGTTGGCTGCATCCAATAGCATAACATCCATGAAAAAATACCCCATAGCAATTTTACTCCTATTGTGCAGCCTGGCGGCCAATGCTCAATATAATAACATGTGGATTCCCGATACCCTTTCGGGCACCAACTTTAATTTGACCATCAAAGACACCTTTGCGCAAATCGTAAACAAAGGCCAGCAAACAATCACAGGCGGCATCAACGGGAAGTTCTGGGGACCCACGCTCTTTGTAAACAAAGGCGATGAAGTGCACATGAATGTGACCAACAAACTGAATGACAGCACCACCATACACTGGCACGGCATGCACCTGCCTGCGGTAATGGACGGTGGTCCACACCAGATTATTCCCCCAAACACTACCTGGAAACCTTACTGGACAGTCAAGAACGATGCTGCAACATACTGGTATCACCCGCATTTGCACGAAATGACCATGGATCAGATCACCAAAGGAATTGGCGGTTTGTTAATCGTGCGGGATGCGGTAGAAAGCGCGCTGGCATTGCCTCGCAGGTATGGGGTTGACGATATTCCGCTGGTGCTTACAGACCGTGATTTCAGCACATCCAACCAGCTTACGCCTGTTCCTTATGGCGACAGCATGCTCACCAACATGACCCTTCGGGCTCAATATTCAGTGCCCGCGCAGGTTGTGCGTTTCCGAGTATTAAACGCTGCTATTGAACGCAGTTACAACCTCGGCTTTAGCGATAGCCGTACCTTTTATGTGATTGCCTCAGACGGCGGGTTACTGAATGCACCGGTAGCTGTAACCAAATATACCTTGCATGCCGGAGAAAGAATTGAAATATTAATTAATTGCGTAGGTCAGGCGGGCACTTCCGTTGATTTAAAAGCCTACAATTCTCAACTAGGCGGCAGTGTTGCCGGCGGTGAAAGTTTTCCCAACGGGCCGTTTGCCAACTTTTTGGGACGTAAAGACTTCAACATACTGCACCTCAATATCGGTGGACAAACAACCAATCCTATCACCGCTATTCCCTCAGCCCTGACAACCATTCAAACCCTGAACCCGGCTAACGCAAACATAACACGCAAACTCACCATCAGTGACAGCACAGGTGTTAAAACACCAACCATACTTGGACCTAATGCCTTTATCATCAACCATAAACTTTTCAATTTCAACTACAACGAATACAATGTGCCACTAGGCAATACTGAAATTTGGGAAATAACCAGCACATCGGGCTTTGGACATCCTTTCCATATCCATGATGTGGAATTCAATATTATTTCGGTAAATGGCGCCGCACCCGCTGCTGCACAGGCAGGCTGGAAGGACGTGGTGTTTATTCCTGCAAAAACGGGCGGCCCCGGCGGAGGAAGCCCTACGGTGGTTAAATTTATTGCACGCTTTGATGATTATGCCGATGCTCAGCACCCATTTATGTACCACTGCCATATCAGCCTGCACGAAGATGAGGGCATGATGGGGCAGTTTGTTGTAACCAGCCCTGCAGGAACCCGCAATGTTTCCAATACCGGCACAGACTTCACCGTTTATCCCAATCCGGCAAAAAATAAACTGTATGTGCGCTTTGAAAATCCGGCTAATTCTGCCTACTACATCACCATTACCGACAGGCTGGGCAGAACCAAAATGATGCTGCCAAAACCAAATCTTCAGGATGGTATCGATATCAGTGGACTTAGCAAGGGTTTGTATCACATAACTGTGACTGAAAACAACACCAAGCAGCGGATTACCCGCCATTTCATGGCAGAATAACGATGCGCAGCTGGTTTGCCATATTGCCGTTGGCCACGTTCATTACACTTTCAGCCTTCGGCTTTTCAGGACCTAAACCCATGGCAGATTTCGCCCTGCCCAATGCAAATGGGGCAAGTTTCTCCACCCGCGATTATCCACAGGCCAAAGGATTTATTGTAATTTTTACCTGCAACCACTGTCCTTTTGCCAAACTCTACAGCAAGCGTATGAACGCGCTAAACAGCGAATTTTCCAAATTACAGGTGCCTTTAATTGCCGTCAATAGCATGGATACGCTGATTTACGAAGATGAGTCGTTTGGACTGATGCAGGAAAAAGCCCGGCAGGATTCCTTTAATTTCCCCTATCTGCAGGATGTTACACAAAGGATTGGAAAGGAATTTGGTGCGGAACACACGCCTATGGCCTTTGTAATATGGAAAGAAAAAGATGGTTTTAATATCCGTTATAAAGGCGCTATAGATGACAATGGCGAAAACCCTGAACTGGCTAACCCTTTTGTCGCAAATGCGGTGAAAGAATTGCTGCAAAATAAAAAAGTAACACAAACCGAAACCCCTTCGCTGGGATGCAGAATTTTTTACCGAAAAAAACAAACTCCATGAAACTGAAAAATCTACTCTTGAC
>CAYSIK010000003.1:4355-13687 GCA_964431045.1 uncultured Flavobacteriaceae bacterium
CTTACAATGCCTATGCACAGCGCAATACCATCATTATCATTGCTGATGATCTGAGTCCGGATTATTTTGGATTTTATGAAAATGCCGGTGATACCGTAGCTGTGCCCAATATCAGAGGCTTACTGGCCAAAGGCGTTAGGTTTAAATACCTGATGAGCAATCCCGTTTGCTCCTCCACCCGAACCACTATTTTAACCGGCAGATACAGTTTTCGCACAGGTGTTGGCGGTATTGTAGGCGGTACAGGCGGTTCAGGGCAGATAGACACAGCTGAAATATCCATTCCTAAGTTGCTGAAAGTACACAATCCGGATATTGTTAAGGCCAATATCGGAAAATGGCATTTGAAACAGGCCGCACCGGCCATCAACCTTGTCAGTCCGCTGTCATTGGGTTACGACTGGGCTGAAGGTCCGTTTATCGGGCAGCTGCCAAGTTTTACCAACTGGACCAAATACACCAACGGTGTGGCAAGCACAGTTACCAATTATGCCACCACAGAGAATGTAAACAATGCCGTAACATGGTTAAAAGCGCAGAAGAAAACAAGCCCATTCTTCCTGTGGCTGGCATTCAATGCACCGCACGAACCTTTGCATTTGCCACCTGCCGGACTTCATAATTACACATCGCTGAGCGGCACACCCGCCAATATCAACGCACAACCCAAAGCCTATTTCAAAGCCATGATTCAGGCCATGGACCACGAAATCGGAAGATTGTTTGATACCCTGCGTATCATGAATAAAATGGACAGCACTGATGTTATTTTCATTGGAGATAATGGCAATACCCCCAGAACTGCGCAGATTAGTGATTTAAGTAAGGCAAAAGGCACAGTGTATGATTATGGCGTGCATGTGCCCCTTATTGTTTCAGGACCTTCCGTGATAAAACCCGGCAGGGTTAGCACTGCGTTGGTGAATACTGCAGATTTATTTGCCACCATCGTTGAAAATTTCGGCTATACGAACTGGAAAAACCGCATACCGGCCGGCAAACCCGTTGACAGCAGAAGCCTGCAACCCATTTTGAAAAACCTGTCGGACAGTGTTAGGCCGTGGGTATTCAGTGAAATATTCAAATTAACCACCGACAGCGCCGATGGCAAAGCCATACGCAACCGAGATTACAAACTGATTAAATTTAACTATGGCGCTGAAGAATTTTACAATATTTCAAATGATCCGCTTGAAAGCAATAATTTACTGAAGGGTAGCGTAAACCAAACCGACATCGAAAACTATTTTTATTTATGCAATGAAATGAACAAACTGCTGGGAAGTAATGCCTATTGCACCAATGCGATTGGGACTCAAAAAACATCAATTACAAATGATAATTCATATAGTGTATACCCCAATCCAAACAGTGGAATTATAAATATATCATTTCAAACAAATAGTCTTATAAAATCCATTTCAATTAGCAACAACAAGGGAAAAGAAGTTTATAAAAACGACAAAATCAATGCGAATGATGTATTGAAAATCGATGTTAGCTATTTGCCAAAGGGAATTTATTTTACGAGCATCACATTTGAAAAAAATAAAATATCAAATTATTTTATTTTAAGGTGAAATAGGTATATAAAACCAATTTCAAATTCAAAACAATTCAATATAATCAAAGCTTATATTATTTTATCTTTTTGGCCTACAAGATTCCTTACAGCTTAATTTGTTTTTGAACTTATAAAAAAGATGCCTTTCCAACTCCAAAACGGTGAATGAACCCATTTCCGACTTACCAAAACCTTCTGCATCGTTACTTGTTTAATATAACATAACAAAAACTTTTACACGGCCATCATGACAAGTTCATGATTAAGGGTCTGACTCACCGGGTTAAATTTACACTATGAGAGTTTTCAAACATATACTGCTACTTACCATAGCAATCGGTTCTGCACTCAGCGCCAAATCACAGATTTTCAGCTGCTATACAAGCTTCAACCTCAAATACACCACATCCAATCTAAACATCGATACCTGCGCCGCCAAAATCAGCGTGAGTGTTTCCTATTCGGGCAGTCCAAGCTACATCTACTGGAGTGATGGATATATTGGCCAAAAAAGAGATATTGAATTTTCCGGAAGATTTCAGGCTTTTGCCGTTGATAGCAGCACCCAGTGCGTAGATACAACTCCCATTATGAAAGTGAAAGTATCCGGCGATTATTTATCCGTTTCTGCTTTCCCGTATAACACCAATAAAATATCGCTGTGCAAAGGTCAAGACTTGACTCTGTATGCCTATTCCAATGTAGCGTTTAAATGGAACACCGGTGACTCTTCCAACACCATCAATGTAAAAAAATCGGGAAAATATTATGCCCAGACAACCTCCGGAAGTTGCCGAATAACCACTGATACCGTCTATTTGACCGTGATATCGATGGACAATTTGAAATTAAAGGCATTGGGCGATACATCATTTTGTTTTGGGGACAGTGTAAAGCTGGAAGCTTCCGGTGGTTACGGCTATCAGTGGAATATGGGAGTTAGCGATAAAAGCACCCTATTTGCAAAACAACCCGGCGAATACTATGTAGCGGTGAAAGACACCCTTAACAGTTGCTATTTCCGAACGAACAGCATAACCATTAAAACCACCAATCCTACAGTACAACCCCTGTGCGTTGTGGTAGTGGATAGTGCAACCGGAAAGAACAAAATAAAATGGACACCTGCCAATCCCGGTGCCACAGCAGCTTACCAAGTATACCGTGAAACCTCCACATTAGGAAAATTCACCAAATTAGCAACCCTGACCAATGCCCTTGAAACGGAGTACATTGATTCCGCATCTATTCCAAAACAAAGACCTTACACATACTATATTTCCATTATTGATACCTGCGGCAATGAGGCGGAAGAGAACCGCTGGTATACACATACAACCATGCATCTCACAGCCAGCCTCGGTGTAAACGGAGAAAACAACCTTAGCTGGTCAGATTATGTGGGGGTTTACCCAATTAACACTTATGTCATTTACAGAAGCAACCAAAACGGACCTTTCACCGAAATCGGCAGCGTGGCAACGACTACGCGCTCTTTCAGCGATTTAAACCCACCATCCGGCAACAATCGCTATGCCATTGGCTTTAAGCCCGACTTAACCTGTCACTCCGGCTCAGGATCCTTTTCCCAAGGCATTTCCAATATGGTTAGTTTTGGCGTGCTATCCCAATTCAACATTAAATTGGCCAAACCGCAATTTTCCCCAAATCCCACCACCGATGTAATCAAATTTGAGAACCTCACAAAGAGCAACCCTGCTTTTCGCTTAACGCAAATGGGCGGAAAACTGGTTATGTCTGGGAACATTAACAACCAAATGATTGATATGAGCAGGCTTGCTCCGGGACAATATATACTTTCTATCGATGATTACAGCGCTGTTATTGTAGGAAAACAATAAAAATTGCATATTGCACATTAATGCAAAGTCCCGTCATTACTCAATTACCAGAATTTTTATTAACCGGCATCTCTGTAGAAATGTCACTATACAACAACTTGACCCCTGAACTATGGGGCCATTTTAGACGTGCGCAAAAACAGCATTTTACAGCAGATCCAGAATTTTTCTACTCGGTGAATGTTTATCCCAACGAATATTTCGAAAACTTCAATCCAGCAACGCCATTCTTGAAATATGCACTGGTTTCAGCAGAATATGTCGGAGAAAGGGATTTAGGATGGGAACAATTCTCTTTACCCGGTGGACTATACGCCGTATTCGACCACAAAGGACCGGATTTTTCCATTTTTCAATACATCTATACCCAATGGCTGCCGCAATCCGGGTACGAACTGGATAACCGGCCCCACTTTGAAAAACTGCCTTCCAATTATATTCCGGGCCACCCCGAAAGCACGGAAGAAATTTATATCCCCATTCGAACTGTATAACCCGATTTTTATTTTTGATTCAGTTTTTCTAATGTTGCAATCAAATTAAAACGCAATGATTCTTCTGATTGTAAAAATCGTTCTGGCTCTCCTTTTTGGACTGGCCGGCATTATGAAAGCCACACGCAGCATGGAACAACTGGCAGGCGCAGGTATGACTTGGGTAAATGAATACCCTGAAACTTCCGTTAGACTTGTGGGCATTCTTGAACTGATCGGTGCGCTGGGAATTATTCTTCCCACCCTCACCGGCTTTATGCCTGTTTCTTCACTGATATGTTCTCTTTGTTTGGCAGTAGTTATGGTACTCGCTGCTGTGCATCACTACAAGCATAAAGAGTTCAAAAACATCGCCATCAACGTTGTGTTGTTTGCGCTCTGCGCTTTCGTAGCCTACAACAGCCTGTAATCAACTATTTTAAAAGCACGCATGTACCTGTTAGGTGCATGTTATCTGTCTGCACTTTCAGCAAATATCTTCCTGCGGGCAGTATATTCACGTCCAGAGGCAATCTGTTATCTCCTGCAATGGCATTGATTCTGGTTCCCAGCACAGCATTTCCGGCCATATCATACATGGTAACAGTAGCAACACCGGTCTGATTCAGGTTAAAAGATACATTTACAGTATTGCCGGCAGGCTGCGGATAAATCCTAAGGGCATCAGAAACTCTGGTTGATGTCCGTACACCATTGACAAGTGTATTGAATGATCCTTCGGCATATGCACCGGAGTTCATGTTGCAGTTGCTCCTCACCCGCCACTTGTAAGCCGCATTGGATTTCAATCCGGTAAAAGTATCGCGGGTATGGGGTGTAGCCAATGACCAGGTTGTCCAGCCCGTGTCGGTGGTCAGTCTGTATTGCGTGGTGTAGGTTACGGCTTCTTCCACCGGATTCCAGCTCACGCGGGCACTGAAATGATTAACTCCATCTACCATCATAGAGTTGGTTTCCGGCGCGGAGCAAGGCAATGTAACATTGCGCAAGTCGCTTTCCCAAACCCCTCTTCCATAGGTAGCCACACGAAGTTTGGCTCCCGACTTTTGCATTTCCACCTCATTCACTGCCACAAGTGGCAAGCCCACAGCGTGTTCTGTCCAGGTTTTGGTAATGGTATCGCGATAGTAAACACCCAGACTCATTCCCACATAAATCGTTTCTGCGGCATCCTCATCCACTACCACAGAGCGGGCCGAAATGGTAGGAAGGCCTGCTGAAATATCTATGAAAGTGTCACCACCATTGTTGGAAGTGAATATCCGATTGGTACCGCTGTTGCAGGTTATCCATATTTTCAGCGGATTGTATTTGCTCACATAAATAGAGGTAATCGAAGATGGCGCTGCTATGGTTTTGATGTTTGCACCACCATTCGAGCTGCGATACAGGGTACTGGCCCTTGACGTATATATATAACGGGTATCGGATGGAGCTATGGCCAGCACATCGAGATTGTTAGTGATAGCAGCAGTAACCTTATTCCAAGTGGAACCGCCATCATCACTGCGGTACACACCGTTGTAGCCACCCCAAACAGTATCATGGTTGCGCGGATGCATAACCAGCGGGGTAACCCAGTTGCCGGTTGCCGGCCGCGTTAAATTCCTGAAACCCTGACCTGAATTATCCGTTTTATACAAACCGCCATACTGACTGGTACCAATGGCCACTTCCGGATCATTGGGTGACGTAATGCAGTCCATACCATCGGCGCCAAGCCATTCATACCAAACGCCATCAGTGCGCCGGAAGGTAGTTCCGTTATCCTGGGCTCCGCCAACAACAATCTTAGGCTCAAGCGATGAGCAGGCTATGCGGTAAAACTGGCGAATACCCAGTCCTGTGGACAGTTCTTCCCAGTCACCGGCATTATTGAGGCTGCGAAAAATACCGCCATCACTGGTGGAATAAATATTGGTATTAACCCACTCAAGCGAATGCACATCTGCGTGGTTGTAACCGGTTCCGTTGGGATAGGTCCAAACGGTAGTGGCTGTAAATTTTTTACCGACATCCAGGGATTTAAAACAAATGATACCGGCAATATGTACCTCATCGGCATTTAAAGGATTGGCGCAGATGGCCAGATCGTATGAGGCCTGGCCTTTGGTATCTTTTCCATCCGGAGAATATCCAAGAAAATTAGTGCCGTTTGTAGCATCACCCACCACGGTAGTCTGAAAAGTTTTACCTGTATCATCAGACACATAAAAACGCCCCATAACACTTCCCGATGCCTGCAATACGTAAACCCTTGCTGGATTGGCTGCGGTAACCGCCAAAAGGGTTCTGCCCATTTTATAAATTCCTGCAGCAGAATCAATTCCCGTCCAGGTTTTTCCTGTATCAGCCGAGCGGCGAACATAGGTGGTACCCCCGTTTCCGCTTGCATACATAATGGCTTTATTGGCGGAATTAAATTCAATATCCTCGGAAGTATTGATTTCCACACGTTTCCAGGCAGCACCGCCATTCACTGAGCGCCAAAGCCCATTGGTTGCAGCACAAAAAATCAAGCTTGAATTACCCGGAAACACTTTAACCTGACGACTGTTAGACGGTCCTGCACCGGTTGTAACCCAGGTAGCACCGGCATTGGTAGATTTGAGCACACCTCCCGATGTAAGGGAAGCATACAGCGTGTTGGCATTATTCGGATCCAGACACAAATGAAAGACATTCATCCAGCCTGAATTGACAAAATCTATCAAAGGCGCCCAGTTTTGTCCGCCATCCGTGGTTTTCCAAATGCCTCCGCCAGGGCTGCTCACATAAATAATATTTTCATCAGCAGGATTAACCGCAACGGATGTAAGTCTTCCCACCCCCGGATTCCAGCTGCTGGTCTGATTCCATGTTTTTGGGCCCACTTCCTTCCAGGTAAATACACCGCGGCTTTTCACGCCCATATTGCGCACAGCCTGGTGATAGGCCCTGTCTTCAGTCTCTGGCTCTATGAAATAACCCTTTTCGTCGGTATGAAAACGGCGCTCATACAACCATCTCTGGTATTGATTATTGCCGCTCCCTTTGCCGGTTCCATGTTCCTGGAAATACAGTGCGGCCCTGCGCTCAATTTCATCGAGGGTGAGGTCTTTTCGTTCCATCAACTGGAAGATATCCGATTGAGAGACCGCAGGTAAAAATTGAGAACAAAAAATGAGAATAGAGCAAAGACGAAGTAATGTTGATTGCATATGATTTAGCAAATTTAGTAAAATAAGATGCCTTTGGGATTATTGACCCGGTAATTTGGTGTAGAGTTGCCCGAATAAATGTAAAACTTTTTCAGGACCAAATTTTGACTCCGTTTCGGCAACAATCTTCTGAGCATGGTATTGATTCAGCTGTTGCATGCACCGAATAGCAGCATCGGCAATATGCTGAGGGTTCCTTTCTTCAAAAAAGACCCCGTTTTTTTCATGAATAAATTCTTTTAGAGGTCCAATTGACGGACAGACCACGGGTAAACCACAAGCCAAAGCTTCTGCAGCAACCACACAAAATGTTTCAAACTCACTGTTCAGCAAAAACAAGTGCGACTGCTGCATTATGGGCACAAACTGATCTCTTGCCATCCATCCTTTCCAAACCACCCTGTCAGCAACACCAAGGCTTTCTGACAACAAGGACAATTCTGCAATTCGTTCCGGATTTCCGCCTATGATGGTAAATTCCACGTTATATCCCTTTGCAACTACCAATGCCAGTGCCCTAATCTGATCATCAACCCCTTTTACGGGTGACAACGTGGACATATGAACCCAGTGTATTCTATCTCCTGACTTACTTGCAGAACCTTCGCCATAATGCGTTGTATCAATCACATTTGGAATTACCTCGATTTGGGAAGCCAGTCCGCATTTGGCAATTTCATCTGCATGGTAATGTGTCAACCCTGAAATACCGGAAGCATTGCGAAAAATGGCTTTATGGAGGCTCTTTTTAAAAAAACTTAATTGTTTAAACCGCTCGAAAATATAAATGGTTACCTGCTCCGAAAACACGTATGGCTTGCCTTTTATCCATTTCAGAAATAACGCTACAATCCCCATGGGCAAGGAAGAATGCAGGTGGTGTATACCTACTTGACCATGCTCTTTCACTACCATTTTATAGGCTTTCAGGGTGCCCCTGAAAAACGACAAGAAGTTCACAAACGACCGTATTACGGGTATTTTAATACGCTTATGGTTATAATAAACCGTATACTGGGCAAATCCGGCGTGTTGCGTTTTTTCAATTCCCCAGTAACCGGGTTGATTTTCATCGGCTTCTGCGGTAAGCACAACCAGCGGATAATCCCTTGAAACCACATCGGCAAAATTCCGAATGAAGGGTCCTTTTACCGGATATACCCTGTTTGGGAAAAAACTCGCCATAAACAAGACCAGCGGGCTTTTTTTGTTCGTGGAATTTTCAGTTGTCATCAAAAAATTAAGCTATCGGGTAAAACGAAGAAAGGTGCCGGTTGGCAGATACCTGCCTGCTTTATCTTTCAAAAGCAGTTCTCCGCTTTCGAAAATTTGCCCGGAGAATTGACCTGTAATCATATTCTCGGTTATAACCGGTGAAAAGCCCATGCTGTAAAGGTTAATAAGAAAAAAAGCATGTTCTTTTTCCAGCAGCTCGGCGCACATGCCGATCAAATCATTGATTTGCTTTTCGAGTATCCATTTCTCACCATCCGGTCCGCGGCCATAAGCCGGAGGATCCAAAATAATACCGTGATAGGTTTTACCGCGCTTTACCTCTCTTTGCACAAATTTGAAGGCGTCTTCCACCACCCATCGTATGTCTTTCAAGCCTGAAGCCTCCATATTTTCCTTGCTCCAGCTTACCACCTGTTTCACACTGTCCACATGCGTTACATCCGCACCCGCTGCGCAGGCCGCCAGTGAGGCACCTCCGGTATATGCAAACAAATTCAGCACACGCGGACGTTCCACGTTGCATTTGGCAAGGCTGCCTGCGATAAAGTCCCAGTTTTCGGCCTGTTCGGGGAAGATACCAACATGTTTGAATGCCGTTAAAGCCAGGCGCATACGCATGTTCAGGCCATCCATTTTATAAGAGACCATCCAGCGGTCGGGCATGCCGGGTTTAACCTGCCAGTTTCCCGCTTCTGCATCTTTTTCGCCTTTGCGAAAAAAGGACGCGTGGGCCTGTTTCTGCCACTCTGATTCGGGCATAGCCTTATCCCAAACTGCCTGTGGCTCCGGACGGCGCAGCACGTACTTCCCAAAACGCTCGAGCTTTTCAAAACCACCTGTATCCAGAAGTTCATAATCGGGCAGATGGGCGGGCACCAAGCGGCGAAAGGTCATGGTGCAAAGATAAGGGCTATTGCTGTTTGATAATGCGGACGGCTCCGGCATGGGCATCTGCTCTCAGATAATAGCAGCCCGC
>CAYSIK010000003.1:13697-24636 GCA_964431045.1 uncultured Flavobacteriaceae bacterium
CAGTGCACCTGCGTTATTGTATAACCTACAGTAAGCAATTTCGCCTGTGCCTTCCACACGAAACGCATCGGAAAAGGGATTTGGGATTACTGCAACTTTCAATATTTGATTATTGCGCTTCACAGAAACAGCCGAAAGGTCTGCGGTTCTTACCAGGTAAACATAATTTCTGCGTGTTTTTACATCGTAGGTGGTAATTCCATAGCGTGTATCCAAATACCAGGCGCTGCCTGTTTTGTTGGGCAGTGTTGTTGATGCCCAGCACTTCATTATTGGGTTTGCGGTAAAGTAATTGGTATTCAGGCAAGGATTAATGCGTGACACATCCGCTATGGATTGAATTTCCTTTACATTCGGAAGCCGCCAATCCGCAAAGCCTGCAGTAGTAGCTGTATCGGCATACATGAGGGCAGATTCCCAAGTCAGTGTATCAGGCAAAAACTGCCTGCGCCACATCAGTCCGGTGAGGTTATCAATTACCGTTGCCGGCGATGCGATGGTGTAATGCTCCACAGAAACCGGTGTGGTGATATCCCTCACGGCACGCACATGAAACTTCTTGGTTCCGCCCGCACTGATGGTTTCGGTCTTAGGATGATTCCCGGCACCGCCACCACCATTTGTACACCATACTTTCGAAGCATCGTTTGCCTGCTTTTGTGATGTCCACCAGTATTCAGCACCTGTTTTGGCAAATACCGTCACATCCACAGCAGGATTGTTGTTTTGGTGGTTAAAAATAGAATACGCTTCATGTACACTGGGCAAACGCCAGTTATTGTAGCCGCCAAGCGTTAGTGTATCACAATATACAGCGGCATTCTCTACCGTCATTTCCCCTCCGTCACCTGTTTGCCACATCAGACCGGTTACGGTATCGGTTGCGGTGCCGTTGCCATGGTTTATGTAAAATGGAACATGGATATTGAAATCATTGTCTTCGCCGGGCGTGGTTGTGTAGCTGGTTTTAACGCCCGTATCCGGCAGGCGCTTCATGGTTTTTAGCACCGTCTGAGCCCATATCGCCATTGGCAATACCATCAGTCCGAATCCCACAATATGTTTTTTATTCATGGTACAATAAGTGAATTTTATGATTTTCTGAAATGCCATTATCGGTGGCTATGTTGAGCATATAAAAACCCTGTGGCAATGCCGCCAAATCTACAATATCTCCTGCGCAGTCAAAGTTTCCTACCCATTTGCCACTGCTGTTAAAAACCCTACAATGCAGTCGCTCCGGGGTTAGCCCGCCTTGCAGGCTGATGTAAATCTTCCCTGAAGACGGATTGGGCCATATATTGAATCTATTGCTTTTACCCGGTTTTAAAGTGCCTGCGCTGCTTCCAATCGTATGGCGCATCAGCACTTCATTATCCAGGATCACATTGCTGCTCCAGATGAATTTGGCATCCGTTCCGGAATTGTCAAAGATATCTGTAAAACGGGTGTAGGCGGGCTTATTGTCAACCCCAATGGTGCTGTTTGCATATTCGTAGGCATTCTGCCAACCCGCATCGTTAAAACCGGGCTGCTCCCAGCCGGCGGGTCTTTCCCAATGTAGACCATACCAAAGATTACCATCCGAAGAATCAGCTGTGTTGCAGCGATCCGACAAGCGCAAACTTCCCGATTCGGTGGGACAACGCAAATCCTTAATGGGGGCAGTATAATAGGTCTGTGCCTTCCACTGCTTGTCAGTTACCGAAATGATTTTTCCTGTGCTGTCCGTAAAAACCGCCACCAGTCCGCCGTCTCCTGCATGATATGCAGCGGGTCCGTTGGCTTCGGTTCCCAGTCCCAGGGCTTCTTCCCAGTCTACGGCCAGAATGGCGGCCACAAAGGGCTGTTTCACCCTAAAACGCATCAGTGATGAATTGAATTGTGTAAATGGAACCTTGTCCTTCCCCACCGGCTTACCGTTCACATACATTTCAAAATAATTGTCAGCAAACACGTATGCCGTTATCAATTCCCCGTCTGCATCAATACTTACGATATCTGCACTGCCAAAAGCTTTGAGCGCCTCTGCAGCATTGAGATATGTCTTATTATTGCAGGAATTGTATAAATCTCCTGCAAATGGGAATACCGTATTGCTGAAATTAACTACCGCCGGTACCGTCCAGGACTTACTGTCTGAAGAAGTAATGCTGCCCAGGGATGTAACCCTTCCGCCGGTGCAGCTGAAAAAAGATGGTTGTGTCGCTGTGCCTTTGCCCCGCGTAACGCTGCCCGTGCCTGTATACTGTGCAGTCAGGCACAAAGGGATTATCAGGTATATACTGATTACAAAGCGGGATATCAGCCTGCTCACTTTTTAACAATTTTGTAGGTTTCCCTACCCCTGTTGGTCTCTATTTCCACGAAATAAATTCCACCAGGCTGTGCGCCCAAATCAATACTGTTTACTGCTTTTGCTGTGTGGTAAATTTCCTTACCGGAAAGATTGACAATCTTAAGCGACAATATTTCAGCAGAAACAACATTTCGGTATACAAACAAATAACGCTCTACCGGATTGGGATACATGGCAAATGAACCTCCCTTGGCAATCCTCTTGGTTTGCACCGGCACTTCACAAGTAGGCTTGCCAGTGTAATTACTGGTGGTCTTGCCTGCAGGCGTATAAAAATCGTATATGAATTTACCTGCGGTGTTCCACGAATACACAATGGAATCCGTTGCACCTGATAAGGTATAAATCAGCGTGTAGCCATTATTTCCATTGGAATGAAAACCCGTAATGGTGGCGCCTTTCAGCGGTGTTAACGCCGGCCTCACGCCTTTGGCCACCGGCTGAGGCACAATTTGAAGGGTGGTGTCCTCTGTTACCTTACCCACCATATTGCCAATCATATAGGGCGCTGCAGCACTGCCGTGATAATGATAACGCCCATCTTTCCAGGTGTGGCCATGGTTGGCATCCAGCGCCGCCATGGCTGTTCCGTCGGGTTCTTTATTGGCATAAATACCATAACCGTCAAGCGCAAAGGCAATCGGGGTTATTTTACCGGATTTCGCCTCCAGAAACATGGGGGCAATGTGGTAATGGTAATCATCAGCCCTGCCGGAATGACCGCCCCATTGGTCCAGCTGACCATCCAGAAAAGCATCCACACCCGTGTTGGTGTAAGGATTGAAGATAGGCACCCCATTTGCTGCAATGGCCACTGCACCGCGCAAGAAATGCTGATTGTTTACCGGAACCGGCGTTGTGGCTTTTACCGGATTCATGGGAATGCTCCAGGCATTTGTACCGATATAACATTGATAAATCGGAACCTGCTGCTGCCAGGAGGTAATGCCCACCATCATATTGTGCGCAGGAATTCCTTTGGATTCCACATAAAACCAATTGTTGTCCCAGCGGGTATTGACCGCAGGACGAAAAGGAGCAAAGGCCGAATCCATCCAAACGGGATCGTTGCCCATCCTTCTGTTGGGCGAAGACACGAAACTGTAGAAAAGGAGAATACCCACGGCAATCGTTATCGGCATTGCATTACGGTTTCTCAGTTTTATCCATGAAAACAAGCCCAGCATTATTGCGCCAATTCCGGCAATCCAAAACCATAAACGGTTATTCTTCGGGGTTTCAGAAACAGATACCGACGGAACTGCTGTGGTTGTTACGGTCTCCTGCTTGTTGATTTCTGCAATCTTATCAATTCGCTGTTGAATATTCTTTTGGTCTGCTGCAGCAAAATCTGCCATCGCATAGCTGTGGAGTTTTTGATGCTCATCTTCGAGATACACTTTTCCATCCTTGAAATAGTAAAAGAAACCGTGTACAGGTTTGCCTTTAATGGTCCATACAGGGGCATCGTGGTGCCCGTAATGGGCATCGTGGGCCTTAAGGGATGAACTGAAAAATGTTATTGTAATGATTACAATAAATAAACGCAGCGGGGTTTTCATGGCTTATTAAGAATGAGGGTTTGAGATTTATTGACTTTTCCGTTGATGCGAATGGTGCACTGATACATGCCGGCAGCCTGACTTTCACCGGAATTTCCGGTTCCGTCCCAGATGATAAAATGTTTGCCTGCAGGAGGTTTCTGATCTGCCAGCAATGTTTTCACAAGTCTGCCCTGCATATCAAAAACAGCAATATCTACCACCTCTGCACCATTGGCGCTAAATGGCACAAAAACCTTTGCATCAAAGGGATTGGGGTACATGAGTTCTTCTTTATAATTGGCATTCCAGATTACAGGAACAGCGGCTGACAGGGTATCATAGCACTGATTAACAGACAGTGTATAGGTGGCAGAAACGTCCTTGTTTTTTCTGTTTGCTGTCTCTACCTGAGGCAAATAAACGCGCACGTAATCTACCTTGGTGGCAGACGGGGTTACCGTTACCCGCAAATGTCCTGAATTGGGCAAGATTTGCCCCTCAAAATATCCATAGTCATCTGCATAGTTTACTGTGCTGTAATTGGGGTGGCTGGGCTGGGGCGTTTCCTGATATATCAGGCAATTACGCTCCTGTTTGCCGAAGAAATGGTCATGCCCGTGAAAGAAAATCGTAACCTTGTTTTCACGCAATATATCCCGGATTGGCTTGTACCAGCCCGGACGGTTGGCCGCAAAGCCGGGGGTTCCATCCAGGTTATCACCGCCCCACTCATAACGGCTGCAAAACTCTACACCCCCGCGACCTTCCACATTCCCCCCAACCAATTGATGGGAAAACAGAAATTTGAATTTGGCATCGCTTTGTTCCAGGGTGGTTTTCAGCCATTCGTACTGGGTTTTGCCCAGGGTCCAACGCCAGCCGTTCAGGGAATCGGGTTTGGGCTTTGTATTCCAATATGGATCTATTACCATAAACAAAGCATCACCCCACTGCCAGGCATAATAGCTCTGTCGCCTTCCCACATTGGGATACTGGGTGGTATCACCCGTATAAAAACTTCCGGGTTCGGGATTCATAAAGTACTTCTTACGATCCACGGTTCCCCAAACCGCTACATTATTCGCTGTGCCGTTATTGAGCCAGCCACATTCGCCTTCATGGTTGCCGATGGTCATAAAAACCGGAACGGAATGTCCCATTTTTTCATAATAGCGGCGCATCATTTTAGCCCGGTAGGTAACGGTATCCCTGGGAATAACCTTGGCAGGCGTTCTCAGTTTGTCAGACATCAGAATATCGCCCAGATCAATCATAAAATCCGGATTGTCTTCCAGCTGATTCTTCAAACAACGGTTATAAACAGCTGTATCGCTCTGTTCATCCAGATGGGGATCGGCCTGAATAACGAATGTGAAGGGCTTGCCTTTGGGGCGGGCCGTATGAAACTTGTATTCAGGCCTTTCGATTGCAGATCCCGAACCCGGCGCCCTGTATTGCACACGATAGTAATAGGTTGTATCCTGAAGCAACCCTGTTAAAACCACTTCGGCAGCATTGCCTTTGACAAAGGTTTGCCATGCGCTTTGACTGGGATAAATCCCTTTCTGAAGTCCGTATTTTACGGACATTTCCACATCCGCATCAAAAAACATCTGTACGCTGATTCCCTTGTCATTAGGCCTTCCCAGCAATTCTGCCTGAAGGATGTTCTGGGCTTTTAAGGGAACAATGGCTAAACCCAGTATGGGTAAAACAACGAGTAGTATTTTTTTCATAAATTATCTTTCGTTAACAATCAATTTTTCCAACATGCGTTGATGTTCGGTGGTAACCTCAACCGCATAAACACCGGGTTTTAGATTTTCGGTCATAAAGTAATCGCCCCTGGCCGATACCAATAGCTGACCGCTCATGCTGTAAACCTTGATTTGCTTCATCCTGCAATTTTGGGAATACAATATATTCACCCTGTCGGTTGCGGGGTTGGGAAACAAACGAACCCCACCAAAAGCATGGTTATTAATACCCGCAGGATTTCCACCCACTACATAACTAAACGGAACCTCTCTGTTCTTGTGGATTCCGAAAGTATCTTTGGGCAGATAAGCCCTTACAAAATCCACTTTGGTTCCATCCGGACCCACCGTTACCCTTATATGTCCTGTTCCCTCAATGGTATCCGAAACAAAGGCATCCGCATTGGCATCCATCCCTATTCTGTAGGTAGAATCGCTGGGCATAGGGCAGGTCTGATAGGTAATACCATCCAGCATTTCATGGGCAAACACATGGTCGTGCCCCTGAAAAAAGATGTTGACCTTGTTATCTACAAAAAGCTTGTGAATGGGCGCTGCCCAACCGGGTCGGTTTGCGGCAAACAAATCGCGGCCGTTCACCAGACCGCCCCATTCGTATAAGGGTGCATTGGTAACACCGCCACGGCCCTGCCCGCGCACATGGTGTGCAAACACAAACTTGTATTTTGACTTACTGCTTTCCAGCGTGGTTTTCAGCCAGTCATACTGCTTTTTACCCAGTGTCCAGGCCCATTTGATGGGCTTGTCCGAGGTATCGCACTGATCGCGGTAGGCATCCAGCACAATGAAATGGGCATCGCCCCAGGTCCACTCATAGTAGTTCTCAGGATTGCCAATTCCATAAGCCTCATTATCATTATTTCCGGAGTAAAATCGGTTTGGAAAGGGATTGGGGTAATAAAACTTCCGCCACTGTGTTCCCCATACCGTAAGGTTGGAACCCGGATTCTGATTATAGTAATAATCATTTTCACCTTCGTGGTTTCCCAGACATACATAAAAAGGTATTGAATGGGTAATGGCTCCAAGAAAAGGACGGTAATCTTTGTGCAAAGCATCTACTTCCGGCGATGTTATGGTCTGCCAGGTGTGGTCATCTCCGAAAATATCGCCCAGGGAAAGCATAAAATCCGGCTTATCTGCTGCCTGATTGGCCAGCGTAACCCTATACATATTGGCTATTCCCTTTTTATCGTAAAGGTGCTCGTCTGCCTCAATGGTAAAAGTGAAGGTGCTTCCGGCAGACCGCTGGGTATGAAAGTTATATTCCGGAGAAGCCGAATAGGTTGTACCGCCTGCTTTGTATCTCACACGGTAATAATGGCGCTGATTGGGCTTCAATCCTGTCATATCCACTTCCGCCGGAGTACCCGCAGCCACATTCACGGGTGATGTCGATTGGGTGTATGACCCCGGGGTAAATCCATACTCCAGGTAAAAATTTGCTGCAGCATCAAACATAACACTGGCCGTAACAGCAGAATCTGTAGGCCTTCCAAGAATAATGTTTGGGGTTTGGGATTTTAGTAATTGTACAATTAACAATAATAAAACACATGCCGAAAACCTTTTAGAAATTGAGATTTTGGGGAAGATTGAATTTATCATACAGTTATTAGATGCGCGAATTAAAGAAAGGTTTAATATAAAATTTAAAAAAAAATGCCCGCCTTCTTCAGGCGGGCATTTGATATTGTATTTTTTACAAGAAGTCTTATTCTCCTTTAGGCTGTTTTCCGGGTTTCACAGAAACGAACTCCACTTCGAAAATGGAAATTCCGTAAGCCTCTTCAATACTTGACCCACCCTGACCATCCATAGGTGAATACACTTCAAATTTAGAACCGGCAGCAGATCTTTCAAAAGCCTCCAGCAAAGCGGGTGTTCCACTGAAAGCCGAAAGATCGGTAATCATCCCCTGCGGGTTTCTTTCTCTGCTGTTGTAAATCACTTTGCCTTTTGTGTTTTTAACTACAATATGACAGGTTACGGTATCAAATTTTCCCGGAACAGCTCCCTTACCAGCCTCACTCTCCTTATACTGACCATTTGATGTAAGTTTAACCACACCGGACTTTTTGGCATTATCCGCCATCCATTTGTTAGCCTCCTCTTTCAGTACTTTCGCTTTTTTCTCGCGTTCACGGGCTATGTAATCGTTTTGAACCCGCTGAATATTCTTCTCAGATATAGCGTAGCCACTGTCCTTTTTAATGGCTTCTTCAATACCTTTAACCAGTGAGCTGTAGTCAATTTTCTCTACACCACTGCCCTTCATGAACTTGCCAATCTGGTATCCAATGGAGTAACTGAATGAATCCTCGGTAGTCTTCAGAGTCTTGCCGGGATTTACCTGTTTTCCGCCACATGCGGCCAGCAACAGTGCGGCAGCGATTCCGGCGATTTTACTTGTATTTTTCATTGTTTTTTGTGTATATTATTGCTATTTGGATGTTCCGTACAATTCTGCCCTGCGCTGCTGCACAGACGCATCTTCTGCAAATTCTTCATAGGTCATGTATTTATCAATCATGCCGTTGGGCGTGATCTCAATAATACGGTTGGCCACCGTGTTGATGACTTCCTGGTCATGGCTGTGCATCAGCACAATACCGGCATATTCAATAAGTCCGTTGTTCAGCGCCTGAATACTTTCCAAATCCAAATGGTTGGTAGGTTCGTCAAAAATGCCCACGTTGGGATTTTCAATCATCATTTTACTGAGCATGCAGCGTACCTTTTCACCCCCCGACAACACATTGCACATTTTCTGTGTTTCTTCACCGCTAAAAAGCATTCGGCCCAAAAAGCCACGGATAAAGGTCTCATCCTTTTCTGTACTGAACTGACGCAACCAATCTACCAGGTTGATGGGCTTTTCAAAATAAGCGCTGTTGTCGTTTGGCAGAAAACCCATTTTTACGGTCACACCCCATCTTACTTCGCCGGTATCGGGTTTTGCCTCGCCCCACAACACCTTGAACAGGGTATTCAGTGCGAGGGTGTTTCTGCTTAAAAAGGCAATTTTGTCGCCCTTGTTCACAGTGAAATTGAGGTTGGCAAACAGTTTATTTCCACCCACACTGCAGGATACATTATCAAGGGTGAGAATCTGGTCTCCCACTTCCCTTTCCTGCTTAAAAAAGATTCCGGGATAGCGGCGGGCACTGGGCTGAATCTCTTCGATATCGAGCTTTTCCAGCATCTTTTTACGGGCGGTTGCCTGACGGCTTTTGGCCACGTTGGCACTGAAACGGGCAATAAATTCCTGAAGTTCTTTTTTCTTCTCTTCGGCTTTCTTGTTCTGGTCGCTGCGCTGCCTGAGGGCCAGCTGCGAGCTTTGATACCAAAAGGTGTAGTTACCCGAAAAAATCTTGATGCGGCTGTAGTCAATGTCGCACACGTGCGTACAGACATTGTCGAGGAAGTGTCGGTCGTGGCTTACTACCAGTACCGTATTTTCGAATCCGGCGAGAAACTCTTCGAGCCATCGGATGGTTTCCACATCAAGATCGTTGGTAGGTTCGTCCATCAGCAGCACATCGGGGTTGCCAAAAAGGGCCTGAGCCAAAAGCACACGTACTTTCTGATTACCGCTCAGCTCTTTCATCAACTTTTCATGCCATGCTTCTTCTATACCCAGGTTACTGAGCAGGGTCGCAGCGTCACTTTCGGCATTCCAGCCGTCCATTTCGGCAAACTGGGCTTCCAGTTCACTGGCACGCATGCCGTCTTCATCGCTAAAATCGGCTTTTGCATACAGCGCATCCTTCTCTTCCATAATGGCCCACAGGCGGTGATGGCCGCGCAATACGGTCTGCAAAACAGGAATCTCGTCAAACTCAAAGTGGTTCTGTTTCAGCACGGCCATGCGCTTGCCGGGTTCCAGATCCACCGAGCCGGTGTTAGGCTCTATTTCTCCGGCAATAATTTTCACCAAGGTGGACTTGCCGGCGCCATTGGCTCCGATAATTCCATAGCAGTTTCCTGCGGTGAACTTGAGATTAACATCTTCAAATAAAACGCGCTTGCCAAAGCGGAGTGAAATATTGGATACCGTGAGCATAGATTCCTTAAAAGGGGTGCAAAATTAGGGAGTATAAGGCTATTATCCGAAAAAAACCGCTTTTTCATTGCTGAAATTCTCAAGTACAAACGACAACAAATACTTGCAACCGAAAGTAACTGTTTTGATACCGAGAGGAATGTTTGGGGTGGTTCAACTTTGCATCAACAAATTTTTCGAACACAAATATTTTTAATGTTTTATCGTATGACAAACTTAGTTAATTCCGTTAGACTGATCGGCAATGTAGGCCGCACACCCGAAGTAAAAGAATTTGGCACAGGCCGCAAGAAAGCGTCCATGAGCCTTGCCACCACCGAAAAACGCCGAAAAGAATCCGGCGAGTACACCACACACACAGAGTGGCACAACCTGGTGTGCTGGGGCAAACAGGCAGACGTGGTTGAGCGTTTTGTAAAAAAAGGCAGCCGCCTGGTCATCGAGGGTAAGTTAGCCCACCGCGAATACACCGCATCTGACGGGCAAAAACGCTACATCACCGAAATTCTGGTGAATGAAATCTCCTTCTTTGATGGTCGCAAAGCCGAAACTGAACCGGTTGCAGAAGAAACCGCGGTTGCAGAAAAATCAGAGAAAGCCAAAAACAAGCTTCCCTTCTAAACCATAGCGTGTTGTGTTTTTCATGGGGCCTGCGGCGTAACTGCCGCGGGCTTTTTTTATGGTAAAAACCGGGATGGGTCCTTCGTATCAGGCAATTCGCAGACTTCCCGCCTGCCCCACCAGCGGTAGCGGTGTTTCGCAATGCGGTTATATCCCCAGTCTGTGATAAAAGTCGGCAACAAACCCAACACACTCCACGCCGAATAAGGAAATCCCAGCATTTTTAATACCCTAAGAGCAGCTTTGCTTCTCACATGGATTTTTTTTCCTTCCAGCAGCACAACCGTATCAACTTGCAGCCACTCTTTGGGCAAATGCCTGGCAGCTGTTTCACCCTGCAGGGGTGCCAAATAAAACAACCGTTTTTTATCGTGCCTGACTATGAAACGAACCACCTTGTGGCACAAATTGCAATGCCCGTCATAAAACAAAATGGGGGCATTTTCCTGCATCACTGGATTTTTTGCAGATAGGAATTCACTTTTTCCCTGAAATAGGGCGTGAGTTCGGCAGGAGGTCTCCGCATAGCCTCGCGCTCCGTGCGTTTTTCCTGCATATATTTTTGAATTGA
>CAYSIK010000003.1:24646-27467 GCA_964431045.1 uncultured Flavobacteriaceae bacterium
CTCCAGCAAACGGGTCTGTATCTCTTTCTGCCTCTCAATCAATTGCTGGTTGATTCGCTTGTTGACCTGTGCTTTTTCCTGTTCCTCCGTCATTTTTTCGGTTTCTCTCAGGGTTTTGGCACCTGCACCGTTTCCGCCCTGCTCCATGGCTTTTCTCAGCTCTCCGAGCTTTCTGCGCAGTGCCTCCTGCATCAGGGCAATTCGGGCGTACTCCTCGTTCATCTCCTTACCCTGCTGTCCATCACCCGGTTTGGGCTGTCCGTCCTTGCCGGGCTTCCCGTTCTGGCCTTTTTTCTGCATTTCCTGCAGCATTTGTCCTAGCTGCTCCTGTCCTTTGGACAACTTATCGCCTTTGTTGGGCTTGCCCTGGCTTTTCCCTTTTCCACCCGGGTTGCTGCAACTGCCCTTGCCCTGTTTCTGGTTTTGCTGCGACATTTTCTGCTGCATATTCTGCATGCTTTCCAGCAACATCACCGCCAGGTTGTTCAGCCCTGTCATCACAAATTGCTCTCGCACCGCCGCACCCCTCAGATCTCTTGTTTTGAGGCCTTCCAGGGCCATATCCATATTGCTGTTTATTCTCGCTATTTCCTTGGAAACAAATGTGCTCACCATGGGCTGCCTTTTTGCCAGTGCACGCAAACTGTCTTCCAGCAAGGCACACTGTTCGCGTACCACCATCTGTCTCTTATTGAGCTCCACAAACCGGGGATTATACTCTCTGATGGTAGAAAGTTCCGAAAATATCTCTTCCTGTTCCACCGATGTCTCCACAAGATTTTCCAGCAACAAACGCAAGGTCTGGTAATCTTCCGCCATCCGTTTTTGTTGCTCCTGCTCCATGCTTTTCTGCATCTTTTCGGCGGCTTTCTTCATTTGCTCAGCAGCGTCTTTCTGGTTTTCCGAAGCCTTTTTATTCTTACCGTTTTCAAGTTCGCTTCCGGCCTTTTGCTGGCTCGACTCCGCCTGCTGCTGTTCCTGCTCACCCAGGTCAAGGTTCATGGGCTTTTCAAGACCTTTATTCATCTCCAGCGCCTCCTTCAGATCCTTACGAATCTCCTTCATCTCTTCCGAAAGTTTTTGCTGTTCTTCCTTAAGTTTGCCTTCCTTGTCTCCCTGTTGCTGTTTTGTTTTCTCAGCCAGTTTATCCTGCTTTTCAGACAACTTGTTCAGCCTGTCGAGGTTGTCATTCAGTTTTTGCTCCAGCTGCAATTCCTTAAATTGCTCCATCAACTGGTTCAAGTCGCGCGACTGCTCCTTGTTCATCTGCCGCATCTCATTCATTTTCTCGGCAATTTTTTCCTTGGACGCCTTCTGTTCCAGCAGCTTTTGAATTTCCTCCATGAGTTTCTTCATCTCCGGATTTTCCATCTGTTTCAACAGCTCATCCATCTGCTTTTTGCGCTCCAGGGATTCCGGCTTTTGCGACTGAAATTCATCTTTTTGCTGCTGCAATTTCTGTTGCTCCTGCTTCATTTCAGCAATCTTCTTCTCAAGTTCCTGCTGTTTCTTCAGGAGATCCTCCACTCGCTGCTGTTCTTCCCAGGCCATATTTTTCCCCGTGTTCAGCTTTTGCTGCAACTCCTGGGCTTCCTTTTGCATCTGCCGGCTTTGGCTCGAGGCCTGTTGAATCATCTGCTGCATCTTGTCACTGGTTTTATCTGCCTCTTCTCGCACTTCTTTCAGGGTCTGTCTGCGAAGTGGCTGCACAGCGGTTTTGGAAATTTTAGGTCCGTGAATTCCATCGTTATCGCGAACCTCAAAGAAATATTCTACGGCCTCACCGGGCGCCATTCCCAAAGCATCCATTTCCAGGGCGTAAAGAAAATCAACCCTCGCGCCGGGTAAAACTTTTACCGCGGAAGACATCCAGCCTGCCTTTAACTTGCCTGCATTGTCCGATTCCGTAAAGCGGTATTTTAACGCCACGCTGCCAACGGCATAATCATCCGAAGCATAACCTACGAACCAGAAGCGCCGAACACTGCTGCTATCATCCTTCTTTTCCACGGAAATTTCGGGAAATGCATCGGCAATGGCTGAAATTCGGTACTGCAGGGTATCCGCACCGGTTGCTTTGGCATGGCGAGGCAGCACACGCACGTTTTCCGATGAAGCACAAACCATACGGTAAGTGTAAATACTATTTTTTGCCTTCAGCTGCTCCGAACGGGAAGACCGGATTACTTCCAGCGATTCCGCATCGCGTGCCCTAAAGTTCCAGGTTATGGTGCTGCCTTCCGGCAACTGAAATTCGGTGGTGTTGCTAAATTTCTCGGTCCCTTTTCCGGTGTAGGCAGGATAAACAACAGTGGCTTCCGCATCGGTCATGGCCGGATCGGGCATCAGCTTGAGCACATAGGGCTGCGAAGCAAAACCCATGGCTTCAAACTGAAACGGCAAATCCTCCTGCACACTGTTGATTTCATAGGAAAATGTTTCCCTTCCGCTTTTCTCCATCTTGATACGCTGACCCTTCAGCAGCAGGTAGGCCTCATCCGGCAGACTCCTGCCTTCAAACTGCATCTCTAATTTGTAAGATGCTCCCCTGCGGCATGACAGCTCTTTATTTATCAGCCTAAAGCCAAACGGTGCCTGCTTTTCAAAATGTTTATTGAACTGAAAAAATCGTTTGCTGCCATCGGTAATGATGTGGCTTTGAAACAACAACAATAAAAACAACAGCGCCACCGGAGGGGCCACGTACTTCAGGTATTTGCGGTTGGCATTTAGGTTGATGGCACCCGTAAACGGAACGGGCTTCAGTTCGCGGGTTTTCTGGTCAATACCTGCCAACAGCAGGGCACTGTCAGGATGTTGT
>CAYSIK010000003.1:27477-36213 GCA_964431045.1 uncultured Flavobacteriaceae bacterium
AACATTGCCAAAATGCGCCCCAATGATTTTTGCCGCTTCATCGTAGGATATTACAGCACCCAGGCGGTACATTCCCAGTAAAGGCCTGGCAATCCAAAGCCACAAAACGGTTCCGGTGAGTGCGATGTAACTCCAAAAAAGCAGTGTGCGGGTCCACACCGGGAAAAAGGCGAAGTACTCAGAGAAAGTAATGAGCAGAAAAAGCCCCAGCAGCAATGCTACAGACAGCATCAGTCCGCGTATCAGCCTTTGCAGGTAATACTTGCGAATAAACGCATCGAGCCGGTGCAGAATCTCTGTGGCCATTCCCTACAAATATAACAAATTTTAGGCCGATTATGTTGTGCTCAATCCTTTTTTTTGCGCCCAAACAGCGTATGCATCACAATCCCTGCAGCCACGCCCGCATTTAGGCTCTCCGTTTGGCCCGCACCCGGAATACTGATGCGTTTCTCAACCATTTTCTCCGCTTCGCTGCGAATTCCGTGCGCCTCACTGCCCACCATCAACACCAGCGGAAATTCGGGTACCAGACTGCCCACATCTTCGCCGTCCATAAAACAACCCAGCACATTTTTATTTTTCAGCATTTCGGGCAAATCGCCATACACCCACTGCATACGGGTGAATGAGCCCATGCTGGCCGCAATACACTTGGCATTGTAAACATCCGTGCAGTCTTTGGAAAGCACCACCTGCCTGAAACCAAACCAGTCTGCAGTTCTCAGAATGGTTCCCAGGTTTCCCGGATCGGAAATACCGTCCAGCGCCAGGACCACAGGCTGATTAAAATCAATCTGCGACACTGACCATTCCCGCAATTCCACAATAGCACAAAGCCCGGGAGGCGTGTCCATCTGGCTGATTTTTGCGTAATCCTGACGGCTCACGATTTCCGGTTCAAAAGGCAGTTTTAACCCTGCTATTCCCTCAGAAGTGGCCAATATTCTGACTATCTTCCAGCCACTGTGGAATACTTCAAGCACATTCTTGCGGCCTTCCACTATGAATTGGCCATATTTTTGCCTGTACTTCGGCATTCGCAGTGCCGAATATTGTTTTATCTCCGCAGTTGATGGCATTTTCAGGTAGCAAATATGCTGTACATACAGGAAAAATCGTTACGATTTTTTTGCTGATTCTCTGGATAATGCAGGGTTGTGGCGTAAAAAAAGGCATTCCCAAAGGCGAATATCTGCTGAAAAAGAATGAAGTAACACTGGTTCGGGAGAAGAAAACCGATAAGGAACTCCGTATAAAAGCTTCCGATCTGACGGCACAAATCCTGCACAGGGGCAACAAAAGGGTGCTGTTCAACAGAATCCCCATTTACCTGTGGATGTACTCGCTGGGTACTGCATGGAAAAACGAAGAGGCCAATACCAAACAAACCTGGAGGCGTCGTCTGCGTGAGGATTTTGGCGAACCACCCGTGCTGCTGGACACCGGCCTAACCCAGCTATCGGCAGACAATATTGCCAATTACCTGCAAAACATGGGCTATTTTGATGCATCCGTAGTTCGCGACATCAAAAGAACCCGGCGCAAAGCCATGGTCAATTATAAAGTAACGCTGGGTAAACCCTACCGCATCAATTCATTCTTTCGCGAACCCGCCGATACAGCCCTGAAACCTTTGCTGGACAGCATCACACTTTCTTCAGATTTCTTCCGCCTTTGGTGGCCTGCCGACCTGAACAAGCTCAATGAATCACGCGCCTACATTGCCACCGCTATGCGCAACCGGGGCTACTACACCATCAATCAGGATTATTTTTATTTTGAACTCGATACCCTCGCCGGGAAAAAGGAAGCAGCCGTTTACCTAAAGATGGATTTACCCAAAAACGGCAAACCATTCGAACAATACCATTTTGGTCGTCCCACCTTAATAATCGAAAGCAGCGACATATTTCTGGCCAACAATTTCCCGGATTCCGTATGGGTAAAGGGCAAACTCCTCGTTATGGGGCATTACCCCTTCAAAGCCTCCACCATGGCCGAACTGGTTGGCATTGACAGCGGCATGCGATACGCACAAATCGCAGGGGAAAACACCTACAAATCCCTTACGGAAAGCGGCCTGTTTTCATACGTAGACATCCGCTACGAAGCAGACACGCAACGACGCATTATAACACCTTTCATTCTTGCGAAAGCCTTTCAGCGCATGAATATTTCATTCGAACCGCAGGGGCTGTATTCTCCGCAGGGAACATCGGGAACGAACTTTCAAACCCAAAGCCAGCGCAGCTTTGGCCTCGCCGGTATTTTGTCATTCAACAACCGAAACGCATTCCACCACGGTGAAAGTTTTAGATTGTCATCCATCACGTCCTACGAGGCCATTATACGCCGCGACCAGTCTTCCAACCTGCTGTATGGTCTGCAGCAGGGATTCAACGCTTCCCTGTCGTTGCCGCATTTTACCCTGTTGAATGGGATAGATAAACTTACCCGCACCCAGCGCCGAAATACCGTATTATCGCTATCCTACCAGTTTGAGAACAATCCGAATTTTAGGCGCAGTACATTGCCCGCAAGTGTTACCTTTCAGTTTATCCGCTCACGGATGAGCTGGTACTACACACCACTGGAATTAAGCTTTAACCGCAACCGGCTGGATCCTTCCTTCCTGCCCCGCCTTCCGGCACTGGACCAGGATTTTGTAAAAAGGGTTTTTACCGACCAGTTCATCTCTGCCGCCAAGCTGGGCCTCATTTTTGCCAACAACCGCACTAAACCCGGAGAAACCTACCTGTTTACCCGCGCCGGTCTGGAAACGAGCGGCAACCTGCACAGGTGGATACGCTCTATGAACAAAGGCTTCAGGGCAGACAGCAGTTATTCTTTTCTGGGCGTTAAATATTTTCAGTATGCCAAAATGGAGGGAGAAATTCGCCTGCGGCAAACCCTTGACGAACTCAATACCATTGCCTTCAGGGCCAATGCCGGTTTGGTTTTGCCGTATGGCAACAGCAAAGATGTCCCTTACGACAAACGATACTTCATCGGCGGCAGCAACAGCCTCAGGGCCTGGCGCCCCCGCAGGCTGGGCCCCGGAACCACACCCGACACCAGTATTACCCTCATAGACCGATCCGGAGAATTTCTTTTTGAAACCAACTTTGAATACCGTTTCACCATTTTCCCAAAGTTTATGGAAAGCGCACTGTTTTTTGATATGGGTAACATCTGGAATCTGAAACGGGAAGGTCAAACCCAAAAAACCGGCACGCTGAATCCCGCAACCTGGGGGCAGGAACTGGCCATGAATGCCGGTATCGGCTTCCGATTTGATTTCAAATTTTTCCTCTTCCGCCTGGATTGGGGATTGCCGGTGCGCGACCCGGCCAAACCCGAAGGTGAACGCTGGTTGCTGAACAAGGAAAACTTCCTCGGTTTCAATAATTATTTACGCAAAGAAACCGCGCTGGCTATAGGTATCGGCTATCCTTTTTGATTTTCCAAAAGCCAATAAATTATTTTCGGAACAGTTTTTGATAGGATAACAATCCCATGAAAACAACAATTAAATTTATTGTCTTCACCCTGCTCACAATGTCTATGATTGGCATCTTTCAGGCATGCCGCGATAAAGACGGAAGCATTAATATATTTACCATTCAGGACGACAAAGAATTGGGGCTTCAGGTAGTGCAGGAACTGGAAAACGATTCAACCGTTCAGGTACTGGATTCTGCAGTGTACCCAAATGCTTACAAATACTTGTATAACCTCAGGGACAGCATCCTTGTTCACAACGAACTCAATTATGAAAACGATTTCACCTGGAGAATTCGCATCATTAAGAATGACACTACACTCAACGCATTTTGCGCCCCCGGCGGTTACATTTACTTTTATACAGCCCTTATCAAATACCTGGAAAGCGAAGACCAGCTTGCCGGTGTGATGGGACACGAAATGGCTCACGCCGATTTAAGGCACAGTACCGATGCCCTCACCCGCCAGTATGGCCTCAGCGTGTTATTTGACATCATCTTTGGCAAAGACAAAGGTCAGCTGGTTCGGGTGGCAGCGCAAATCAAGCTTCTGCAATACAGCCGCGAAAACGAATCGCAGTCTGACATGTATTCCGTAACCTGGCTCTATCCTACAGCCTACAACGCGAAAGGAGCGGCAGGTTTCTTCCAGAAACTCATTGATCAGGGACAAAGCGGCGGTGCACCGCAATGGCTGAGTACGCACCCCAACCCCGACAACCGCGTGCAGGCAATTACAGAAAAATGGCAGGCACTGGGTGGTAAAGTTGGTCAAACATTCACCCAGCGATACAACGCTTTTAAAGCTTCACTGCCATGAGGAAGTTACTGCTCGTTTTTTTCACCGCAGTGCTTTGCACAGGAATTCTGGGAAGGCAGACGTCAGATACGCTTAAAAATGCAGGCGATGACTCACTGGGTGCAGTAATACCCGACACAGGTTCAAGCCATATTGTTGAAATTAACCGCCTGTTAAAATTTGCCGACCAGCACTTGGGAACCCCCTACCGCTACGGTGGAAAAGGACCTTCCGGATTTGACTGCAGCGGATTTGTGCGATATTGCTTCAGCCAGACACAGGGTCTGACCCTGAGCCCATCAGCAACCTATTATCATAACCATGGTATAAAGGTACATCCCAACTCGGCACGCCCCGGAGATATCATCTGTTTTACAGGATCCAACAGCCGCAACCGCAGCATTGGTCACGTTGGCATTATTACGGAAGTAACCCCAACCGATATCTATTTCATACATGCCTCGGTCAGCAAAGGAATTCGCTATGAATCCATGAATTCTGCCTACTACAAAGCCCGTTTTCTGCAAATTCGCAGGGTGCTAAACTAATTTTTCGAAACGTCACAAAATTGTCATAAATCCATGGCAATACCGCTTCTATACACAGTAATAGCGGAAGTTACAAGAGGCCGAGCTGAGTTATTGATAAAAAAAATATTGAAAATTTCCATTTTAAAGTTGCAAAGTCTTAATATTGTAGCCAAACTACATTTAAACTCACTGTATGAATACAATTTACAAAACCATCAAGCGCAACGGCCTCAAAGCCATTGCCCTGGGTGTTCTGCTCACCGGTTCGGGGTGGGTAAAAGCCCAGTTGACCGGTACCATCACCGTAGGAACGGGTGGTACCTACAGCACATTTGGTGCATTTGCGTCTGCTTTCAATGCGTCCGGTGTTAGTGGTCCCGTAACCGTAAATGTGATTTCCAACACAACGGAAACCGGAAGGGTGACCCTTATTCAACCCGGCACCAACCCTACGACTTCTACAAACAGAGTTACCATCAATGGTGGTGCTTACGCAGTAAATTTCGCCGGTACCACAACAACCCCTGAAGTTTTTCTGATGGACGGTGCTGATTATTTCACCTTCAGCAACCTGATTATCCGTAACACGGGAACTGCCACCAACACTACCGGTGTTCGTTTCACCAACAATGCCGATTACAACAGAATTTCCAGCTGTACCATTGAATTCTCCAACTACAGTTCATTTGTAACCAGCGGTGGTGGTGCTTATGTTGTGTTTTCAAATACAACTTCCCAAAGCAACTTGTCAGGAGCAGCCTTCAGTGGTGCCAATGGCAGCTTTAACGTGGTTATAAACACACTCATGCGCACCACCAACTTCAACAGTCCCGGTCCATGGGGTGGTATCTATGAATCTCAAAGCACCAGCCTGTATTCATCTACGGCTTTCAACAACACTTTCCGTGGCAATACCATTCAGAACTACTATGTATATGGTATTAACAGTAACTATTCCAACGGAACTGAAATCGTAAACAATGATCTGAGCCGCGCCAACAACAGCAGTGGCACTCCTGCAAGCACCTTGTATTCACTCTATATGTTGTATAATGGCTCTACCAGCCGCTCCAATAGAATCGATTCCAACAACGTGCATGATTTGCCATTCCTTAATGCTTCGGTAACATCTGCCAACACAACCAACTGGAACATTCAGATGGGTGCTGTAACTGGAAGCACTACTTATCCTGCAACGATCAAAGGCAATAAGGTTACCAACATTATGTCTAATTCAGGTGGCAATCTGGGTATTTTCACACAGCTTATTACTTTCTGTAACATTGACGACAACGTCATTACCAACCTCAGAAACAACGGTACCAGCACCAGCTTTACCGGAGGTTATGTTAAAGGTATTTACTGTAACGGCGGGAATGACTATTACATTCGCAGAAACACCATCCGTGACTGTCGTCCCAATGCATATTTCTCCGGAATCTACTGTTCAGGACAAGCACCCACTTCTTACGAATGGGCTATTTCTGATAACTACATAAAAAACAACATTTCTACCAGTACTGCTTATTCTTTCTGGAACATGTACGGTATTTACTGTAACAATGGTTCATGGAATATTTCTCGCAACACCATTGATGAACTTCAGCAAGGTGGACCTTACGGATATTTATATCCTTTTTACACAGTAGCAGGTACCGGAAACCACCTATGGTCTTCCAACATTGTAACACATTCAAGAGGTGGTTACTATACCTACGGTTTCTACAGCAGTGCCAGCGGTACAGGTGAAGTACTCTTCAAGCAAAACACCATGAACTTTAACGTAACTGCAGGTTTTGGCTGGAACTATTACAACTATTTCACTTACGGATTTGGTTCAGCAAAAACCACTTACGAAGGCAATATCTTTTATGACAATACATCCTATTACTGGGGTTTCTATTTCGGAACCACCAACACCAATATGAAGTATACCAACAACCACATATTTGCGCCTTTCTCCGGCTGGGGCATGAGCAGTTACTATCCTGCTTCAGGATGGGCTTATGATTACAATACCTGGAGATCTTCAGGTGCAGGTGGACAGGTTGGTGATATCTACGCTGATCCATTGTTTACCAATGTAAACACACGCGATCTCCGTCCCCGTGAATTCATGACCCAGAACAATGTGAGCACCACTGCCAACGCACCGAAGGAAAACAATGGCAAAGACCGCAACAAGGTTAAATCGGACCGCGGTGCCATGGAAAACTTCATGGATATTCAGGCAGTTAGCTCAAACCTTTCGGTTCCTTCCAGCATCTGTGCAGGATGGGAACAAAATGTAAATATTCAGGTTAAGAACCTTTATACCCAGGATACAGCCTACAACTTTGATGTAGCATACACTTATACCGGCGGTCCCAAGATAAACCGCACAGTTACCAAGAAACTGCTTACCAATGATACCAACCTGGTTACTTTCGCAGTTCCTATTCGTGTAAACACTGTTGGCACCGTGCGTGTGGCTGTATTCATTGACATTCCGGATGACAACAATACCAATGATTCATTTGTATTTGTTACCAACGTTAAGCCCGCTCCAGGAGGTGGAAAATACAGCAAAGGCTCAACGCCTTCTACTGCCTTCTACCAAATGGGCAAAGCCAATGATGTTACCCAGGTGAAGCGCGCTGTTTACTATAATGTGAGCTCGCCCCGTGCCTACACCAACGGAGATTACTGGGATGGAACCGGTTCTTCTACCGGCAAAAGCTGGACCGCCTCTGTATATGCTCAAACTGTGAAAGGCACCCTGCTTTCAGGCGCAGGCAGCATCAGCAAGCACGCTACCGCTACCAATGACCTGGAGGTTAAGTTTGAAACTTCCAATACGGCCTATGAAGACAGTATGATTACTGTGGTAACCAAAATCACTGACCTCAACAACGGTTGTGATACCTTCATCAGACGTAACATACTGATTTACCCTACCATCGTTCCTGACTTCAAATACCCAAGCAAAATTTGTGACGGTGAAACAGTACCTTTCGATCAGGCGAGCACTGTACGCAGCGGTTCCATGGAATTCTTCTGGAATTTCGGAACCGGTGTAGCTTCTGATACTTCAGGTGCACCTTCACCTGTATTCACATTCCCCAAGCCGGGTACCTACAGGGTGAAAATGTACGCACGTACACTTCCTTATGGCTTTGTGTCCATTGACAGTGCCGACTTAATTGTTAGTCCTATTCCCACCGTTAAATTCACCAAGCAGAATGCATGCGAAGGACAGGACCTTACCTTTACCAACCAGACCACCCCTTCAACCGGTGTTAATTCAAACTGGAACTGGGGCAACGGACAAAACAAGAACGACAACAACACAACTGTTAAGTACAAATACCCGGTTGCAGGTTCATACCTGGTTACCCTCACCGCTAACCTGAACGGTTGTATTGGAACCTCAAGCCAGCGTGTTTATCAGTTCCCTACCCCCAAGGCTTCTTACAGCCAGATTGCGGGCAGCTGCGACAACGATGAATACAGCTTCCAGAATAAGTCAACCATTGCTTCCGGTACATACGGTTCTTACTGGAGCTTTGGAGACAACACATACTCAACTGAGGATGACACCAAAAAAGTGTTTGGAACTCCCGGCACCAAGAGTGTGAAACTGGTTGTAACCAGCGTGTTTGGTTGCAAAGACAGCTCTGTTCAGAACATCACTGTTCTGGAAAGCCCCAAAGTATCATTTGTAAACACTCCCGCTTGCTCACGCACAGCTACTGAGTTCACCAACACTACTCCCACAGTAGGCGGTGCCGGTGGAACTGTTAAGACATATGGCTGGGAATTCGGCGACGGCGGAACTTCAGCCCTGGAAAGCCCCAAGCATAGCTGGAGCACTCTGGGACCTAAAACCGTTACCTACAGCATTGATTTGATGAACGGATGT
>CAYSIK010000003.1:36223-37014 GCA_964431045.1 uncultured Flavobacteriaceae bacterium
CAAAGTGCTTTCAGTAGGCATCCAGCCCAAAGCGTCTTTCACCGCTCAGGATGTTTGTCTTGGCAAGCCTATGACATTTGATAACACCAGCACATGGCCTCAGGGCGATATCAGCTGGTTGTGGAACTTCGGTGATGGTACTACTTCTACCTCATCTAAGCCCGTTCACACATACAACAAATCGTTCTCACCCAACGTAACCCTGTATGCCAGCATCGCAGGCGGTTGCACAGATTCAATGGTAATTCCTGTGAATATCTTTGAAGGTCCCCGTACTTGTGACTTTACTGTAAATACAGACTACGCCTTCGGCTTCCGCGGTGTGAAACTGAATCCTTTGAACACTGCTACCGGTGTAGCCGGCGGTCAGGACAAAGTTGAGTACAACTGGATCTTCTCAGGTGGTGGTACCAACAAAACCAGTGGTGTCAACGCTGAGACACAGTATGACTTCCAGGCTGATGGTTCCTATGACGTAACCATGCGTGCAAGGTCTACCACTGCTCCTTACTGCGAGTGCAGCATCACCAAGAAAGTGGTTATGAACCGCGCTTCCGTGAAGGATCTGGAAACTACCGGTGTGGCTGTGTTCCCCAACCCCAACAACGGTCAGTTTAACCTGTCTGTGAAGAGCAGCTTCGGCAAAAACCTGAACATTGTTATTACCAACATGTCCGGTGCTGTAGTAAAACAAATCAGCACCGAGAACAATGGTCTGATTAGCATCAACAGCGGTAATCTTTCAGACGGTGTTTACATGGTACGTGTGAGCTCCGGTGAAAACACTGCAG
>CAYSIK010000004.1:0-12620 GCA_964431045.1 uncultured Flavobacteriaceae bacterium
CGACAACATCATGGCCGGACCGCCTGCATCCAGCATACGCAAGAGACTGATGCCTTTGCGCTTGCAATAGATGAGCACACCTGCCGCACCGCACAGAAGTCCACCGTAGAATGTCCAGCCGCCTGTGCTGAAGAATGCATCAAAAATAGCTGTAAGGCTTAAACCTGAAGGATTTTCAAGAATGTGAAATAATTTGGCTCCTGCGAATCCGGAAAGCAGTGCCACCGTGGTGATATTGCCCATATGCCAATCTGCCGACTGGTTCTGTATTTCAATTTTGGGTTCGGGTAAACGCTGTTTTTTATCGCTGTAATAGCGCCACCCCAAAACAAAAAACATGGCCATAAGACCATACCAGAAATTGCCTTCCGATGTAAAAATGTGTTCCTGAGGTGTAAAATTATCACTGTCGGAACCGGGAAACATGAGAAACAATATCTTGTATCCAAAAATGAATGACAAGACACCATTCATAATATAATCCGATACGGGATAGGCAGCACCGGACAGTATCTTCAGCTCCACGGACCGGAACTGCCCCAGCGCAGTCCTTCTCTTCATTTCAGTAGCCATTGCCCAAAAAGCACCGGCTATGGACAGGGCGACAAAAAAACCAAATGTATTGAGGATTTGAAGTGCCGTCAGTTCTATGCCGAACACATCCCTGAAAAAATGATATAACGTTGGAAACACGTCCGCAAATTAAGGATGCACAACGGCTAAATCAAGTACACTGCTCACCGTTCCGTCTTCGTTCATATTATCCAGCGATATTGTTGCCAGTTCATTTACCAGCAATGGATCATAGACCGCTTTTACTTTGATGTAATTATCTGTAAAACCATGCATAAACCCACTTTTTTCCTCTGCTTCAAAGAGTACGCATCGGGAGGTCCCCAGATGTTTTCTGTAAAACGCCTGGCGTTTTTTCTCGCTCAGTGTGCGCAACATACTTACGCGTTCGTGCCGAACAGACTGAGGCACACGGCCCTGCATCTTTTTGGCTGTGGTATTGGGGCGCTCGCTGTATGGGAAAACGTGCAGATAGGCAACATCCAGCTCATTGAGAAAATGATAGGTTTTTAAAAATTCCTCCTCTGTTTCACCCGGAAACCCTACAATCACATCCACGCCGATGGCGCAATGCGGCATTACCCGAAGAATGTGCTCTATTCGGCTTTGGTACAGATCGGTTTTATACCTGCGCCGCATTCTGCCAAGAATTTCATCGCTGCCGCTTTGCAGCGGAATATGAAAATGGGGAACAAACCGCGAAGAGCCGGCTACAAAATCAATAATTTCGTCGCTGAGTAAATTGGGCTCAATACTGCTGATGCGGAAACGATCCACTGTATCCAGTTTATCGAGTTCGCGTATCAGACCCAAAAAATCTTCCCCGTGATTCACCCCAAAATCTCCCAGGTTCACGCCCGTTAGCACAATTTCCCGAACGGTTCCGGTTGCTACCTGCGTGATCTTATCAAGGGTTTCGTTAATAGTGGCACTGCGGCTGCTGCCACGTGCGAGGGGAATGGTGCAAAACGAACAGAAATAATCGCAGCCGTCCTGAACCTTCACAAAGGCACGTGTACGTTCACCTCCACTGAAACCGGGCACAAAATCGCGGGTTTCTTTGATGGGCGAATTTAGAATTCTCGCATTGGACTCTTTGGTCAACGCTCCCAAATGTGCCATCAGGTTGAATTTTTCGGCGGCACCCAAAACCATGTCCACGCCCGGTATTTGCGATATTTCAACGGGTTTCAGCTGGGCGTAACATCCCACCACCACAATGTAGGCATCCGGATTATACCGCAAAGCTTCTGCAACTACCTTTTTGCATTTGCGGTCGGCATGATCCGTAACGCTGCAGGTGTTAATGACATACATATCTGCACCATCGGTAAACTCAGCACGTTTAAATCCATGATCCGCCAACTGCTTCCCAATGGTGCCGGTTTCAGCAAAGTTAAGTTTGCAGCCCAGCGTGTAAAAAGCCACCGAATGTGCCATTTCTACAGCAAAATTAAGGAAAACGGAACGGAATGACGCTAAAACAGCGCACTGAACTTCAGATTCCAGGTGCTGATTCTTTTGCCTGTGTTAGTAGCCGGGAATGCATATGGCATCAATGGAACAATGTTACCATTCAGTATTTTCACATCATTCAGGTTGTTTATACCCACCTGCAACTGAACCTGCCAACCGGCAACGCTGCCGCGGTCCTGGTAACCGATTACGGCCAAAAATTCAACAGGCTTCAAAGGAAGATTGTCCCATCTGTACTGATGACTGGTGCTGTCCAGAAAATGCTGGGCAGGCAGTTTATCTTCACCCAAATAAACCGTGCTTTTGACGGTGGCAGAGACCAATGCACCTGCCTGAATAATCCGGGTGCGGTTTTCTTTTTTAGGACCCAGACGGTAGTTAATAAGCAGGGGGATATCGGCGGTAATCAAACCCATACGGCGGTAGTTGGTATTTCCCCCGCCGGGAAAATCGGTGCTTTTGTTGGCAAAATTGCTGCCGCGCAGGCTACCTTCAAAGCCCGTCTGAAACATAAAGGGTTTCTTTATTTCTTTGGTGTGCCAGAAGAATCCGGCAGTAGGACCGAAATAAGGCCTGGGATTTTGCAACTCTCCTCCCCACATCGAAGTGATGTTAAAACCGAGTTTCAGTCCATAGTTTTGACGATCCAGCATTTCAGCATCTGTCCAGTTTTGGGCATTCAAACAGGTAAATCCCGTTAGCAGCAAACCCATCAAGATTACTTTTTTCATACCTTGTCAATATGGGTTCCTGCCAATGCTGACGAAACCGCTTTGTTCATCAATCGCTCCGCAAAGGGGCGTGTATATTCATTTAACGTATCAATGCCCTGAAGTATTGTGTCTTTATCCGAATTTGTCAACACATTCCTCAAGGAATCGCAGAGCTGCTTTGTGTTTATTATTTCTTCTTCGCTGAGCAAGGCGGCATTTTTATCCAAAAAACGCGTAACGGTATAAATCATTTGTTCGGCTTCCGTTCTGGCTTCTACCTGCATGCGTTTTGCAACGTCTTCCTTGGCATGACTCAGGCTATCCAGCAGCATTCGCTCCACATCCGCGTCAGACAATCCATACTGCGGTTTAATCTCTGTTTTCTGTTCAACACCGCTTCTCAATTCCCTGGCTTCAACCGTAAGAATTCCGTCGGCGTTGAGGATGAATGTCACTTCTATTTTGGGCAATCCCGCCGGCATGGCCGGTATACCGGAGAGCAATAATTCTCCCAGTTTCCTGTTTTCAGACACCAGTTCCCGTTCTCCCTGATAAATCGATATTCCAATTTTGACCTGCCCGTCAACGGAAGTGGTGTAAGACTTCACGTATTTGCAGGGAATCTTTGTATTTCGGGGTATCAATATATCCATTAAACCGCCCAGCGTTTCAATTCCCAGGCTCAGTGGCGTCACATCCAGCAACAATATATCTGTTCTGTTGCCGGCAAGCACATCAGCCTCTACAGCAGCTCCCAAGGCAACAACCTCATCCGGGTTTAATGAATCGTTCACTTTAGTATGACCGAATATATCCGCCATACGTTGCTTCACAAAGGGCATTCGCGTACTGCCGCCCACTAAAACAACTTCATTCACATCCGCATGGCTTAATTGGGCATCATTCAGCGCCATCTGCAAACATTGCAGGGTTCTTTCCATGTAGGGTCTTGAAATACTTTCAAAAACATTGTAATCCAGCGTAAAATGATATTCCTCCGAGCCCAATACAGACGTCTGATTGAAATCCCTGCCTGAACACACCTGTTTTTTAGCTTCTTCGGCGAGCAGGCGAAGGGATTTAAGTGCCTCAGAATGCATATTTTCGGGCAGATTCTTTTGCCAATGCTTTACAATTTCCCTGTCAAAATCATCACCTCCCAGATACGTATCGCCATGGGTGCTCAGAACCTCAAAAACACCTTCTTCTATCCTTAGCACAGAAACGTCAAACGTACCGCCACCCAGATCATATACCACAATGGTCTTTTCATCGTTGTCTTTCATGCCCATGCCATAAGCAAGACTTGCAGCAGTGGGTTCATTCACAATTCTGAGCACTTCAAGGCCGGCCATTTTTCCTGCATCCCGGGTAGCCTGACGCTGACTATCGTTGAAATAGGCAGGCACGGTGATAACCGCACGGTCAACCTTTTTTCCGGTAAATACTTCTGCTTTTCGTTTTAATTCCGCAAGAATTTCAGCACTCAGTTCAATGGGGGTTAAATACTTTCCATTTACCTCAATGCGAACCAGCTTTTCATCTGCCTCATCCAGAATTCGGTAGGTATAGTAAGGTGCGTGTGACTCAATGTCTTTATAGCTTCTGCCCAACAGACGTTTTACCGAAAATATCGTACTCTCAGGATGAGTGACCAGTGCCTGCCGTGCAATATTGCCTACTACGGGAACGCCGTCATGCGTGATGTGAACAACCGAAGGCACCAGCAATTCTCCCTCCTTACCAAGAACCTCAGGCTTACCCGTTTCAGGATTTATCATTGCCACCAGGCTGTTGGTGGTGCCTAAATCTATACCTACCACCAAACCTTCCTTTTCGAGGGTACCTGACTTAATATTGATGCTGATTTTTGCCAAAATCTATTTATGCTGTTACGAGTGTGCAAAGTTACAACACATTGGCCTGTGCAAAGTTCTTCGAATGAGGAAAATAACCCTGAAAATTCATTACTTAAAAATGACAATCCGGGAGTGCCAAATGCAATAGTATCATTTGATAATGAAGTACCTTTGCATGCCAATCTTAATATTAATTTCAGATGAAACACATCCTTCGCATTTTATCGTTGCTTTATGCCGTCACTGCAGGCAATGCTTTCGCACAGACAATTCTTAATGACTCAGCCATCATGGGTCCAAGCTATGCAGGTCAGGTATACTATGACATAAAAACAGGTGCTAAAGCAACAACACCCGTTAACAACTGGGACATTGCCCACACTTCTGTAAGCAGGGACAACTGCATTCGTGCCAACCACATGAGCGGATTGCGTGTTTTCCAATATCCCAAAGGGAAAACCGATGCCTGGTCGTCATTTGACACCAGCGGTTGGAGCGCATGGAAACCTTTGTGGAATGACATTAATGACCACAACAAAGGTGCTTTCAACCTCTTCAATAATATGTCGAAGTGGAAATTCGGATGGGGCACCTACGACGTCAATTCAAAAGAGGTAACCGGCGATTCCCTTTACCTGCTTGCATGGGCAGGTATGGCACCCGGCACCTATTCCAAATTTCTGAAATTCTGGCCGATAATTCAAAAAGCCAACGGAGACCTCATTTTCAAATATTCCTTTCTGGACGGCACAGGCGAAAAAACTGATACCATTTTTCAGTCATCTGCAACAGGAAAAATGTATAAGTACTACAGATTTACAGGCAGCAGCAAGCCGGATAGAGAGCCTTTGTCAGATAACTGGGACGTATCATTCAACCGGTATTTTGAACTTAGTTTAAACCCTGGGACCGGTGCTTACGAAATGTATCCTGTAATGGGCATTGAAAGCAAGCGTGGCACTCGCACAGCCAAGGTTTTTGGCAAGGCTTTTAACACACTCAATGCAGATAGCAATTGGCTTGTAGGAGACTATACAAAATCATTCAAGAATGACCTCACAGGTATCGGTTCAGGCTGGAAAACTTTCAGTGGAACGTGGTCACTCAGCGATACCATGAGTTACCTTGTTGAGCGAGTTCGCAGCAGTGACACCTCTTACTGGCTGATTCACATGACCGGTTTCACAGGATCTTCCTCCGGAAAAATCAGATTCAGCCGCATGCAGGTGCGCAACAGCTTATCCGTTAAGAATAAGTTTTTTGGCACGGTTAAGGTTTTCCCAAATCCTGCATCCAAAAGCTTCTTTGTAAGCCTGGATCTGCCTAAGGCTAAAAACTGCGAGTTGCAGGTTAAATCCTTGGATGGAAAAACCCTGATTTCGCAACCCCTTAATGCCCAGGCAGCGTGGAATGCGTACTCCATCTCTGTTGAACAGATTCCTGCCGGTGTATACCTAATGCAAATTCGGTCGGGCAGCGAGGTGATGACACAAAAACTTGTGATTGAATAAGGATTGTACAGCAAGAAACTCATAATTTTCTTTTTGAGCCTGCTGGCCGGCGGAGTCCATATTAGTGCCCAAATGCGAACCATTCGGGTGGAAAACGAAGATGAAAAACCCCTGGCCGGTGTGGATTTACTTGCCGATTTCAGGCCCCAGTCGTCACTCGTAATGGGAAAAACCAATGCTGAGGGTCTTTTCATACTCGACAACAGCAGCGCTTTTAAACTTGTGGTCCTTGCACCCAATGACTCGCTTTCGGATTTTGAAGAAACCTATTCCGCTTTAGACCGGAATATTGTAGTGGTACTCAAACACAAAAACATGGATATCAATCCGGTAACCATTACAGGTGCTACGGGCCCAAGAGCCATTGCTGACAACCCTTATCTCATACGTGTCATTCCCAGAGAAAAAATCCTCCAAATGGGGGCACAAAACCTTGGTGAACTATTGCTCAATGAAGCCAACATACAGGTAGGACAGGATGCTGTAATGGGCAGCAATGCCATCATGCAGGGAATTGGAGGCCAGGATATTAAAATTCTGATAAATGGAATTCCCGTAATCGGAAGAATTAATGGGAACGTTGATCTTGGACAAATTGTTCTCAGCAATGTGGAACGTGTGGAAATAATAGAAGGCCCTATGAGTGTGGTATACGGAACCGATGCATTGGGTGGCGTAATCAATATCATCACCAAAAACCCGGGCAACCAGCGTTTCAATACTAGGCTCAATGTTTTCCACGACTATATGGCGGCTATGAGCAACTACAACTACGATGTTAATGTTACCGGGAAGTTCCACAAAAGAATGCCTTTTACAATGAATGCAGGCAGATACTTTTTTGCCGGAAGGGATTTTGATCCGCAAAGCAGAAGTTATGACTGGAAGCCCAAAACAAAACAATTTGCCGACGCATCCTTGTTCCTCAACACCAAAAACAGCAACCACCGAATCACATCCTCCATTTTCCAGGAAAAGCTCACAGACAGGAGTGATGCAGAAATTAGCCTGGCCAATGTAACCGGATATAATTCAATTTACGCCACCACCCGATTGGACAACACCATTCATTCTGTTTTTAAAATAGACCCTTTCAGTCGTTTCGAATGGCAAAATGCATACAATTATTTTACCCGATCAAAAAACACAATCAAACGCAATCTGGTAACCGGTTCTGAAACACCATACAGACCCGAAGATCAGGACACATCCATTTTTACCATGTTTAATTCCCGTGGAGTTTACACACACAGAAACCCTGCAAATGCCGCTTCATGGACACTTGGATATGATTTTATGCGCGAGTCTGCCAACGGCAAAAGAATTCCCGCTGAATTACCCGGTATAACCGATTTCGCCATCTTTGGGGCTATGGAATATGCGCCCAACAAAGAATGGCAAATCAGGCCTTCATTGCGGGTATTGCACAACTCACGTTTTGGCAATCCAATTATTTCTTCTGTTTTTGGAAACCGGATAAAAATGGCACCCTTGATTCCCTCACTGCAGGTGAAATATAATTTATCAAAACACCTCTCATTCAGAGGCAGCTATGCAAAGGGATTCAGAGCACCATCACTCAAAGAGCTTAATTTTTATTTTGTGGATATGAGCCACAATGTGCACGGGAATGACAGTTTAAAAGCAGAAGTATCTGATAATTTTATTCTATCATTTGATTACAGACACCCTTTCTCAACCACTTCAGGTGCTATCTTTAGTTTTTCATTGTTCAACAATATCATCAGAAATAAAATCAACCTGGCATTGATTGACCTTAACACCAATTATTACACCTACATTAATATTGGAAGATTCCGCTCTCAGGGCCTATCTACAAACTTTGAATTTCATAACCGGAACTTCACTATGCAAATGTCCGGTACCCTATTAACAGTCTATGATCTTCTTGAGCAGGCAGACTCTGTCAACCAAAGTGCTTACCTGAACGGACAATTTGCCTTAAACCTTACACGTAAGTTTCCATCAAGCAAAGCTTCCGTATCGCTTTTCAGCAGATATACCAGCCCTACCGTCGGCTACATGGAAAACAACGACCGATACCGAACTGCAGGTTTTTATCTGATGGACCTGACAGCACAGAAAGCTTTCCCGAAAGCAGGCCTGCATGTTTCATGCGGGGTAAAGAACATTCTGGGGGTTACGACATTGGCTTCCACAAGACGAAATCTCACACCGCACTCAGAACAGGGAATGAATGTGAACATTACACCCGGAAGAACGTTATTTTTACGCTTTAGCTACGATATCAAATGAGGCAATTTAGAATATATGGTTTGTGGATAGTCTTGCTGACAGTACTAACCGGCATTGCAGGCTGTGAGAAAGAGGAAGGCCTGTATACGGCACCGGATGTGCCCGTGGGCACACAGTCCGCCACATTTGCCATGGGTGAAAACTATGAAAATCAGTTATGGTTCGAGTTTTCAACCCAAAAAACTGCCTCAAATGCCTTTGGATTATGGGATATTGGATTTTCGCTCAGTGAGAAAAACAATATCATCATCAACTGTGGTAAGCACAGTGCATACACAGCAACATTTATGGAAAGCACCCAATTCAGGGATGTACGTTTCATAGATGTCAGCAAACACGAATGGACCTTTGACAACCCCAACGGGCATCCCGATTCTCTCTCATTTTCAGGATGGTGGGAAAGCTATCAAATGGGAAAAGCAAAGCCAAAAGACAGATTGTATATCATAAACAGAGGTGCTGATTCACTGGGCGCAAAAAAATTCATCAAGTTGAAAATGATTGGACGCGAAGGCGCAGCCTATCACTTTCAATGGGGGCTGCTTACAGATACGGTTCCCCACGATGTATACATAAACGCCAAAAACGATTATAACTATGCCTACTATAGCTTTTCAACTGAGCAGGAAGTTTTTAATGAACCATTTACCCGCGACAACTGGGATATGGTAATTACTACTTACAAGCAAACGGTAACAGAAGAATCATTGGGAACTACCATGCCCTATATTTTGCGCGGAGTACTCACCAATCCCAATAAAGTTAAGGTTATAGAGCTGAATAATGTGATAGACTTTAACGAAATCAACCTCTCCTACGCAAAAGCACTGGTTTTTAGTAATTTTCTGAATGAAATTGGTTACGACTGGAAAACATGGAGTCTGACAGCCAATAAATATACCGTCAATCAGAAAAAAATATTCATCATTCTGGATGCCAAAGGAAATTATTTTAAAATGCGCTTTGTTGATTTCTACAACGACAAAGGCGAAAAAGGATATCCCAAAATTGCCTGGGAATTGCTAAAATAAAGACCCTCCCATTGCAAACAACGCTGCTAAAAAACGTAAATTTGCAGCCCTTTAAACCACGTAATGTTTTTTAACAGAATTTTATTGTCATTTGCTGTTTTTTTAATGGGTTGTGCTGCCCCTAAAAAAACAACGGTTCTTCTGCCAGGTAAAGATGAAAAACACCTTAAAAACATAAGACAGCTAACTTTTGGCGGAGACAACGCGGAAGCTTACTGGAGTTTTGATGGAAAATCACTGACCTTTCAGAGCAACAACCCGGCATGGGACTTACAATGCGATCAGATTTTCACTTCGAGACTCACGCGTTTCGGCGACTCGGGGTATATTCCCAACTTAATCTCAACCGGTGAAGGCAGAACCACCTGTTCCTACTACATGCCCGACAACAAGCATATCTTATTTGCCAGCACACACCTGGACCATAAGGCTTGCCCGCCACCACCCGAAACCAAAGGCACTTATGCATGGCCTTTGTACAAGGGATACGACATTTTTGTTTCTGACCTGAAAGGAAATATTACCGGCAGACTTACCCATGAACCCGGCTATGATGCTGAAGCCACCGTATCCCCTGACGGTAAAAAAATCGTTTTTACCAGCACGCGCAGCGGAGACCTCGAGCTGTGGATTATGGACATTGACGGTAAAAACCCAAAGCAATTAACCTCCGGTCTTGGCTATGACGGCGGCGCATTTTTCAGTCCTGACAGTAAAAAGATTGTGTTCAGAAGCAGCAGACCTACTACAGAAGAGGAAATCAAGAAATATAAAGATTTGCTGGTGAAAGATCTGGTGGAGCCTACTCATATGGAAATTTACACCATCAACGCAGATGGCACCAATCTAAAAAAGGTTACTTCTCTGGGAAAGGCAAACTGGGCCCCCTTTTACCACCCCAATAATAAAAATATCATTTTCTCAAGCAACCATAAAAGTTCGCGCGGGTATGACTTCCAGCTTTACATGATTGATGAAGACGGAAATAATCTTGAGCAGATAACTACGGAAAGCATATTCAACTCCTTCCCAATGTTTTCCCCCAATGGAAAACAATTGGTATTTTCGTCTAACAGAAACAACGGTGGCGGCAGAGCTACAAACCTGTTTGTTGCCGACTGGAATGACTAATGCTGGTAAAAACAGAAGCCCTGGTTCTAAAAAAAATACCTTATGGTGAGAATTCTGCTGTAGCCCATTTATTTACGCAATCCCATGGCATACTGTCCTTCATGTTTTCCGGAGTTCAGGGGAAAAAAGGCAAAAGTGCACTGTTGAGACCGGGCACTTTTTTGGAAATGGTCTTTTATTTTACTGAAAAGCAAAGCCTCCTTAGAACCAAAGAGGTAAAAGCTGTTGAACCTTACATGACTGAAGATTTTCTGGCCGGAAACACCGCGCTGATTTGCGCAGAACTCATCCGAAACACACTCCCTGATTCCATGCCGGATGAGAACCTTTTTTTGGCCGTAAAAACAGACTTCTCAAGACTTTTCCGTCAGGGCAATAACGATTTGTGGTTTTTACAACGGTTCATACTCAAATTATGTGAAGCGGCAGGGCATGGACTTTCCGGCAATGCTGAAGTTATAGCTTCCGGCCTCACCAACCGCATCCACGATGAGGAAACACAAAACATACTGAAGAGGCTGATTAACCAGCAAAGCCCTGTGGCAGAGCGGCACGTCCGCCGAAAGGTGGCAGAAACCCTGATTGCCTATATGTGCGAAGCAGTATTCCCGGGAAAGGATGTGCGCACTTTCAAGGTTATGCTGGATGTTCTGGATGCCTGATCAGGAAAATCTGTGTAAGTATTCGAGCGCCTGATTTACCATTTCAGTGCTTCCGATAAACAATGGGGAGCGCTGATGTAAATCCGTTGGCAAAATATCAAGGATACGCTCTTTTCCCGAATGCGCCATTCCACCTGCCTGTTCTACGATAAATGCCATGGTATTGCATTCATAGATCAAACGGAGCTTGCCGTTGGGTTTCTTTTCTGTTCCGGGGTAAATAAAAATACCCCCGCGAAGCAAATTTCTGTGAACATCTGCAATCAGACTGCCGATGTAACGTGCTCCGTAGGGTCGGCCTGTGGCCTTGTCTTTCTCTTTACACCATGCTACATATTGCTTTACGCCTTCCGGAAAATCGGAAGTATTGCCCTCATTTAATGAGAATATCGCACCGCCTTGGGGAATCCGAATATTTTCATGCGACAAACAAAATTCCTGCAAAGAATCATCCAGTGTAAATCCGTTTACCCCATTTCCAGTGGTGTAAATGAGCATGGTACTGGTTCCGTACAGAAAATATCCCGCTGCCACCTGTTCAGAACCCCGCTGTAAACAATCTTCTGTAATGGGTGCACTGCTGCAGTCTTTTCTTCTATAAATAGAAAATATGGTGCCAATGCTGGCATTTACATCAATATTGGTACTGCCGTCCAACGGATCTATGGCCACATAATATTCTTTGTTTTCACAACCTTCAATAAAGATAGCATGATCCTGCTCCTCGCTGATGACCGCACACACTTCACCGCATCGGCTTAATACCTCAATGAAAGTGGTATCAGCCACCACATCGAGCTTTTTTTGATATTCACCCTGCACATTCATGGAACCCATATCGCCGAGAATATCCACCAGACCGGCCTTTCTAACGTCACGATTTACCATTTTGGCACCGAGTTCCAGTGCCCTGAACATTTTGCTGAAAGCGCCTGTAGCGTTTTTATACAAAGACTGCTGATCTACAATAAATTGTTCCAGCGTAACCAATCCTTTTAATGCCATAAATTTATTTAGTGTTTGGGGTAGTTTGAGAATTAACTTTGCAAAAAAACAACAGGCAGTTCGTCTTTCCCAAATAAAATGAAAATATTCAAATTTGGCGGCGCATCGGTAAAAGATGCAGAAGGTGTTAAAAATGTAGCCCGTATCCTTACGGAGCATCATCAAAACCATTTACTGGTGGTAATTAGTGCAATGGGAAAAAGCACCAATCACCTGGAAAAGATTGTGAACGCGTGCATACACCAAACCGGTGAAACCACTGCGCTTATCGGGGAACTGAAGGAATATCACTATGGAATCATAAACAATCTGGGAACAGCCAATGCAACGGCAATGGTCAATGACATTGAAAACCTGTTTCTGGAACTTGAATGCCTGGTTG
>CAYSIK010000004.1:12630-20303 GCA_964431045.1 uncultured Flavobacteriaceae bacterium
TGAAACACCCGTACAGCCTGAAGAATATGATTTTGTTTATGATCAGATTGTGGCTTTTGGTGAACTCATCAGTACCAAAATTGTAAGCCATTATCTGCTAAGTTCCGGAATCAAAAATCAGTGGATAGACAGCCGAAATTTCATTCTCACGGATGATCGTTACAGGGATGCACGTATTCAGTGGAATGAAACAGAAAAAATTATCTCCCGGAAACTAAAGCCCCTCGCGGAAAGACACCTTGTAATAACCCAGGGATTTATTGGACGTGGTCCACTGAATGAAACCACCACCCTGGGGCGAGAAGGCAGTGATTATTCGGCAGCCATTTTTGCCTATTGCCTGGGTGCTGAATCCGTGACCATCTGGAAAGATGTGGCAGGCGTCATGAATGCCGACCCCAAGAAGATGCCGGAAGCAACCCTCATCTCCCACCTCGGATACTCCGATGCCATAGAATTGGCTTATTACGGGGCTTCGGTGATTCACCCAAAAACCATACAGCCACTTATGGCCAAAAACATACCGCTGCTGGTAAAATCTTTCATCAATACCAAGGAAGACGGCACAAAGGTCAGCAACAACAGTGCGGCGCTGGCTGTACCTTGTTATATCTTCAAAAGCAATCAGGTTCTGGCCGAATTAAAAACCAGGGATTTTACCTTTATCGTGGAACAGAATCTGGAACATATTTTTCGCCTGCTCGCTCAGCACAAAGTGCGTTGCAACATCATACAAAACTCCGCCATCAGCTTCAGTTTTGTAGCAGACAACAAAGAAAATAAAATGGATAACCTCATTGCCGACCTCGACAAACTGGGGCTCAGCACAAAGATTTCAGAATCATTGGAACTTATAACCATTTACAACGCAACCGAAGGGTCAAAAAATGCCGTTCTGAACCAAAAAGAAGTGATTTTAGAGCAAAACACAGGCAACACCTCACATTATCTTATACGACCCTAAGAAAAGTATTTAAACAAAAAGCCCGACTTAAATGTCGGGTTTTTTGTTAGGGTTAAATCAGTCGTTTACTTGTTCAAAATCACAGGCCTTATCCAAGTGTGATTCCGGCTCTTCAGCTTGAGGGTGTAAAGACCTGCAGCATAGCTCTCCAGATGCAATGTAATCACATCACCTGCAGGCACGGTTCGGTACAACATTCTTCCGCTGTTGTCCCAAACCTCCACAGATTCAATACCTGTTTTTAGGCTACCGGCATCAATCACCACTCTTCCTGAAGTTGGATTCGGATACACTTTGATTCCTTCTTCACCCATATTCTGAAGTCCTGAATAGGTGCTGTAACATTCACCCTGCGGCAATACATGTACATCGCGGCTAATCATCTTTGCTGAATTCCCGCTGGGGTCTGTAAGCATATAGTTGATAAAATAGACGCCCTTCACCCAAATATTCACGTTGTGGCTTACAACCTTTACCCTGGGAAGCAATGTTGCCGAATCATAGTAGTTGTCGCTGATATGCAGACCACTCAATGCCCAGAACGGCTCGCCAACGCAGGTATTGATTGTACCACCCAGTAAATCGGGGGCAATACGATCTACCACCCTTACCACGCGGGTTTTGATGGCTTTATTGCCACTCTCGTCTTCGGCAGTAAACACCTCCTGATACTCACCCAGCTGATTTTCATTCACATTGCTGCTCCTGGTGGTTTTTACCATCAGAGGTGAAGAATAATTCTCCCTAATGGTAACTGTGCGGGAAACATAATCGGTTTTCACGTCATGGTATATGGTATCATGCGTATTCAACTCAATCTCCGGAGCCACAAAATCATCCACTTTATACTGTAAGGTATAACCGTTTTCGGGTGATACATTTCCATTGATATCCGTGGCAAAATAACGAATCGGATATGTGCCTTTGGCGGTAGAGTTTACATTGCCTTTAGCGCCCGGCATTTTACGGATTTCTGTATAGCCATTGCATTCATCCTCCGCATACACATAATCGGTAAAATTAGAACCAATCTGAACCTGCACAACTTGGTTATCAATGATTCTGCTGCCTCCTATGTAAATTCCGGGTCCTTTGGTATCACGAACTTTTACGGTTCTTTTTACGGTAGCAGTTAACCCTGCCTTATCCTTCACTGTGTAGGTAAGGATGTAATCGCCAATCACATTGGTGTTTACGGAACCCGTTACCTTGATTGAATCTGTGAGATTACCATCAGTCTTATCAAAGGCAGTAGCCATTGAGTCATAGAAAGTTCCGCATTGCTCAACATTTTCAAGAGATTTGCCTCGCAGGGTGATGGCAGGACGGGTAAGGTCATTTTCAACAATTATCAGGCGGGACTTTTTATCGGCCTGATTACCGGAGGCATCGGTGAGATTAAACTCCAGTTTATAGGTACCGGCCAAACTGCAATTGATTGTTCCTGAAATTTTTACACTATCTGTTAAATCGCCCTCATGACCATCTTCTCCCAGATACGTTGTCTTTTTAATCTCAGACCAGCATCCGCCCGAAGTACCAATCTTCTCTACGTAGATGGTATCTCCACCCAAAAGGGTAATCTCAGGCTGCGAATTATCTCTTACCAGTGTAATTCCGTAATCCTCGAATTCACCTACCACATTTAAACCACATGGGTAGTTATCCAGTGAACCATAGCTAGCACCCACACGCATACGGGTACTGCCCTCAAATGCTTTGGCAAAGGGAGGTACACGAAACGTGGCACTGTCGGAAAATCCACTGATTCTGCCGGAAGAGAGCACTGTTTCGCCGGCATCTTCAAAATCACCGTCGATATTGAAATCAATCCATACTTTATAGTTTACAGGGTTCACATTGGTAAACCTGCCAACCTTCACTTTATAACTGGCACCAAAATTCAGGGTTGCCTTGTCAGAGCTGATAAAGTTACTGTAGGCCAAGCCACTGCCGCTGATTTTGTTGATGCGGTGCGTATCCTGCTCCAACAGTTCAACACTATTGATACCTACATCTGAATTGGTCAAATCCACAACAGGGGTACAGTAATCAACGGCACAAACAATCTCTTTTTTAAGTACTGTCTTTGCTGTGCCAAACCCCAGCAGGCTGTTATATCCTTTAAGTTCTACATTATAACAGCCACCTGCAGTGAATTTCAACTGTACAACAGAACTGTTGCCGGTCAGATTTCCTGTAACCACAGAATATGCATTGGGGATTATTTTCCACTCCAGATTATCTGCAAAGTTGGTTTCAGCGGTTAGTGTTACCGTTTCATTAGGGACTACCCGAACCTTATCTGTCACAAAATCCAGTTTTGCCATCGAAGATGATGGTGGGACCACCCTTATATTTTTACAGAAGGTATCTGAACTGCTGCAGTTACCGGCAGCCAGACACACTTTCTGAACACCTGATGAAGTAAATATTCTTGAAAAATCCTTGGATGTAGATTCTTCCGTATTATTTACACGCCATGACCAGTTAGGTGTGCCGGTAATAATGGTCTTGTTAATCATGGCAAGGTTAACTCCCTCTGCAATGGTATCGTATTTGGTAGTGAAAGATGCAACGGTTGGGGTAGGCTTGGCCCGGTCTGATTCCCATACTGCTATAAATCCGGAATCCGTGCATGATGAATTACTTTCAAATGTCAAATACATTCTGCCACTATAAGCCTTAAAGGTTTGGGTCCTGTAAAAATTCCAGTTGCTCCCATTGATTCCACTTGCCGGTGATAATTCTTTGGTGGGATCCGCAAACGGCGAATCATAAATTCTGAGTATATCGCCATTGTCACAAAAGCGGAGACTCTTGAATTTGAGTCTTATTTCTTTGGCATCACAGGGTTTAATCAAGAAATAATCAATGCTGTTTTTTCGGTTGTTACCATAGTTGGCCGATGGACCTGCATGGTCATACAACATTCCTAAAGAACTTTCACCTACCGTTTGAGGCCCCATATAATATTCAGTAGGCGGTGTGCAATCCACATACTGATTTTTACAAATTTTGGATGAAACCCCAAGGCTATTTTGGGAGGTTAAACAAAAATTCCATTTGCCCACTTCATCCAGAAAAAACAAGGGATTTTGCTGACTGGAAGTATATAAATTCCCCCCGGGAGAAACGGCTTCCCAAACCCAGCTGTAGGGTCCATTGGTTGATAAATCAACCAATTCGGCGTTATTGAAAATTTCTACACTGTTCTTTTTGGCTATAAAATCCGCCACCGGAGGGGCTTTTGGCTGCTCAATGGTAACCTGCTTGGTTCTTGTAGCCGAAACACCACAATAGGAAACCGTCATGGTCACATCGTGCGTGCTGGGAGGAGATACCGGCGACCATTTTGCCTGGCCAATGGATGAATTATTACTAACCACTGCCACATTGGGCCCTGTAAAAGTCCAATTGTATGTGTATGCCGGACTTTGGTTTGAGGCCGGAAATTTTATGATGGTACGTTCATAATTAGGACCACGTGGAACCGTAAAATCTGCAACAGGATCCGGTAATCGCTTTAAGTTTACCTCAAGATCATTTATTGATCCATAACCGGTAACGGAACCGCAACCAGAGCTTGTATTCAGGTTATAGGAATAATGGGATAAACTCCGGAAACGCAAATATCCCTTACCACTTCCGGTCCAGCAGGGCAATGTTATGGTTACCCTTGTAGGTGATGTAGGTGTATTTGAAGTTATGTATAAAGAACCTGTAGGATTTACAATACATTCAGCGCTAGAAAATGATCCGTCATAATTTTGATCTAACCAAACGCCCACTCCCGTATTCCAGCTACCTCCACTATTGGCTACTTCTATGGTAATTTGCTGCCCGGCTACCAAATCTATAGGCTTACCTGTATTTAAGGTTCTGTTGGTAGAAGCACATCCCAAGCCGGAATAACTGGCAAGAGTTCCACCTGCGGCATCTTTCACTACTATTGACTGAAGATCACCACCATAATTGGTCCAGGAACCTGAACCACATCCCCACGAAGCATTGGCAGAACATTGCGCACTAACTTCCTGATGGTGCAACACGTAAAAGGTCAGGAGAATTAGAATACGACGAAGTAAATTTGTTTTCATAGTTGAATTATATTCAAGTTTAACAATAATTATGAAAAAACAAATAAAACTAATGTGAAATCTCCATAAAAAAAGCCCGGCACATGGCCGGGCTTTTTCTTGAAGTTCAATTACAATTAGTTTCTAACTACTACACGCTTGGTAGTGGTCTGACCGTCATTGCTCAGGCGGATCATGTAAACTCCGTTGCCAAACTGAGCCAGGTTGATTTCGGTGTGACCGAGACCTGATTTCAGGTTGCTGAACGAAGCTACTTTGCTGCCGGATACGTTGTACACTTCTACAGATACAGGCTTGCTGTTCTGGAGCATGTAGCTAAGGGTTACCTTACCACTGTTGGGGTTAGGGAACACGCTTACTGCTTCGTCAAGGCTAATGTTAGCAGTGCTCAGATAAGTGTTCTGACAGTTGGGAGGATAGTTTACAAACACAGGGCGGGTTACCATCATAGCCTTGTTACCGCTGGGGTCAGTCAAGGTATAGTTGATATAGTAAACACCGGCTTCCCAGATGTTGATGTTGTGGTTCAGCACTGATACCAGCGGAGCCAGGGTGGCAGGCGAGTAGTAGTTGTCGCTGATAACCAGACCACTCATGGCCCAGAAAGGAGTACCTACACATACGTTCATGGCAGGAGCAAGAATCTGAGGAGCCACACGGTCTACAACATTTACAGTACGAACTGCAGTAGTGCTGTTGCCGCTCTCATCGGTAGCAGTGTAAGACTCAGTGTAAGTACCCAGGGTATAAGGATCTACTGAACCAGTCTTAACTACGCTTACTTTGTTTAAAGGATAGAAGTTATCGCTTACGGTTACATCACGCGATACATAAGGAGTGTTTACATCATGGATGATGTTAGACTCGGTATTGAGGGCAACAACAGGAGCGATGTAATCATCAACCTGGTAGTTGATTACATATCCGTTTTCATCAGCATTGTTTCCGTTAGGATCTACAGCTGTGTAGATTACAGGATAAGTAGCACGGATGGCGGTATTTACAGGACCGTTAAATCCTGGAGTCTTGGTGATATTGATAGCACCGTTGCAATCATCCTGAGCATAGATGTTATCTACAAATACGCTGTTAATCTGAACTTTAACAATGGTATTGTTCACGATGCGGCTACCTACAGAGTAGATACCGGGCTTCTTGGTATCACGAACCTGAACGGTACGGGTCTTAACTGAAGTGTTACCCTGAGCGTCGCTTACAGTGTAAGTAAGGGTATAGTCACCTACTTTAGAAGTGTTTACAGAACCTGTTACGATAATGGCAGTAGTCAGGTTTCCGTCAACAGCATCGGTAGCGATGGCACCGGCCTCGTTGTAGGTTCCACACTGTTCAACAGTTTCAACTGCGTTACCATTCAAGGTAAGGGTAGGAGCAGTTCTGTCAAGTACAACATATACGGTACGGCGCTTGGTAGCTGCAGCGTTACCGGATGCATCAGACACGTTGAATTCAATGCTGTAGATACCGGGGATGGTACAATCAAGGTCAGAAGTCAAAACAACTTTAGAAGTCATATCACCTTCTGTGGGATCGTTGGCAGAGTAAGTTGTTTTGGCAACTTCAGCCCAGCATCCGCTGGCAGTGCCGGTACGCTCTACATACAAAGTATCTTTACCTACGAGGGTAATTACAGGAGCTGAACCATCGTTGGCAAGGGTAATACCGTAATCTTCGTATTCACCTACAGTGTTAACACCGCAAGGAACATTGCTGAAGTTACCATAGCTGCTGGCTACACGCAGACGGGTTTTGCCTTCGAAGCTGGCACTCTTGTTAGGAACAGTAAAGGTAGCAGTAGCAGTCAAACCACTGATCATACCTGTGCTCATAACTTCTTCGCCTGCATCGTTGAAGTCACCATCAACGTTGAAGTCAATCCATGCTTTGTAGTTCAGGCTGTTGCTGTTGGTCAAACGGGCTACATCCAGTTTGTAAGAAGCACCGAAGGTCAGGGTAGCCTGCTTGGTAGTTGAAAAATCAGAGTAAGCTGTTACGCCACTGGTAGACAGATTATCAATAAGAACCGAAGTACCTTTTGAAAGTGTTACCTGATTGATTCCGATATCAGAGCTGATAAGGTCAACCAAAGGAATGCAATAATTCAGCGCACATACATACTTGTTCTTAATTACTTTCTTCTCGGTAGAACCGGCAGGATTCTCAGCAGAGTTCCAGCCTTTCAGGGTGAAAGTGTAGCAACCGCCCTGATCAAAGCGCAGAGACAGTTTTTTGCTGGTACCGTTCAAAGCACCTGACACAACAGTGTAAGTTGTTGGGAAGATATTCCAATCAAAATTGGTAGCATAGTCAGATGTAATGGTAAAGTCAACTGTTTTACCTGCATCCGGACGAACATTGCTTGCAGTGAAATCAAGAGTGCCGGGCTTGGATGGGGTAACGATATCGATGGTTTTGCAGAAAGTATCTGAACCAGAGCAGGTGGTAGCTGCAAGACAAACAGTGTAAGTACCGTCAGCTGTGAATACGCGGGTAAAGGTTTCTGAGAAACCCTCAGGATTTCCGTCTACTGACCACTCCCATACAGGAGCACCCTGTACGTTGGAAGAAGTATTTTTGAACTCAACCTGAGT
>CAYSIK010000004.1:20313-22239 GCA_964431045.1 uncultured Flavobacteriaceae bacterium
ACCAATTGCTGCAGGGTTATAAAGCGTTGACCACGAAGGATTGGGCTTAAGAGGTGGAGCAAGATCAGAATCCCAGGTTGCGATGAAGCCAGAGTCCTGACCTGAAGCGTTGGATTCAAAAGTGATGTACATAGCACCGCTCTTGGCAGTGAAGGTAGTATTGCGATAGGTAGCCTGGTTGGTACCGTTGATACCTGCGGCAGGCGTCAATTCTTTGGTGGCATCGGCCTGACCAGCGTCATAAATGCGGAGACGATCGTTCACATCAGCAAGTTTGATTTGCTTGAACTTCAAACGAATTTCTTTTGCACCGCAGGGAAGAATTTTGAAATAATCAATGCTGGTTTTACGATTGGTTCCGTAAGGTGCACCTGGACCTGCGTGGTCATATAAAGTACCCTTCTTGTTTTCACCCAGGGTAGTGATACCCATATAGAATTCTGAGGGGGGAGTACATTCTACGTATTGTGTTTTGCAATTTTTGGTTGAAGCTCCAATGCTGTTTTCTGCAGTCAGGCAGAAATCCCATTTACCAATTTCGTCCATGAAGAACTGGGCATTTTGCACAGTGCTTGTATATACGGCGCCTGAAGGAGCCTTGGCTTCCCAGTTCCACTTGTAAGCACCATTGGTAGAAAGATCGAGCATTTCAGCATTGTAGTAAATTTCAACCTGGTTGGCCTTGGCAATAAAGTCTGCCTGAGGAACGTTCACAGGCCTCACAATCGTGACCGATTTGGAAATAGAATCTTTCTGACTACAATATGCAACCACCATTTTTACATCGAAAGTTGCCGGAGGCGTAGGCGGTGCCCATTGTGCCCTACCAACAGAACCTGTTGCTGCAAGCACTGTAACATTGGGACCTGAGAATGTCCAGTTGTAGGTGTAACCCGAATTGGGGTTTGTAGCGTTAAACTTCACAGCGGTGTTTTCATAATTCGGACCGGTTGGTACGATGAAGTTTGCCACGGGAGGTGCACCTACTTTTAAGTTTACGGCTACGTCAATGATGTTACCGTAGGTATTCATGCTTCCGCAACCCTGAGCCGCAGAAGGCGGGGTGTAAACTGATGAGGAACCGCGGAAACGCAGTGTGCTTGCGCCTGTAGCAGACCAGCAAGGCATTTTGATGGTGGCCTTAACAGGAGTGTTACCTACATTGGCAAAAGGACCTGATTGGGCGGTTGAAATGCACTCAGCAGCAGAAAAGCTGTTGTTGCGGTCAAAATCCAGCCAAACACCAATTTTGGAACCCCAGCCCCAGCCATAGGCATCGGTATTACCGGTAATTTCAAAAGTGATGCTCTCAGAGGCAGTAAGATCGATAGGACTGCCGGAATTCACCAGTACGTTGTTTGTAGCAGCGGTGGAAGAACATCCGAGACCACTGTAGCTCGCGAGTGAACCTGAACTGTTGCTGATTTTTACTTCGGTAATGTTGCCGCCGTAATTGTGCCCACAACCCCAGGAGTTGGTCGCAGAGCAAATTTGCCCCTTGGAACCACCCGGCATCATGGCCAGAAAGCCAATGCCCATAAGGCTTAGCGCTCTGGTGATTTTGGTAATTGTTAACTTCATAGTATGAATATTTAATTGTAGTTGTTGCAATAATAGTTAAAAAAATGACGCCCTACCCCCAAAAGGTTGCATAAATTTTCAAAAAAAGTTTCTGCTTATGACAGAAATATGACTTTTCTATTTTCTTATCAACGGCATTATGGAATTTGCAAAACCTGCCCCGCCTTTATTTCAGGGCCTTTCAGGTTGTTTTGGGCTTGCAAATCTGAAACAGAAACGGCATAACGTCGGGAAATCTGATAGAGCGTTTCACCCGCAGAAACGGTATGTGTTTGATTTGATTTGTGTTGAAGGTGCTTCGGTGCAGAATTTATGCGCAACTCCTGCCCTATCCTAATCTTTGCA
>CAYSIK010000004.1:22251-34332 GCA_964431045.1 uncultured Flavobacteriaceae bacterium
TAAACAGTCTCGCCCGGCAGCACCGTATGATAAACCAGGCTATTGCCGGCTGTGGAAGTATTAACTGTATTTTGGGATTTATCCAATTCACCGTTCACATTGCCTGCTGGATTTGCGAGAAGCTGGGAATTTCCATGAGCCTGTGCAACCCGTCTGCCTGTATCCGCTGTGGTTGACAATTCCGTTTTTTTATCTGCTTCCGCAACATCGGCAGAATCTTTACGCCTTTTCTCACGGAGATAAATCACTTCACCCGGTTTAAGGGGCTGAGAGGACATAATATGGTTGAATTTGTCCAGATGTTTCAACTTAACCCCATGCTGCTGGCTGACATCCCTGAGTGTTTCTCCTTCCTTCACAAGGTGAAAATTCTCATCTGCCTTGCGCTTTTTGGGTTTTAGGTAAATGATTTCACCGGGTTTGAGCTCTTCACCTTTCTTCAGATCATTATACTTATAGATTTGCCAAACCCCCATATCATAGAGTTTAGCGATATCCTCAGGGTTTTGGCTTTTTGACACAATTACAGCGGGCAGACCATGCATTTGTATCAAGCGTCCTGCGGCCGTATCCGGGGAAGCATAGTCTGCACCCAGCACCATCATGCTGTCATACATCGATAATCGGTAACGCTCAACTACACCAATGATAATATTACCATAGGCCGGATTTGTTGCGTAGCCGGCTTGTCGCAATCCATGTGCCCAGGCCCTGTAATCTGTTACAGGAAGGCTGAATAAAAAATCGTAGCGCGAAGCCCCTTTCAGGAAGAGGCTGTGATCGCGGTAGCTTTCCATGGCATTCGGATACCCCCGAAAACACTCGTCCGCGGCGTCATCATCGGCAAGACAAAAATTACCCGTCCAGTTTTTTCTACACTTTATACCAAAATGGTTGTTGCAGTCTTTTGCCAATTGGCTGTTACCGCTGGCGCTTTCTAAAATTCCCTGTGCCAAAGTAACGGATGCAGGTATTCCGTAAATTTTCATTTCCTGCATGGCAGCATATTTAAATTCTTCAATGTATTGCTGGGTACTCATCTTCTGGGCAGCAAGCGAACCGCAGGCTGCAAAGGCTAAAAGAATGAATCGGCAATGCAACATAAAAATATAAGTCTCTCAAAAATAGACAACGGAAGGAATGCTGAAATATTCTTTTTCGCACAAAAGTGTATAACGCATGCAACGGATAAGACACAATTCACATCTGATTGTTACCATAATATAACTCTTAATACACGATAACTCCTATAAATTTCGTTTTTTTGCAATACTTTCATGAAAATCAAATTCGGATTAGCCTTTTTATTTACAATTGCCACATTGCCTGCTCTTGCGCAGATGAAAAAACCTTCTGCCAAAAGCATGGTATTTTCTGCTGCCAAGGTAAAAGCCGGCGATATTGTTGAAATTACAGTAAGCATGTCACCGGCAAGCGGCATGCATATTTACAGTGAAAAAACCACCTGTGCCGAGGATGTAGGCTACACGAGGGCAACGCTTACTTTTACAGGAGACCATTTTATACCGGTCGGCAAATGTGTTGGAGTGGGCGACCAGATGAAAACAGATGAGCTCGCTGAACTGGATAACATCAAGTGTAATACAGGGGTATTTCCGGGGAAGGCAGTTTTCAAACAAAAAATAAAAGTTACGGGTAGCATTCAGAAAATCACTTGCTCATTCTTCGGGCAAATGTGTGATGAGAGCCAGTGTGTACAAATCAATGAAACAATTGAAGCGCTTAATCCGATAACGGCTGAAGGAATTTCTTCTGAGACACCGGAACCAACAGTACCATCGGATACGGCAAAAACTATAGACACTCCGACAGACACCACCGCATCGAAAGTTGCTGAACACGCATCCTACAAATCAGGAAATGGGAATTGCAAGGAACTCACGTACACCGGAAATGTGGGCAATGCCAAAAGTGAAACCGCCAACCAAGGCCTTGGGCTCGTTTTCTGGCTTGCATTTCCATCGGGACTGCTGGCTTTGCTCACACCCTGCGTATTCCCCATGATTCCCATGACGGTGGCCTTTTTCCTGAAAAACGAAGACCGTAAGAAATCCATCCGGGACGGCTTCGTGTTTGCCTCGGCTATCATACTTATATATGTAATCATTGGAACACTGGTCAGCAAACTGGTAGGACCGGATGCTGCCAACTGGCTAAGTACACACTGGATACCCAATGTGTTTTTCTTCGTAATTTTCATTGTTTTTGCGGCCAGCTTTTTTGGCGCATTTGAACTGGTATTGCCGGCCTCGTGGGTGAATGCCATTGACAAAAAAGCGGACAAAGGCGGCATCGCAGGACCTGTATTCATGGCCCTTACCATTGCGCTGGTTTCTTTTTCATGCACCGGCCCGATTGTAGGAACCGTACTTGTTGAAAGTGCAAAAGGAGGCCTCAGCACGCCCATTGTAGCTATGCTGGGCTTTTCTCTGGCTTTTGCCCTGCCTTTCGGTCTGCTGGTAATTTTCCCGAGCTACATGAAAACCCTGCCCAAAAGCGGCGGCTGGCTGAACAGCGTGAAGGTGGTTCTGGGCTTTGTAGAACTTGCCTTTGCCCTAAAATTTCTCAGCACCGCCGATCAGACATACCACTGGGGTATACTCGACAGGGAAATCTACCTTGCACTCTGGATTGTGATTTTTTCACTGATGGCAATTTACCTTATGGGAAAAATCAAGTTTTCGCACGACAGTGATGTTCCATACTGGTCTGTTACCAGGCTGATGCTGGTAATTACGACATGGTCTTTTGTGGTTTACCTTGTTCCGGGTATGTGGGGGGCTCCCCTAAAGGCACTGGCGGGCTATCTCCCACCTATGCATACGCAGGATTTCAGGCTTGGCGCCTCTGAAACAGGGAGTGCGACCAACGGCAATTCCGTTGCCGGCGCGGTTAGCTGCCAGACCCCGAAATATTCGGGAGAACTGCATATACCGCATGGCATTCAGGGCTATTTTGATTATGAAGAAGCACTGGCTTGTGCCAAGTCTTTGAATAAGCCTGTGTTTATTGACTTTACCGGCCATGGCTGCGTAAACTGTCGCAAAATGGAGGAAAAAGTATGGAGCAATCCGGAAGTGTTGAAGATCCTCAAAAACGATTATGTGGTTGTTTCGCTGTATGTGGACGACAAAAAAATAAAACTGAGCCAGAAGGAGCAATTCAAGGGCAAGTTTTCGGGTAAGGTTATTAAAACACTGGGCGAAAAGAATGCAGAAATACAGGCATGTTACTTTAACAGCAACAGCCAGCCACTGTATGTGCTGATGACCGGTGATGAAATATTGCTGCAGCATCCTGGCAGTGCAGAAACTTTTGATTACAATCCGGAAAAATTCAAGGTCTTTCTGCAAAACGGATTAAGTGAATTTAAAAAGACGCAACCATGAGCAGTGAAAGGATAAAACAGCATTTTATTGAAGCCGCGGAAACCCTTCGGGCATTCATGGAAAATGAACATAATATTCAACAGATAGAAAATGCCGCTGCGCTTATGGCCGAATGCCTCATCAATGGCGGGAAAATCATCAGTTGCGGAAATGGTGGCAGCCACTGCGATGCCATGCATTTCGCAGAAGAGCTGAGCGGGCGCTACCGAGGCAACAGAAAGGCACTGGCAGCCATGGCCATCAGCGATCCCAGTCATATAAGCTGTGTGGGTAACGATTACGGTTATGATTACATCTTCAGCCGCTATGTGGAAGCATTGGGAAAGCCCGGTGACATCTTGCTGGGAATAAGCAGCAGTGGAAACAGCCAAAACGTGATCCTTGCCATGGAAACTGCGCGCAATGCAGGGATGAAAACCATAGGCCTCACCGGGAAAGACGGAGGCGGGATGGCTTCACGCTGCGATGTGGAAATCAGGGCCCCTAAATCCGAATTTGCCGATCGTGCCCAGGAAATTCACATCAAGGTTATCCATGCACTGATTGACAGCATCGAACAGATGGTTTTGAAATAACGTGTTGATTTATGCAGGTTAATTGATATTTTCGCCTGCATGGATATCCGCTTCAGACTTACCATCCTTAGTTTCCTTCAATTCTTTGTTTGGGGGGCATGGCTCATCACCATCGGCACATATTTTTTTGGCAATAAGCTTGGCTCCAATGAACAATTCGGAGCTATTTTTTCCACCCTTGCCATTTCATCGCTTATAATGCCTGCAATTACCGGAATCATCGCGGACAGGTGGATGAATGCGGAAAAACTTTACGGCATATTACAAATTGCGTATGGCACTTTACTATGGATGGTACCAGAATTGAAATCAGCTGATGAGCTTTACTGGCTTATTCTGGCAGCCATGTTTTGCTATATGCCCACCATATCGTTGTCGAATTCTATTTCCTACACCCTACTTTCCAAAAGCGGCCATGACGTAATTAAAGTCTTCCCTCCCATCCGGGTTTGGGGGACCATTGGTTTTATTGCCGCTATGTGGGTTACCAATCTTACGGGAAGCAAAGCAAATGCCAACCAGTTTCTGATAGCAGGCAGTGTTGCCATCGGACTTGGATTATACGCATTTACGCTGCCGGCATGCAAACCAGGCAATCTTCAAAACGGAAAAGGCAATTTTTTCTCTCTGCTGGGTCTGGATGCATTTAAATTATTCGCCAAGTATCGGATGGCTTTGTTTTTCGTGTTCTCCATGTTTTTGGGTGCTGCACTTCAGTTAACCAACATGTATGGTGATACATTTTTGGATGACTTTAAAAGCAACCCGCTATATGGGCCGGAATCTTTTGTGGTGAAGTATTCCACCATCATCATGTCTATTTCACAGGTTTCTGAAACTGTTTTTATACTTACCATTCCATTTTTCCTCAAACGGTTTGGCATTAAAAAAGTTATGCTTTTCGCCATGCTGGCATGGGTACTTCGGTTTGGCCTGTTTGCCTTTGGCAATCCTGCCGAAGGATTGTGGATGATCATTCTAAGTTGCATTATCTATGGCATGGCTTTCGATTTTTTCAATATTTCCGGCTCATTATTCATAGAAACCAACACAGACAAGGGTATAAGATCAAGTGCTCAGGGATTGTTTATGATGATGACCAACGGGGTTGGTGCATTTCTGGGCAGCAAAATAAGTGGATGGGTAATCGACCGGTATTTTATGTCGGGTGCTGAAAAAAACTGGCAGGATATCTGGCTTGGGTTTTCAGCTTATGCAATGGTCATAGCCTTGCTGTTCCTGCTATTGTTCAAAGATGAACCTATAAAAGAGACAACAAAACCGCTTGTTCATTAATTCTGTTTATCAAACTGCCGGTAAGGATCTTCTCTCTTGCTTGTATCATAAAACCAAACAGGCTTGCTGTCCCGGGTAAACAGCCGGTATTGCCTGCTGAATAAAACCGCTGTAACAGTACCAACCAGTAAACCGGCAAGATGGCCCTCCCAGGAGACCTTTTCCTGCCAGGGAAACACGCCCCAAAGCATTCCACCATAATACATCAGTATCATAAAGGATAGGAGCCGAAGACGCCTGTTGCCTGCAAAAAAACCGGCAAAAATCAGAAACCCAAACAGCCCATAAACAACCCCACTGCTACCGATATGAAGGGTGCCCACTTTCCCAATAAAGAATAAGACTGCACCGGTCCCCAGCCATTGTATGAGCAATATGTATTTGGATACATTTCTGAAATGTAAAAAAACAAGAAATACACCTAAAAATAACTGGATTGTATTGCCCCAAAGGTGCTGAGGGTCGGCATGAGCGAAGGGCATGAGTAGTATGCCATGAAGGTGTTGATAATCCCCGGGAATCAGTCCGCAGAAGTACGAAAATTGATGGTTCGGTAAAAACAGATAATAAGCTGTAACGGGGATTACCGCAATCAGAGAGGCAATTAAAGAGGTTTTAATTACAGACTGCACAAATTGTTAGAAATCAATAGAACCGTTTATCCATTCTGAATCCAGGGTAGCATTCCACCTTTTATAAAAGTCTATGGCCGGTTGATTCCAATCTAACACTTGCCAGGTAAGCCTTTTATAGCCTTTTTCTTTTGCAAGGGCCACGCAGTTCTCAAACAACGCTTTGCCGGCACCACAGCGCCTGAATGCTTCTTTTACATATAAATCCTCGAGATATAAAACCGGTCCTTTCCAGGTACTATAGCGGATGTAGCACAATGAAAAACCGATGATTGTGCCATCATTCCACTCGGCCACATGGGCAATAAATAATGGGGGATTCGATTCAAAACCATCCTTCCGTAATTTTTCAGGGGTATTGATTACCTCGTGAGGAGCCTTTTCATATAGGGCTAATTCGGTTATCAGTCCAAAAACAGCGTTGACATCAGAAGGGGTTGCCGACCTGATGACGAAAGAAGGCACAGCCATAATTAACGGACTACCAGACGAAGAATTCTGGATTTATCACCACCAAAAACCTGCACAAAGTAAACACCTTTGTCCAATTTAAGATCAGCGATATCTACACGCACCTTGGCACCGGCAAATTCGGTTTTCTTAATGGGAGCGGTATAAATTACTTCTCCGAGAACATTGGAAATAGAGAAGCGTGCATTGGGATATTCGGATTCAGAAAATGCGAGGTTGATGTGGAACCAGGTTCCGGTAACCGGATTGGGATGCAAAGTAAAACCAGGGCCGGGTTCGGCAACGCCATCAAACGGAGATGGTGATGCAGACATAGATAGGGAGCTGAAGCTACCGGCAGAAATGAGTAAAATACAAACGAGTAGTTTTCTAACCATATTGTCTATGGCAAAAATAAAAAAAAAAGGGCACTTATGCAAGTGCCCTTAAAATTTTAAAAGAAGAGATATTAGTTAGACTTAGTCTCTTCAGCTTTCTTGGTAGTGTCAGCAGTAGCAGCAGCACCAGTGTCAGCAGCTTTAGTAGTAGTGTCTACCTGAGCAGCGTTAGAGTCTTTCTTGGTAGTGTCAGCATCTGAAGTGCCGCTGTTACCTGAACAAGCTGCGAAAGCGAACATAGCGCAGGCAGCGATAGCGAAATAGATCTTTTTCATTTTGTGTTTTCCTGATTAAATGTGCGGCAAAAATAAAAGTGAAAAATAAAAATGCAACACTTTTTCTGATTTTTTTTCTATTTTTTTAAAAAAAGTTCGGAAAAGCGCGTATCTGTCACAGCTATGAATTGTTAAAACGAAACAAAACCGGTCATTTTGAGGTTTATGTACTGTGAAAAAAATATGTATAGCAGGAGCAGGTATTGGTGGGTTGGCAGCAGCCATCAGGCTGGCGAGGGCAGGTTTTGAGGTACATGTTTTTGAGCAGAAACCGGAAGCCGGCGGTAAAATGGCTGAAATTAAGGGGTCCGGCTATCGCTTCGATGCGGGGCCTTCCCTTTTCACCATGCCACACTATGTAGACCGCTTGCTGGACCCTGACATACATTTTTCATACCATAAACTGGATACGCTGTGCCATTATTTCTTCCCTGATGGCAATTTTTTCCCATGTCCGGCCGAAGAAGAATCATTTGTAAGCAATGCTGCTGCGGTTTTCGGAGAAAAAACGGAATCTTTGCAGAAGCACCTCAACTATAGCAAATACCTTTACAAGATTACGGCCCCTGTATTTTTGGAGAAGAGTTTACACCGACTCTCCACCTACACCCACAAAAATGGCATCAGAGGCATCGTAAATCTTCCTTTTATCGGTATTTTCAGAAGTATGCATGCTGCCAACAGTAAACGATTCCGCAACAGGAATTTGGTTCAGCTGTTTGATCGCTACGCTACCTACAACGGATCTAATCCGTGGAAAGCGCCCTCCACGCTCAACGTAATTCCCCATTTGGAAATGGGCATGGGTGCGTATATGCCCAAAGGCGGGATGATATCCATAGCCAGGGCACTGCAGAAACAAGCAATCCGACTGGGTGTTCATTTCCATTTCAAACACACGGTATCAGCCATACGCAAGGATAGCAGCAGAATAACCGGAATTGTCGCCAATGACACTGAAATCCCTACAGATCTTTTGTTATCCAATCTGGATGTGAGATTAACCTATAAATTACTCAACCTTCCCTTGCCCACCAAAATACGCACAGCAGAACCCAGCAGTTCTGCCTTGATTTTTTACTGGGGAATAAAAGGCAATTTCCCAAACCTGGACCTGCACAACATACTCTTTAGCGGAGATTACAAAAGGGAATTTCAAAACATATTCGAAAAAGGCAGCATAGATGAAGACCCGACTGTTTATATCAATATTAGCAGTAAAATGGAATCTTCAGATGCACCTAAAGATTGCGAGAACTGGTTTGTAATGATAAATACACCTGCAAACAGAGGTCAAAACTGGGATGCAATGCGGCAAAAGGCACGTGAGCTGATTATCAAAAAAATAAGCGACATTGAACCCATGATTGAATTTGAAGATTTTCTTGATCCGGTGCGCATAGAATCTTTCACCGGAAGCACTTTTGGCTCACTGTATGGCAGCAGCAGCAACAATATGTTGTCGGCATTTTTCAGGCAAGCCAATTTTTCAAGCAACACGAAAGGGCTTTATTTCTGCGGCGGCAGTGTTCATCCCGGCGGAGGTATACCATTGTGCATTCTGGGTGGTAATATTGCAAGTGATATAATCATAGACAAACATTATGCAAAGCGCTGAAAAACGGGTTGTAGGCCTTGCCGCAATCATATATACAGTAGGAATAACCGGGTTGTTTTTTGCTGCAACACGCACACAAATTATAGGTTTAACACCCATAAACCTGGGCATTTCGTTGCTCCTCCCCCTAATCTTTCAAAAAAAATGGAGTTCAGGACTATTTATCGGGCTGCTTTGTGTAGCAATATGCGGTTTTTTCATTGAGTATGCGGGCGCACATACAGGACTAATCTTTGGAAACTACCATTACGGCAAAACCCTTGGACCAGGCTGGCAGGGCATTCCTTATATGATAGGTATTAACTGGGCCATGCTGGTTTATTTTTCCGTTTCTACCCTTTCGGGCAGGATTGGTAACGCGTGGGGTATTTCCCTGGCAGGCGCAGCCATTATGACCCTCTATGACTTTATCATGGAGCCTTCCGCAAGCTGGATGGGAATGTGGTACTGGAAAAATGGCATTATTCCCATACAAAACTATGTAGCCTGGTTTATTAGTTCTTTTCTTATGATAAGGCTATTTCTATGGCTATCCAAGCCTGAGCGCAATGCCGTTGCGACATCGGTACTGGTAATTCAACTGGTATTTTTTACCTTGATAAGGTTATTGTTTTGAGTTCACAGCAGACCTTCTGGGAAAGCGAGACTGAACATAAACATAAAGCCCTATTAAAAACAAACAGCCAATGAAGAGCACAGATATCTGGGTGCTTAATTTGGGCGATGTCGGGAAAACGCCAATGACAATAAGATTAATCAGAGCCTGAACAGCAAAATACCAAAAACTCACTTTAAGATGTGACCATTTTCCCAGATGCACCAGCTTTTTGAACAAAAAATCACGGTGTGGCACAAAAATATTTTCACCCAGCAATAGTTTATAGCAAACGGTCAGAGCTGCATCGGCTCCAAAAACACTGAACATCAGCAGGTACATATAATTACCTGTTTTAAAGATCAGAGAATAAATGAGAAACACCGTTATAAAGGCAATGGACATACTTCCCACATCACCCATAAAGGCGATGGCAAAGCGGCGGATATTGAAAAAGCCAAAAATAGCAAGTGGAATAATGATGCTGAGTATAAAATTAGAGTCCGTGAATGCAATGGAATTACCCTGCATATCCACAATATTTTCATTCAGGTAATAAAGACCGCTAAACACCAGCAATGCGTGAAGTGTGAGCATTCCATTCACCCCATCCATAAAGTTATAGGCATTGAGCGCACCCACACCGAATATAAATGATGCAAGATAAATGGGCAAAGCCTCTGTACCAAAACTACTGAATGGCATCTGAGACATCAGCATTCCCATGGTTATCATCTGCACCACCAAACGAAATGAATGCTTCAGAAAGAATATGTCGTCAAGAAAACTAACTGCGGTAATGATAAAAAATCCGGCCACAAAGAACTCAGGCAGAACAAAAGGATGCCAGAACATATAGGTAATAAATGCCAGGGCTACGATAAGGCCCATACCTGTTACCGTAGGCTTCCAATGTGAACTTCTGCCTGAGGGATGATCATGCAGACCGTACATTCTGGCGAGCTTTAAAAAAAGCACCGCCCCTGCACTGCAGACAGAAAACAAACCTAGAGCCAAATAGAAATTCAATCGATTAGCTTAAAAAACAATTACAAAGATAAGTTTTAATTTACTTGTAATCTTTGATTAATATCAACAGCGTGTTGATATTTGAAAATATTCGACTTAGTGTCAGCTGTACAATTTGCTGATTTCATCAGCAAATTTTTCCATCACTACCTTTCTTTTTACCTTGAGTGTAATGGTCATGTCACCGTCTTCAATGGAGAAGGGAGTGCGTTTAATCAGAAAATCCTTAACCCGTTCAAACTTTGCCAGATTCTCATTGTATTTTTTTACTTCTTCCATCAGCCAGGCCCGAAGTTGTTCATTTTCAATAAACGCATTTTCACCTTCAAACAAGGATGCATCCATCCCATTTGCCACGGCTTCCTCCTTCGCAGGAACTATGATGGCAGTAATAAATTCCTGCTTGTCTCCAATAATGAATATTTGTTCTATTCTGGGGCTTTTCAGAAAATTATTCTCAAGCTGGGTGGGATATATATTTTTTCCTAATGATGTTACCAGCATATTTTTCAGGCGATCTGTAATTTTCAGATACCCTTTTTCAAAACGTCCTATATCTCCGGTGTGAAACCATCCATCTTCATCAAAAACCTTGTCAGTTTCGGCTTTATTGTTCCAGTAGCCTTTCATCACATTCGGCCCTTTGGAAAGAATTTCACCTTCCTCAGAAACAAAATCCGGCTTGAAGGTATGGTATGTCTGCACCGTAAATATTTCTTTGGTATCTGGATTCTGAATGGCTACCTGCTGTCTGGGCGCTACACGCCCAACAGTGCCATATACCTGACGGTTGTATTCATTCACGGTAATGAAAGGAGATGTTTCGGTAAGCCCAAAACCTTCCTGTACCTGAATGCCCAGATTGGCAAAAAATTCACCCACATGGGGCGGTAACGCGCCGCCTCCTGAAACAAACAGTTTGAGCCTTCCACCCATTTTTTCCTTGATCTTGGAAAACACGAGTTTATTTGCCAGTGCATATTGTGCTGACAAAACAGGCCCCTTGGATTTTCCTTCATCACGGCGGTGACGGGCTTTCTCACCCACACCCAGCGCCCACAAAAAAATCTTGGCTTTCATTCCACCCGCCTCGGTGCCGCTTTTCATCACGCGGTCGTGAACCCTTTCCAGCAGCCTCGGCACAGCAGCCATAAGGGTTGGCTTTACCTCCGCAATGTTTTGCGCTACTTTATCAATGTTTTCGGCAAAAGCTACCGATGATCCCAGATAGGTTGTTAGGTAATACGCCATTCGCTCAAATACATGGCTCAGCGGCAGAAAACTCAAAAACTTATCGTCTTTTGTGATGTCGGGCACAAGGTCGTTGGCATCATAGCAATTGCTTAGAAAATTATAATGGGTAAGCATGGCCCCTTTGGGAACGCCTGTTGTACCTGATGTATAAATAAGTGTAGCGACATCATCGTGGCCAACTTCTTTAAAACGGGCCTCAATCTGTTCGCTCCAGGATGTATATAATCCCCTTCCCAGCTCCAGCACTTGTTTGTAAGTTACCAGCTTATCGCCGGTCTCCACATCCTCAGGAAAACTTACCACCACTTCTACTGTCGGGCATTTGTCTTCCACTTTTTTGAACTTTTTCAGCAGGAAAGGATTTCCGACAAACAAGATGCGGGCACCTGAATCATTCAGAATGAATGCCGTTTCTTCTGCAGTGAGGGTTGGGTATATGCTTACGTTGATGATACCCAGTTTTTGCAGCGACTGGTCTATACAATAAAATTCAGGGCTATTTTCAAGTATCAACGCTACGCGATCACCCTTCTGCAAGCCACGGCTCAT
>CAYSIK010000005.1:0-2656 GCA_964431045.1 uncultured Flavobacteriaceae bacterium
AGAGCGACAGCCTTCCAAGCTGTAGGTCGCGGGTTCGAGCCTCGTCTCCCGCTCCGGTTGAAGCAAGCCGGGGCACTGATTTGCTTCAAAAACGGTATTCTCCGGAATTCCGGGTTCCGCAAGGCGCCAAAAGCCGATGTAGCTCAGGGGTAGAGCACTTCCTTGGTAAGGAAGAGGTCATGGGTTCAAATCCCATCATTGGCTCCAGAAACAGAAACAGACAAACTAAAAACAAAAAATATGGCAAAAGAAACATTTGACCGTTCCAAACCTCACGTAAACATTGGTACTATCGGTCACGTAGATCATGGTAAGACTACTCTTACCGCTGCAATCACCACCGTACTGGCTGACGCCGGTCTTTCAGAAAAGAGATCTTTTGATTCAATCGACTCTGCTCCGGAAGAAAAAGAACGCGGTATTACCATTAACACCGCTCACGTAGAATACCAGACTGGCAACCGCCACTATGCGCACGTTGACTGTCCGGGTCACGCTGACTATGTAAAAAACATGGTAACAGGTGCTGCCCAGATGGATGGTGCTATCCTGGTAGTAGCTTCTACTGACGGTCCTATGCCCCAGACCCGTGAGCACATTCTGCTTGCCCGTCAGGTAGGTGTACCTCGTCTGGTGGTATTTATGAACAAAGTAGATATGGTAGACGACGAAGAACTGCTTGACCTGGTTGAGCTGGAAATTCGCGATCTGCTGAAATTCTATGAGTTCGACGCTGATAATACTCCTATCATCCGTGGCTCAGCACTGGGTGGATTGAATGGCGATGCCAAGTGGGTTGGTACCATCCGTGAACTGATGGATGCTGTTGACAACTGGATCCCTGTTCCTCCCCGTCTGGTTGATCAGCCATTCCTGATGCCCGTAGAAGACGTGTTCTCAATCACCGGTCGTGGCACTGTTGCTACCGGTCGTATCGAGCGCGGCGTAATCAAAGTGGGCGAGGGTGTAGATATCATCGGTTTTGGCGCTCACCTTTCTTCTACCTGCACAGGTGTGGAAATGTTCCGCAAACTGTTGGATCGCGGTGAAGCTGGTGATAACGCAGGTATCCTGCTGCGTGGTATCGAAAAAACCGATATCCGTCGTGGTATGGTTATTTGTGCTCCTAAGTCCGTTTCTCCTCACAGAAAATTCAAAGCAGAGGTTTACGTACTGAGCAAAGAAGAAGGTGGACGTCACACTCCTTTCTTCAATAAGTACCGTCCTCAGTTCTACTTCCGTACTACGGACGTAACCGGTGAAATCATGCTGCCAGCAGGTACTGAAATGGTAATGCCCGGCGACAATATTTCCATCTCTGTTGAGCTGATTCAGCCCATCGCTATGGAAAAAGGTCTCCGCTTCGCGATCCGTGAAGGTGGCCGTACCGTAGGTGCAGGTCAGGTAACTGAAATCATCGAATAATTTTTGACCAAGAGAAGGCGGCTTGCCGCCTTCTTTATACGGGCATAGTTCAATGGTAGAATAGAGGTCTCCAAAACCTTTGATCTGGGTTCGAATCCTGGTGCCCGTGCTAATAGAAGCGCAATGTTTGAAAGAATAGGTAATTATTTCCGCGAAACCCGTGATGAACTCCTGAACAAGGTTTCATGGCCCTCGTGGAATGAACTCACGGAAAGTACCTGGATAGTACTAATTGCTTCCGTACTTTTTGCCCTTGTTATCTGGCTTATGGACCAGGGACTGGGCTTTGCACTCACCAATTTTTACAAACTGTTCAATTAACAATGACGGCTGCCGAAGAAAAACACAAATGGTATGTTGTGCGTGCCATCACCGGACAGGAAAAGAAGGTGAAACACAACATTGAAGTGGAGCTTGAAAGAGCCCGCAAGCAATCGTTTGTGCCCGAAATTCTCATTCCTACTGAAAAAGTTTACCAGATTAAAAATGGTAAAAAAATAGCCAAAGAGCGCAATGCGTTCCCCGGCTATATACTCATCAATGCTGATTTCTCAGATCCGGAGGTAATTCCACTGATCAAATCTGTTTCCGGTGTAGTGGGCTTCCTGGGAAGCAAAGACACTCCCGTTGCCCTCAGACCGGCTGAGCTCGGAAGGATTCTGGGAACTGCCGATGAATTGAGCGAAACCGCTGCTGCACCCGAGGAACACTACATGGTGGGTGAAGCCGTAAAAGTAATCGATGGTCCTTTCAATGACTTTGATGGAGTTATTGAAGAAATTAATGACGAAAAGAAAAAGCTGAAGGTAATGGTGAAAATTTTTGGTCGCCGTACCCCGCTTGAACTTAATTATAACCAAGTACAGAAATTGTAACAGTAATGGCAAAACAAATATCAGGCTTCGTAAAACTCCAGGTTAAAGGCGGACAGGCAAATCCTGCTCCCCCCATTGGTCCCGCACTCGGTTCCAAAGGTGTTAACATCATGGATTTTTGCAAGCAATTCAATGCGCGCACTCAAGACAAAATGGGCAAGGTTTTGCCCGTAGTAATCACCGTTTACGCCGACAAATCCTTTGATTTCATTATCAAGACCCCACCGGTGGCAGTTCAGTTGCTCGAAGCAAGCAAGCTGCAGAGTGGATCAAAAGAACCCAATCGTCAAAAGGTGGGAAAAGTAACCTGGGAGCAGGTAGAAGAAATTGCGAAAGACAAAATGCCTGACCTCAAT
>CAYSIK010000005.1:2666-14752 GCA_964431045.1 uncultured Flavobacteriaceae bacterium
TAAAAAAGTAGGTTCTGTGAACTGGGATCAGGTAAAGACCATCGCTACCGAAAAAATGCCCGATCTTAACTGTTTTACGGTTGAATCGGCCATGAAGCTGGTAGCCGGAACGGCACGAAGCATGGGTATCACCATCTCGGGTGATGCGCCCTTTTAACCCTTTAAAGAAGCAAGAAAATGAAAGTTGGTAAAAAAAGAAAAGAAGCGCTTAGCAAGTATGACAGCACCAAATCGTACACGCTGAAAGAAGCTTGCGAAATCGTTAAAAAAATCACAACCACCAAGTTTGATGCCTCGGTTGACATTGACGTTCGTTTGGGAGTTGACCCCCGTCAGGCCAATCAGATGGTTCGTGGTGTAGCCAGCCTGCCTCATGGTCTGGGAAAAACCGTTCGTGTACTGGTTCTCTGCACACCCGACAAAGAGCAGGAAGCTAAAGACGCAGGTGCCGATCACGTTGGTTTGGATGATTACATTGAGAAGATTGCCGGTGGCTGGACCGATATTGACATCATTATTGCATTGCCTGCAGTAATGGCTAAACTGGGTCGATTGGGTAAGGTTCTGGGGCCAAGAAACCTCATGCCTAATCCCAAGAGCGGTACAGTGACCACCGAGGTGGGTAAGGCCGTGACCGAAGTAAAGGCAGGTAAAATTGACTTTAAGGTTGACAAAACCGGAATCATTCACACCTCAGTGGGCAAGGTTTCCTTTGACGCTGACAAATTGAGCGAAAATGCACTGGAACTGGTTCAGGTTCTCAATAAATTGAAACCTTCTGCAGCCAAGGGTACTTATTTCAAGAGTATCTATATGAGCAGTACCATGAGTCCCGGTGTGAGTATAGATGTTAAATCCATTCCAGGAATCTGATTATGAACAAAGAACAAAAACAAGCGGTGGTTGCCGAACTTACGGAAACCTTCAAAAATAATGATGTGGTTTATCTGGCCGATACTACCGGTCTGAGTGCCAATGCCACCAATGCATTCCGTCGTACATTGTTTAACAGCGGCGTAAGCATGCGCATGGCCAAGAACACTTTGATTAATATTGCCATGGATAACAGCGGTAAAGATTTCGGTGATTTGAAAAATGCACTCGCAGGTTCTACTTGCGTAATTGTTTCAGATCAAATGAAAGCTCCTGCTAATGCCATTAAATCTTTCCGTGATAAAGGCGACCTTCCCGTTTTGAAAGGTGCCTGGATTGATAGCAGTGTTTTTCTTGGAGACAGTGCGCTGGAAGAAATCATTAAGCTTAAATCCAAAAATGAACTTATCGGTGAAGTTATTGGTCTGTTGCAATCTCCTGCCCGCAATGTTATCAGCGCTCTGCAGGGCAATGCCGGTCAGAAAATCGCCGGTCTGGTAAAGGCAATAGCCGATTCAAAAGAATAATTAACTAATTTAAAAACAACTCAAAAAACAATAAAACAATGGTAGATCTGAAAGAATTCGCGAATCAGTTGGTAAATCTCACTGTAAAAGAGGTAAATGAACTTGCTCAAATCCTGAAGGAAGAGCATGGTATTGAGCCTGCTGCTGCTGCAGTAGCCGTAGCCGCACCCGCAGGTGGTGCCGGAGCCGGTGCCGCCGCTGCTGAGGAACAGACCGAGTTTGATGTAATCCTCAAAAGCGCTGGCGCTAACAAACTGAATGTGGTTAAAATCGTAAAAGATTTGACCGGACTCGGTTTGAAAGAAGCCAAAGACCTCGTAGACGCCGCCCCCAAAGCTGTTAAAGAAAAGGTTTCGAAAGCCGAAGCCGAAGATCTTGCAGCTAAACTTAAAGAAGCGGGCGCTGAAGTTGAGGTCAAGTAATTTCCAACAAACACAACCCCAAACGGCCCCGGATTTCCGCGGGCCTTTTGGGCGTTTATTGAGTTAAACATCCATTGTCTTACCCTTAAAAACACAAAAATTGAGCACACTACAAAACAATAGGGTTTCTTTTGGCAAAGTAAAACACGCCATTGAATACCCCGATTTTCTCGATGTGCAGTTGCAGTCGTTTCAGGAGTTTTTCCAGCTCGACACACCTGCCGATAAACGCGAAGGTGAAGGTCTTTTCATGGTGTTCCGTGAAAACTTCCCAATTACCGATACCAGAAACATATTCGTTCTGGAATTTCTCGATTATTTCGTAGATCCACCAAGATATACCATACAGGAATGCATTGAGCGTGGCCTTACCTATGCCGTTCCGCTGAAAGCAAAACTGAAATTGAGTTGTAATGATCCTGAGCACGAAGATTTTAAAACCATCGTTCAGGATGTATACCTGGGAACCATTCCCTACATGACCCCCAATGGCACATTTATCATTAATGGTGCTGAAAGGGTTATCGTGAGCCAGTTGCACCGCTCACCCGGTGTGTTCTTTGGTCAGAGTATTCACTCCAATGGCACCAAGTTGTACTCAGCCAGGGTAATTCCTTTTAAAGGATCCTGGATTGAATTTGCTACCGACGTAAATGCGGTTATGTATGCATACATCGATCGTAAGAAGAAATTCCCGGTTACAACACTTCTTCGTGCCATCGGTTTCGAAAGTGATAAGGATATTCTTGATATCTTCGGTCTGAGCGAAGAAGTTAAAGTAAGCAAAACCGGCCTGAAAAAGGTCATTGGCCGCAAGCTCGCAGCCAGGGTACTCCGCACATGGATTGAAGACTTCGTGGATGAAGATACCGGTGAGGTTGTTTCCATTGAAAGAAACGAGGTAATCCTCGAGCGCGACACCATTCTCGCCGATGAACACATCGACGTAATAGTAGATGCAGGCGTTAAGAACGTAATTCTGAATACAGAAAATACAGGTAACATCGATTTCGATATTATCTACAATACCCTGCAGAAAGATACTTCCAACAACGGCAAAGAGGCTCTGGAAGTAATTTACCGCCAGTTGAGGAATGCTGATCCGCCCGATGAAGAAACCGCAAGAGGTATCATTGAGCGTCTGTTCTTCTCAGATAAGCGTTACGATTTGGGTGATGTAGGTCGCTACAGAATCAATAAAAAGTAAAGGTCCTGACCAAGGATGACATCATCAGTATTATCAAGTTCCTCATCCATTTGTACAATGGACAGGAAGCGCTGGATGACATTGATCACCTGAGCAACCGTCGCGTTCGTACTGTAGGAGAGCAATTGTATGCGCAGTTCGGTGTGGGTCTTGCCCGTATGGCCCGTACGATTCGCGAAAAAATGAATATCCGTGACAATGAAGTGTTTACGCCTCAGGACCTGGTGAACGCCAGAACACTGAGCAGTGTAATCAACTCATTCTTCGGTACCAACCAGCTTTCTCAGTTCCTGGATCAGATTAATCCCCTGGCAGAAATTACGCACAAGCGTCGTCTGTCAGCACTGGGTCCGGGTGGTCTTAGCCGCGAGAGAGCCGGTTTCGAAGTTCGTGACGTACACTACACCCACTATGGCCGTTTGTGTACCATCGAAACGCCTGAAGGACCCAATATTGGTTTGATATCTTCTCTTTGTGTACATGCCAAAATCAACAGTATGGGTTTCATAGAAACGCCTTACCGTAAGGTTGTTGATGGCAAGATTGAAGAAGGTATTACCTACCTGAGCGCAGAAGAAGAAGATGGTAAAACCATTGCGCAGGCGAACGCTGAGGTTGATACCAAAGGCAACTTTAAAACTGCACTGGTAAAGAGCCGCAAAGAAGGTGACTTCCCGCTTGTAGATCCTTCCAAACTGGATTACATGGACGTTGCTCCTAACCAGATTGTATCAATTGCAGCTTCTTTGATTCCCTTCCTTGAGCATGATGATGCAAACCGTGCACTTATGGGGTCTAACATGCAGCGTCAGGCTGTGCCGCTGGTAAAGCCTGAAGCTCCCATTGTTGGAACCGGACTGGAAGAGAAAGTGGCACGCGACAGCCGCTCACTTATCAATGCTGAAGGCAATGGAGTCGTGGAATATGTGGATGCCCGCGAGATTAGAATCCGCTACGATCACAACTCAGACGATGATCTGGTAAGCTTTACCGGAAATACAAAATCCTATCAGCTGACCAAATTCCGCAGAACCAACCAAAACTCCTGTATCAATCTTCACCCGATTGTTAAAAAGGGTGATAAGGTTACCAAAGGTCAGGTAATTTGCGAAGGCTATGCTACTCAGGGTGGTGAACTTGCCTTGGGTCGTAACCTTAAAGTTGCATTTATGCCCTGGCAGGGTTACAACTTTGAGGATGCAATTGTGATTTCCGAGAAAGTTGTTAAAGACGACTGGTATACAACTGTTTATATCACTGAATTTGAATTGGAAGTTCGCGACACCAAGCGTGGCGAAGAAGAATTAACCAATGATATTCCCAATGTAAGCGATGAAATGACCCGTAATCTTGACGAGAACGGTCTTATTAGAATCGGTGCAGAGGTTAAAGAAGGTGATATCCTGATTGGTAAGATTACGCCCAAGGGCGAAACCGAGCCTTCACCTGAAGAAAAACTGCTTAGGGCTATCTTCGGTGACAAAGCCGGCGATGTGAAAGACGCATCACTGAAGGCGCCTCCCGGTACCGACGGTGTTGTTATTGAGAAAAAGCTGTTCAGCAAGAGCAAAAAAGACAAGACCATTCGCGCCAGTGATAAAGGAAGGTTGCAGAAACTGGAAGACGATCACAAACGCGAATTGGCTGAGTTCAAGGATGAGCTGGTTAAGAAACTGTTCCAGATTGTGAACGGAAAGACTAGCCAGGGTGTTTATAATATGTATAGTGAAGAGCTTATCAGCAAGGGAACCAAGTTTACCCAGAAAAACCTGATGAGCATTGACTACAGCAATGTGAATTACCACAACTGGACTGCAGATGCAGAAAAGAACGACCTGATTGTTCGCGCACTGACCAACTACATCAATGTATACAACGATAAGGTTACCAACTTTAAACGTGAGCACTATACAATCAGTGTGGGTGATGAATTGCCTACCGGTATTCTGCAAATGGCTAAAGTTTATGTGGCTACCAAACGTAAGCTGAAGGTAGGAGACAAGATGGCGGGTCGTCACGGTAATAAGGGCATTGTAGCCAGAATCGTGCGTGAAGAAGACATGCCGTTCCTGGATGACATTGGGCGTACCCTCGCGTATGAACCTGGGTCAGATTTACGAAACCGTTCTGGGTTGGGCCGGTAAAGAATTGGGTGTGAAATTCGCAACCCCTATTTTTGACGGTGCAAGCAACGCCGAAATTGAGGAATGGACCAACAAAGCAGGTATTCCTATCAATGGTCTCGTTTACTTGAACGATGGATTGTCGGGTCAAAAATTTGACCAGCCCACCACAGTAGGTATTATTTACATGCTGAAACTGGGTCACATGGTTGATGACAAGATGCACGCTCGTTCTATTGGTCCATACAGCCTCATCACCCAGCAGCCGTTGGGTGGTAAAGCACAGTTCGGTGGTCAGCGTTTTGGTGAGATGGAAGTGTGGGCACTGGAAGCATTCGGTGCATCCAATATCCTTCGTGAAATTCTTACCGTTAAGTCTGATGACATCACCGGTAGGGCCAAGGCTTATGAAGCCATTGTAAAAGGCGAAAACCTAAGTAATATCGGAACCCCCGAATCATTCAATGTACTTGTACATGAATTGAGAGGTCTGGGTCTGGAAGTTTCATTTATCGAATAATTCTGAGCGAAAGTCAGTAAACATGCAAACACAAAAGAAAGTTCAAAAAATCGGAAGCAATTTCAGCAAGATCAGAATCTCGCTGGCTTCACCGGAAAACATACTACGCCGCAGTTTTGGAGAGGTTGTAAAGCCAGAAACCATTAACTATCGCAGCTACAAGCCCGAAATGGGTGGTCTTTTCTGCGAACGCATTTTTGGTCCAATCAAGGATTATGAATGCCATTGCGGAAAATACAAACGTATCCGCTACAAGGGTATTGTATGCGACCGTTGCGGTGTGGAAGTAACCGAGAAAAAAGTGCGTCGCGAACGCATGGGGCACATCAATCTGATAGTTCCCGTCGCCCACATCTGGTATTTCCGCTCACTGCCGAACAAAATCGGTTACTTGTTGGGTCTGCCCACCAAGAAACTCGATATGGTTATTTACTACGAGCGCTATGTGGTGGTTCAGCCTGGTGCTGCTTCAAACAGCAATTATCTGGATCTTTTGACAGAAGAAGAGTATCTTGATATTATCGATTCTCTTCCCAAGGAAAACCAAATGCTGGATGATAACGATCCCAATAAGTTCATCGCCCGCATGGGTGCTGAGGCTTTGAATGATTTGTTAAGCCGCATCAATCTTGATAAACTGAGTTATGACCTGAGAAATCAGGCTGCTACAGAAACCAGCCAGCAGCGCAAACAGGAAGCCCTGAAGCGTCTCAAGGTGATTGAAGGTTTCCGCAGCGCGCAGCGCACTGGTGAAAACCGTCCTGAGTGGATGATTATGAAGATGTTGCCCGTTATTCCACCTGAATTGCGTCCTCTGGTGCCTTTGGAAGGCGGCAGGTTTGCTACCTCAGATTTGAATGACCTGTACCGCAGGGTAATCATCCGTAACAACCGCCTGAAGCGCCTGATTGAGATCAAAGCTCCTGAGGTGATTTTGCGTAACGAAAAGCGTATGCTCCAGGAAGCTGTGGATTCACTGCTGGATAACACCCGCCGTGCCAGTGCAGTGAAGAGCGAAGGAAACCGTCCGCTGAAGTCGCTTAGCGATATGCTAAAAGGCAAACAAGGCCGTTTCCGTCAGAACCTCTTGGGTAAACGTGTGGATTATTCCGGTCGTTCGGTAATTGTGGTAGGTCCTACCCTTAAATTGAACGAGTGTGGATTGCCTAAGAACATGGCTGCCGAACTTTTCAAGCCATTTATTATTCGTAAGCTGATTGAACGGGGCATTGTAAAAACCGTAAAAACCGCTAAGAAGATAGTTGAGAAGAAAGACCCCGTAATTTGGGACATTCTCGAAAACATACTGAAAGGACACCCTGTACTGCTGAACCGTGCTCCTACACTGCACAGATTGGGTATACAGGCATTCCAGCCCAAACTGGTTGAAGGTAAGGCTATTCAGCTTCACCCTCTTGTTTGTACAGGCTTCAACGCTGACTTTGACGGTGACCAAATGGCGGTTCACGTGCCGCTGGGTAATGCTGCCATCGCGGAAGCCCAGTTGCTGATGCTTGCATCGCACAACATTCTTAACCCTGCCAATGGTTCTCCGGTTACCGTGCCTTCTCAGGATATGATTCTGGGTCTGTACTACATTACCAAAGACCGTGTGGGAACCAAACAGCATCCTGTTAAAGGTGAAGGTTTGACATTCTACGCCGCAGAAGAAGCAATCATTGCATACAATGAAGGCAGGGTAGATCTTCACGCCAAGGTTAAGTGCCGCGTGCGTGTTAAGGAAAATGATGAGTTGATCTGGAAAGTGATTGATACATCCATGGGACGTATTCTTTTCAACCAGGTTGTTCCCGAAGAATACGGTTACATTAACGAACTTTTGAAGAAGAAGAATCTTCGTGATATTATCTCAGGCATGATTCGTGTGGCGGGTGTAGCGAAAGCTGCCAACTTCCTCGATGCCATTAAAGGACTCGGATTCCACTATGCATTCCGGGGTGGACTTAGCTTTAACATGAGCTATGTGAAGATTCCTGATGAGAAAGATCAGTTGGTTACCAAGGCTTATGAAGAGGTACAGGAAATTCAGTCAAATGCTGATATGGGTTTCATTACCAACAACGAAAGATATAACCAGGTAATTGACCTTTGGACGCGTGTAAACAACCAGTTGGCTCGTGTTCTTATCAAAGAACTCAGTTCGGATGACCAGGGTTTCAACCCTATTTACATGATGCTGGATTCAGGTGCACGTGGTTCTAACGAGCAGATTCGTCAGCTCGGCGGTATGCGTGGTCTGATGGCCAAGCCTCAGAAGAGCAGCGGAGGTGGAACCGGTGATACCATTGAAAACCCCATTATTTCAAACTTCAAAGAAGGTTTGAACGTATTGGAATACTTTATCTCAACTCACGGTGCCCGTAAGGGTCTTGCGGATACGGCCTTGAAAACGGCTGATGCAGGTTACCTGACCCGTCGTTTGCACGACGTAGCTCAGGACGTGGTTATCACCGAGCCTGATTGCGGTACCCTCAGAGGTATAGCAATGTCTGCCATCATCAATAACGACGAAGTTGCGGAAAGTTTGAACGAACGTATTCTCGGCCGCTGTCTGGTAGATGATGTGATTGACCCTGCTACAGGTGAAGTTCTTGGTCTGGGTGGTCAGGAAGTTACCGAGAAAATGGCTGCTGCGATCGATGCTGCAGGCATTGAGGAAGTGGAAATTCGCAGTGTACTGACCTGTGAAACCCTCACCGGTGTATGTGCCAAGTGCTACGGCCGTAACCTGGCTACAGGTCGCATGGTACAGATTGGGGAAGCGGTAGGTGTAATTGCTGCCCAGTCTATCGGTGAACCCGGAACCCAGCTTACCCTGCGTACGTTCCACACCGGTGGTGCTGCGATGAACATTGCTGCTGAAAATACCCTTGAGACCAAATATGAGGGTCTGGTAAACTTCGACAGCATGCGCACGGTATCCAAGGATGTAGTGGATGACGAAACCGGCAAGAAGAAAAAAGTAGATATTGTATTAGGCAGAAGCGGAGAAATCCGAATTCTGGATGCACGCAATAACAACGTAATTACCAGCTACAATGTGCCTTACGGTGCCCAGTTAATGGTAAAAGAAGGTGCTACCGTAAAGAAGGGTGATAAGCTTTGTACATGGGATCCATTTAACACCCTTATCATTTCAGATATTGACGGAACCGTAAAGTATGACAACATCGTTGAAGGTGTGAACATGCGTGAAGAAGGGGATGAGCAAACAGGTCTGAGCGAACTTGTAATCGTTGAAAGTAAAGACAGAACCGTGGTTCCTGTTATTGCAGTGGACGGCAAAGGTGATATCAACAAGCACTTCAACATGCCTGTAGGATCTATTCTTGTTGCCAAAAATGGTTCCAATGTAAAAGCCGGCGATATTCTGGCTAAAATCCCCAGAAGCGCTACCCGTACCCGTGACATTACAGGTGGTCTGCCCCGCGTAACCGAATTGTTTGAAGCACGTAACCCTTCAAACCCTGCCGTTGTGAGCGAAATCGACGGTGTGGTTGAATACGGTGTGAGCAAGCGCGGTAACCAGGAAATCATTGTAAGCAGCAAGGACGGCGAGAAAAAGCACTATCAGGTTGCGTTGAGTAAGCACATTCTGGTGCACGACGGTGACTTTGTGCGTGCCGGTCAGCCGCTGAGCGATGGTGCCATCACACCCCAGGATATCCTGCGGATCGAAGGTCCCGGTGCCGTTCAGCGTTATGTGTTGAATGGTATTCAGGAAGTATACCGACTCCAGGGTGTAAAAATCAACGACAAGCACATCGAAACCATCGTTAGGCAGATGATGCAGAAGATGGAAGTAAATGATCCCGGAGATACCCGTTTCCTTGAAGGTGAAATTACCGACAGATGGAATCTGCAGTCTGAAAACGACTGGATCTGGGATAAAAAGGTTGTTACCGATGCAGGTGAAAGCGATCAGATGCACCCCGGACAGATAGTAAGCCTGAAGGATTTGAGACAGGAAAACAGCGCACTGCGCCGTCAGGACAAGAAACTGGTGGAATTCCGCGACGCCGTTTCAGCCACCGCTCAACCTGTACTGATGGGTATTACCAAAGCCTCATTGGGTACACAGAGTTTCATGAGCGCTGCATCCTTCCAGGAAACAACCAAAGTACTTAACGAAGCTGCCATTTCCGGCAAGGTTGATGAATTGAGAGGACTCAAGGAAAATGTAATTGTAGGACACTTGATCCCTGCCGGAACCGGCATGCGCAATTGGGATAACGTGATTACCGGTTCCAAAGAAGAGTACGATCGTTTGATGGCCTCCAAGATGGAAGCAGAATCTGAAGAAGCATAATATTCCTTCAGTAATAGAAAAAGCCGGCCTATTGGGTCGGCTTTTTTTATGCAATGATGTTGTCTCCCGATAATTGTTGCGCTTTGTACATGGCGGCATACAGGCCATTTTGTGCCATGAGTTCACTGTGGGAGCCTTCTTCACATTTTTCACCGCTCTTCATATACAAAATGCGGTTGGCATGCCTTATGGTGCTTAGCCTGTGTGCAATTACTACGGCAGTCCTGTTCTTCAGCAGCAGAAGGATAGCTTGTTGTATCAGTAATTCTGTTTCACTGTCGATATTGCTGGTGGCCTCATCCAAAATGATAATTTCGGGCTTGCACGCAAGCGCCCTGATAAAACTGATAAGTTGTCGCTGCCCCAAACTAAGTGACATGCCTCTTTCCATAACATTGAATTCAAATTTTCCGGGCAGATGATTAATAAAATCGTAGGCGCCAATCAAGCGGGCAGCTTCTACAATTTCTTCATCACGGATTTCCGGATTTTTAAGGCGGATGTTGTCCGCAATGCTGCCGCTAAACAGGAAAACATCCTGAAGCACGGAAACAATCTGTTTTCTTAGTGATTCAAGGTTATATAATTCAATATCAATTCCGTCGATATAAATTTTTCCTTTCTGATGCCTGTAAAACCTGGATATGAGTCCGATGATGGTTGTTTTTCCGCTTCCGGTGTGGCCAACAATGGCAAAGGTTTCACCGGGCTTGACGGTAAATGAAAGGTCTTTGATGACCCAGTTTTCATTCTCATATGCAAACCATACATTTTCAAAACGGATTTCTCCCTTGAGTTTCTCCGGAATTATATTTCCCGTAGATTCTATGTTTTCTGAATCATCCAGCAATTGAAAAATTCTTTCAGCCGCCACCATTCCCATCTGGATATTGTTGAACCGATCTGCTATAGCCCTTACAGGCCTAAAAAACAGGTTTACAAACATGATGAAAGCAGTTAATTCACCGGGTTGAATTTGGTTTTTCATGATGCCGCCCGTGCCGTACAAAATGATAATGGCCAAGGTCAGTGCTACCAAAAATTCCACAATGGGAAAGAAAACGGCATAATAAAATATCCCTTTTATGTGGGCATCACGGTGGGATGCATTGATGTTTTTAAATTTATCAAACTCTTTTTCCTGGCGGTTAAAAAGTTGCACGATATGCATTCCGGTAACATGTTCCTGAATGAAAGAATTGAGCCTTGAAACCTCATTTCTGACTTGCTGAAAACTGTCGCGAACCCCTTTTCTGAAAAAGTTGGCTGACCATAACAAAAAAGGCAACACAAGCAGGGTTAATAGGGTCAGTTTCCAGCTAATAATGAACATACATACCAGTATGATGATGATCTGAAAAGCATCTCCAGCTATGGTTATCAGGCCTGCAGAGAAAAGTTCGGTAACCGTTTCAATATCGCTGATGGTTCTTGTGACTGAAGTGCCCACAGGCGTCTTGTCAAAGAAGCTTTGTCGTAGATTAATTAAGTGTTTGTAGGTGTAATTTCGCATGCGAAGAATTACATCCTGACCTATTTTTTCTGACAGATAACTGTTCAAAAATCCCAGCATTGTTTGGGTAATCAGCAAAGTCAGAATGAGGAGGCACCACAACCCCAAACCCGCTGAAGTCCCTTTTAGAATATATTCATCGATTGCATGGCTGTAAAAATTGGGCTGAACAGCCGACAGACAACTTTGCGTAAGGGTTAGGGCGATAGCACCATAAAACGCACCTCGTTTTGGCAGTGCCAGTTTCATAATGCGGCCCAGCAGATTCGGGTTGAATTTTGTAGCGCTGTTCACAGATCTATCTGCTGCAAAGGTAGTGCACCGGTTTTGTGTAAAACTTTATTTCGCAAACCACTTGCACACCTTTTTTAAGACATTGTAATATTGCACTATGGCCATGCATATTGCAATAGCGGGAAATATAGGAGCAGGAAAAACAACTTTGACGCATTTATTAGCCAAACATTATGATTGGGATATGCAGCTGGAGGATATGGATGACAATCCATACATATCTGATTTTTATGAGGATATGCAGCGCTGGAGTTTTAATCTGCAGGTTTATTTTCTA
>CAYSIK010000005.1:14762-33967 GCA_964431045.1 uncultured Flavobacteriaceae bacterium
ACGCTGGAAGCACATACAGGATATCCGCAAGGGTAAGAAAACCGTAATTCAGGATAGGACCATTTATGAAGACGCCCATATTTTTGCTCCAAACTTGCATGCCATGGGCCTGATGAGTACGCGGGACTATGAGAATTACAATGCTCTTTTTGAAAATATCAATCAGCAGATTACACCACCTGATTTACTCATTTACCTGAGAGCAGGTATTCCCAAGCTGGTTCATCAGATTCAAATGCGTGGCAGGGATTATGAAGATGCCATTCGCCTTGATTATTTAAAAAGGCTTAATGAGCGTTATGAAGCATGGATAAGTGAATACAAGGGGAAGTTGCTTGTATTCAATGTTGATGATATGGACTTTTCCGACAATCCGGATCATGCAGCCCAGATTGTTCAACAAGTAGAAAGCACGCTGAACGGGCTTTTCTGATGCCGATAAATACCGGAATCTACACCACACGTCTTCAGGTCAGGCCAGATGATATTGATATGTTCGGGCATGTGCACAGCAGCCGCTATATGGACTATGTGTTGGCTGCCCGTTTTGAACAAATGGAACGGTGCTATCGGATGTCTATGCAGGAATTTTTGCAACACAATCTCGGATGGTACCTCTCTGCCACAGAGCTGCGTTTTCAACGCGCTTTGAAGTTGGGCGATTTCATGGATGTGCAGACCCGTATTGTAGAAACTGCAACGGCGTCCATAAAAGTTGAATTTGAAATTCTTACGGTACCTAATGGAAAAATCAGTTGTAAAGGCTGGGCGGAATATGTGTTGGTTGATTTAAAAACGGGCCGTCCCAAACCTATTCCTGATTGGATAATTCAGCGATATTCTCTTCACGACGATTCAATTTCGTAACTTTGCACTATGTCCTTTTTGTACCCGGTGTTTTTATCAGCACTTCTGTTGTTGATTATTCCACTGCTGGTGCACCTTTTTCGCTTCAGAAAGTATCGTGTAATCCCGTTTACCCGGGTGCGTCTGTTAAAGGAAGTTGAAATAGAAACCAAGAATCAGAGCCGTTTAAAACATCTCATTACCTTGCTTTGCCGAATGCTGGCGCTGGCTTGTCTGGTGCTGGCTTTTACCATTCCTTCTTGCAGAAAACAAGTAAATACGGGCACAGGTAAAACACGGGTCAGTATTTTTATCGATAACTCATTCAGCATGGACAATGGCAGGGATGGTCAGATTTTGATTGAAACTGCCAAGCAAAAAGCCAGGGAAATTGTACGGTCATATGGCAGCAGCGGTGAGTTTCAGGTTCGATCGCTGCGCACATCCGGTTCTCAACTGCGCTACGTGTCGGCCACAGAAGCCATATCAAACATAGATGCACTTAAAATACAGTCAGGTAATGTTTCCCTTTCTGCATTGCTGAAAAGTGCCGCTGAAGATTTAAAACAACAAGGGGAAAGTCATGCTGCTTTTGTGATTTCCGATTTTCAGGCAGGATTTACAGGTGAACCTGTGGCAATCCCCGAAATCAATGGATTGGCGGTAACATTTGTGAAAATAGCTTCCGGGAGGAGGGAAAATATAAGTATCGATTCTGCATGGCTTCAAAAGCCTTATCTGGTGCCCGGTGAAAAGAATAACCTGCAGTTTAAAATCTCTAATTACACAACAGAGCCACTGGTGGATTTTCCTGTAAAGTTTTATACCGAAACCGGTTTGGCCGGAACAGGACGTATTTCTGTTTTACCCGAAAATGCCGCTGTCTCTTCCATTGAATTTACAGTTGAAAACAAGGCCTATAACCCCGGTAAACTGACGATTGATGAGCCAGGGGCCGCTTTTGATAATGTTCTGTTCGTGAATATGAGCGCTTACACAACCCGGAATATAGGCATAAATGGCCCCAACCGGTTTGTAGAAAATGTTATTGAAGCGCAGCCATTTCTGAAGAAGAATTTAACATCCGGCCCAATTCAAGGACGCACAGCTTCTTCGGGGGATGTCTATATATGGACCGGGCCGGGTAACCTTACCCTGACAGAGGCTCAGACACTGAAATACTGGATTGCGGCTTCAGGCGCTACGGCCATCGTTACGGCGGACGGAAACAGCGCTTCCGAGGCCATGCAGCAGGTTTTTGGTCTACCTGAAACAAAGTTTGTTGACGAGCCAAGGCGCATTGCCGATAAAGGATTTTCCCATCCTTTTTTCAAAGGAATTTTTCTGCGTATACCCCGCAATATGAATGTACCTGAAGTAAAAAATTACCTTAGTACTTCCGGTAGCAGCGGAGCAGGGGAAGCCATACTTTCTCTGGAGAATGGAGATCCTTTGTTGCTTAAATTTCAGGTGGGTTCAGGAAGTCTCTATTATTTTACTGCCCCGCTGAATGAGAATGGAGGGAATCTGGTAAAAAGTCCTTTGTTTCTGCCATTGTTAACACAGGCTATGATTGCGGGTAATGCCGAGCAGGCGCTTTATGGAATCTGCAATTCAAGAACAGTTTTGCCAATTCAAAACATCATTAAAATTTCCGATAAACCGCCGGTGTTAAAAAGCGACAATTGGGAAGGTATAGCTGAATTGAGCCCCTCGGTGAACGGAATGGGTGTGTATTTAGGTTCGCAACCTGAAAAAGCCGGTAGCTACCGTTTGCTGGAATCCGGCAACAGCGCCTTGCCAATTAATGTATCTGTGAATGACAGCAGGCTTGAAAGCAATCCCAATATGGCTTCCGATGATGTAATGAAGGCCTGGACAACCACCAACAATATTGCCTGGCTGCAGGGTGACAACGCTATTGCTGCATTTCAGGCCAAAATATCAGACACTACAAAATGGCGCTTGTTTATTTGGCTTGCTGCTGTTTTTTTCGCATTGGAAGTTTTGGTGCTGGTTTTTTGGGATTCACGTTTCAATAAAATAACGAAAGGGCAGGTAACATGACAAAAATATTAATCAGATCGGCGCAAATCACAGATCCTGAATCAGCCTATAACGGCAGGCAGACAGACATTTTTATCAATAACGGAATTATTGAATCTATGGGGTCTGATACAGGGATAACCGCAGATATGGAAATCAATGCCAGCGGCCTGGTTGCCAATACAGGCTGGCTCGATATACTGTCTTATTGCGGCGAACCCGGTGAAGAGTGGAAAGAAGACCTTAAAAGCCTGTCCTCTGCAGCACAGGCAGGTGGCTTCACCCATGTTGCAGTTTTGTCAGGTAATCATCCGATGCCCGATCATGCAGCTGCCATTTCTGCCCTCCGAAAGGCCTGTGATGGTTTGCCAGTGCATATTCTGCCCCTTGGCAATATTACACAACAGGCAAAAGGACAGGAGATGTCCGAGCTCAACGATATGGTTAGGGCAGGTGCTGCCGGATTCAGTGACGGTGATAACCCTCTTTCAGATTCTGGTATCATATCCCGAATTATGGAATACGCAGCTGGTCTTAATATTCCGCTGTTGTTTTTTCCGTATGATAAAAAACTTGCACCAGGGGGAAGAATGCATGAAGGTGGCCAAAGTGCTGCACTGGGTTTAAAAGGAATACCTTCTGTGAGTGAAAGCGTTGCCCTTGAGCAAATTTTGCAGATAGGTGCATGGCTAAAAGTGCCGGTACGCGTGGTTCGTGTGAGCAGTGCAGAAACGGTGGATGTATTGAGAAAGGCAAAAGCGGCAGGGATTGATGTAAAAGCTGCAGTTCCTGTTTTGAATTTGCTTTATACCGATGAGCATCTCGGGTCGTTTGATGAAAACCATAAAGTATTACCGCCTTACCGAACGGAGAAGGACAGGACAGCTTTGTGGCAGGGTCTTACTGATGGCACCATCGATGCTGTTATGAGCAATCACCATGCGCAGGATATTGAAAACAAAGCGGTAGAATTTGAATATGCCGGCTGGGGTGCATCCTCCATCCAAACTGTGCTGCAGGCTATGTTGGGAGGCGGTAGGCCGGATCTCAACCTTATCGCCTCTGCACTGTCTTCAGGACCACGCAAACTGATGGGGCTTCCCAAAGTGAGTCTGAATCCGGGACAACCCGCAGATATAACACTGTTCAGTCCCACTGCAGAATGGGTATTTAATCCTTCCCAGAATTATAGCAAAGGCGTAAATCAGCCTCTGCTGGGCAAAACGCTGAAAGGTATGGTTTCCGGAACCATAAAAGCCGGTGTTTGGTATCCCAATGTGGCATCGGTTAAAAACGCCTGACTTGCTTAATTTATAAAATGAAGTATATCAGCAGTCTGCAGAATCCCATCATTAAGGAAACCCTTCAACTGCTGGAAAAAAGCCGTCTTCGCAAGTCGCGTGGACAATTTGTGGCCGAAGGCCTCAATGAACTTAAAATGTGCCTTAAGGCCGGATATCAATTCCGGACAGTTTTTTATTGTGAAGATGATATTTCTCTCGAAGAGTTGTATGCGTGGTTTGCACCAATGATGCCCGAAGCTGATTTTATTGCCGTTTCGGCTGAAGTAATGCGAAAACTGGCCTATCGTTCCGGGGTGAAAAATGCCGTCGCTGTCGCTGAAGCAAAAACAATATCAGTTCCGCAGGAAATCAAATCAAAAAGTTCATTTTACCTGATTGCTGAGTCGGTTGAAAAGCCGGGTAACCTGGGAGCATTGCTCAGAAGTGCTGATGCTTCCGGCACAACAGCGGTTATTTTGTGCGATCCTGCGGTCGATATATATAATCCCAATGTAATCCGCAGCAGTGTGGGCTGTGTATTCAGTGTGCCTGTTTTGGTGATGAGTCCACAGGAAACCCTGACCTTTTTAAAGGAAAATAAAATCAGCATTTACACCACCTTTATGGATAATGCCGTCAGTATTTGGAACCAGGACTTAACGCGGCCCTCCGCAGTGGTTGTAGGAACAGAAAGCAGTGGTTTAAGTGATTTCTGGAAGACGGCCGGAACCAATGTAAATATCCCGATGTTTGGATTGGTTGATAGCCTGAATGTGTCTACAGCCGCGGCTTTGATGATGTTTGAAATGGCCCGACAACGGACCCGGCTTGGAGGTGCAAATGAATAATGGAATTTTGGTACTCGGAGCCGGAAGGAGTTCCCGTTTTTTACTGAAGCATCTTTCTGATTATTGCAGAAATACAAGCCGGAAACTAACCGTATGTGATGCCAGTCAGGCAGAACTGGATAAACATACCTCAGATTTATTTTTAGAAAGAAAAATTCTTAATGCCTCGGATGTCGGTGCACTGGAAGCATTGGTTGCTAACAAAGAAATGGTGGTTTCGCTATTGCCGCCTTCCATGCACCCTGCTGTAGCAGAATTATGCCTGAAATATAAATCTCATTTTGCTTCTGCATCCTATGTTAGCGATGCCATGAAAGGGTTGGATGCCAAAGCTAGTGCTGCCGGACTGGTGTTTCTCAATGAACTTGGACTGGATCCGGGAATTGATCATCTAAGTGCCATGAAAGCAATGGATGAAATCAGGACAGATGGGGGAGAAATCACTTCTTTTGAAAGCTATTGTGGCGGACTTGTGAGCGAGGCACACTGTGCAGGCAATCCATGGAAATATAAATTCAGTTGGAATCCCCGCAATGTAGTCCTGGCAGGGCAGGGTGGTAACAGTATTTTCAGGCAGAATCACCAATTGAGAAGTATCCCGTGGCACCGGTTGTTTGCCGAGGCCAAAACACTGAAAATACCGGGTTTGGGCGCATTTGATGCTTATGCAAACCGAGATAGCCTTTCTTATGAATCTGTTTATAATTTGCCCAATGTTCCGACTTTGTTAAGGGGAACTTTACGCCGCAAGGATTACTGCAAAAACTGGCAGGTGCTGGTCGTGCTGGGTTTTACGGATGCGCAATCACCGCTGCCGGAATCGGTGCTGAGTGTAAATGATTTGTGCTGCGCCCTTAGTGGCAAAGGAAGAGAACAGTTGTTCTCCGCTTGGTTGCTGGATAATAATTACATTGTCGAAGCGCAAAAAGAATGGTTTGATTATTTGAACCTTGAAAATAATGATCCTATTGGGACAGGTGCGAAAACTGCTGCTGAACTGCTTGAGGCAGTATTGCTGGATAAATGGAAATTACAGCCAGGTGATTGCGATGAGGTGGTGATGTATCACAGGATCGGATTTGTGAAAAATGGACAAAAACAAGTATTTCATTCTGTTATGAGTGTAACCGGAGAAGACGAAATACATACGGCAATGGCGAAAACCGTGGGGTTGCCGTTGGCACTGGGAGTGGAGCTTGTGCTGTCCGGGAATTGCCCTGAAAATGGTGTTGTAATTCCCGTGAGTAGATTTTGGTACGAGGGGGTATTACCCAGGCTTGAGGAAATGGGTATTTGCTTTACGGAACATACAGAAATTTGCGAATGAAAGCTGCGTCCGTATGTTGCTGAGGGTGTAACTTTGTACCCATAAGTATATGAGTGAAATATTCAATTCAGGTAAGGCTCCCGAGCCCGTAGGTTTGTATCCTCATGCAAGGCGTGTGGGAAATTTGCTGTTTCTCAGCGGTGTGGGACCTCGTGAAAAGGGCACAAAAAAAATCCCCGGCGTAGCGTTGGATGAGAACGGCAATATTGTTTCCTATGACATTGAAACCCAGTGCCGCAGTGTGTTTCAGAATGTGCGCTGGATACTGGAAGATGCCGGCAGCAAATGGGAAAATATTGTGGATGTGACGGTTTTTCTCACCAATATGAAAGATGATTTTAAAACCTACAACCGCCTGTGGGCCGAGTATTTTGCCGAAAATCCACCCTGCAGGACTACCCTTGAAATCAATTGCCTGCCCACGCCCATAGCCATTGAGCTGAAAGTGCTGGCTACCATTGATTAATGGTCCTGTAACTTTCCTTTAAGTCTGGCAATCTGTTGTTTCAAAGCGTCCACGGCTTTGTCCATGGCATTTTCAAAAGAGTGGTCCTGTTGCATCACAAACAGTTCTTTTTCCGGAACTTTAATTCTGATTTCCAGGGTTTTATTGCGTTTTGTATCGGATTTCTCTTCTTTCAAAATCACTTTCACCTCCTGCATACGCTGATACATGCGGTTGAGTTTTTCTAATTTGTTGGAAATAACATCCATGATTCGGGGTTCGGCATTCATGCCAATGGTTTGAAAATGAATATTCATAGGATTAAAAAATTTGTGGTTTTTGCCGATAAAGGCATTTCAACCAAATTATATACATACAACGAAAAAAAATGTGATTTGTGTCACATTGCGGATAAATAGCTGTATAAATCCGACTGATGTTAGTTTCGGGGGTGCAGGGCGTGAATTTTTTTCAGTTTTTCAAAACTGTTTTTGGTATATACCTGCGTAGCCGCCAGGCTGGCATGGCCGAGTATTTCTTTAATGGCCATCAGCTGTGCTCCGTTATTCAGCATATGGGTTGCGAACGAATGCCTCAGCACATGCGGACTGGTCTTCAGGGCATCGCTGAAGAGTCGCAAATATTGGTTAACCAGTCTGTATATATACATACGGTACATGGGTTTCCCGTTTTCCAAAGGGAAAAGTAATCCGTTTCTTCCCTTCATCCAAATGGCAAGTCCATCTAAGATCTCATCATGCAGGGGTATCAGCCTTTGTTTATTGCGTTTTCCGGTTACCTGCACGGTTTTTCTGTTTAAATCCACATCACCGCAGCGGATGGCCGCCAGTTCGCTGAGGCGCATGCCTGTACTGTAAAACAGCAGCAGCAGTAATTTGTCGCGCTGACCGTTTTCCTGCTCTTCCCAAGGGAAGTGGGCAAACATATTTTGTAAATCCCGTGCAGGAATATCCTGCACGATGCGCTTAGGCATTTTTGGCAGGCTTATTTTAGACAACGGATCGCTTTTAAGTTTGCCCTGTTTGCGCAGATACCGGGAAAATGACCGCAATACAGAGATTTTACGGTGAACGGAGCGTGCCTGCAATCCTGCTTCCATCAAATCTGCCATCCACCCGCGCACAGTCATTGAATTAAGGCCGGAAATAATATCGAGGGCATCTGATTGGCAATATCTATCAAATTGCTGTAGATCTATTTCGTATGCCGATACGGTATGAACTGACATTCGACGGTTCAGCGCCAGATAATCCAGAAAATCAATTGCCGCGGAATGCATGTATACAAAGCAAACGCACATGAAATAAAAAAATTATGAATACTTATAAACTTCTGTTAATAATTATCCTACAATTTACTATTGCTCATATTATTTACATTATATATTCGCGGCCATGCTTTCAAGGAAGGATTTTTTAAAACTTGCGGGGATGGTATCACTGGCAGGTGCGATGGGGAAAACAGCAGGTTCTGCTTCCAGAAAACGAAAAGTTAAGCCTATTGTGGTTTCAACCTGGGATTTTGGACTGGCAGCCAATGCAGCGGCCTGGGAAATACTGCAAAAGGGCGGATATGCGCTGGAAGCTGTAGAGGCCGGGGTGGCCGTGCCTGAAAAAGATCCGCTGGTAACGTCTGTTGGTCTTGGCGGATATCCCGACAGGGATGGTCGGGTGACCTTGGATGCCTGCATTATGGACGAGCAGCTGAATTGCGGTTCTGTTGCCTGCCTTGAACATATTGTTCATCCTGCGGCCGTGGCCAGAAAAGTTATGGAAAAAACACCCCATGTGATGCTCACAGGGGAAGGAGCCCTTCGTTTTGCGCTGGATCAGGGATTTAAAAAAGAAAATTTACTCACGCCGCAGGCTGAAGCTGCATGGAAGGAATGGCTAAAAAAGGCCGAATACGAGCCACAGCCTAACTGGGAATTGAACCATGACACCATTGGTATGCTTGCCCTGGATGAAAGCAACAGGCTTTCGGGCGTTTGTACCACCAGTGGTATGGCCTGGAAGATGCATGGCAGGGTAGGCGATTCTCCAATTATTGGCGCCGGATTGTATGTGGATGGTGAGGTGGGCGGTGCCACATGTTCCGGGTTGGGTGAAGAAATGATTAGAATTGCTGCTTCTCACGGTGTGGTGGAAGCTATGCGCAATGGTAAAAGCCCGCAGGCAGCCTGCGAGTCCGTGGTAAAGCGGTATTTCAAGCAGCGTGGAGAGAAAGCCAGGGGTAAACAGGTTTGTTTGCTGGCAATGGATAATCGAGGGAATGTGGGTGCTTTCAGCCTCATGCCGGGATTTGTGTACTCCGTAACCTGCAATGGCACAAACGAAGTTCGAAAAGCCGCTTACTTGCTTGAAGAATAAAAAAAGCCGCTCAAGAGCGGCTTTCGTATAGGATTAATCCTCAGTTTACGGTTCCATTTCCTGGCGCTGCATCTTTTGGCGATAAGCAGCACGAATTTTCTGCATGCGCTTGGTGATGCAAGGCTTTTCAAAAGACTGACGGGCACGAAGTTCTTTAACCACGCCGGTTTTCTCGAACTTCTTCTTGAATTTCTTCAGCGCTTTGTCGAGCGAATCGCTTTCTTTTACGTTGATAAGTATCATGTTTTTTCCTACCTACTTTCTTTTTGGGAGTGCAAATATACGAAAATTTATTAAAATTTCAAAATAATTACGCTTTCAAAACTGCCCGGCTGATAACCAGTTTTTGTATTTCGCTGGTGCCTTCTCCGATGGTGCAGAGTTTACAGTCGCGGTAGAATTTTTCAACGGGAAAATCTTTGGTATAGCCATATCCACCAAAAATTTGTACAGCCTCGTTGCTGCAGTATACGCTCACTTCACTGGCATAGTACTTGGCCATGGCACTTTCTTTATTTATGCTTTTGCCTTTGTTTTTAAGGTTTGCAGCCTGGTGCGTAAGCAATTCTGCTGCTTCAATGCGGGTGGCCATATCAGCGAGTTTGAAGCCAATGGCCTGGAAATTGGCAATGGGCTGCCCGAATTGCTGGCGTTCCTTACTGTATTTCACACTGGCTTCATAGGCGCCTTTGGCAATGCCTAAAGACAAAGCCGCAATAGATATTCTGCCTCCGTCAAGAATTTTCATAGCCTGAATAAAACCATCGCCCACATTGCCCAGTCGGTTGGTATCCGGAATGCGGCAGTCTTCAAATATCAATTCAGCGGTTTCGCTGGCGCGCATGCCTAGTTTGTTTTCCTTCTTGCCGCCCCTGAATCCGGGTGTGCCGCGTTCTACCACAAAGGCTGTGATACCGTGGCTGTCGAGTAAATCTCCTGTGCGGGCCAGCACTACGGCCACATTGCCTGTGATACCATGGGTAATCCAGTTTTTGGTGCCGTTCAATACCCAATCATCCCCATCTTTTTTAGCTACGCACTGCATTCTCAGGGCATCCGAGCCGGTGTTGGCTTCTGTAAGTCCCCATGCGCCAATCCATTCGGCGGTGGCCAGTTTAGGCAACCAGCGCTTTTTCTGTTCTTCATTGCCAAACATCATGATGTGCCCGGTACAAAGACTATTGTGCGCAGCCATGCTAAGGCCAATACTGCCGCAAACTTTAGCCAGTTCTTCGATAGCCGCAACATATTCATGATAGCCCAGACCGGATCCACCGTATTCTTCCGGAACCAGAACGCCCATAAGACCCAGTTCGCCCAAGGCTTTGAAGACATGAACCGGAAATTCCTGACTCTCGTCCCATTCCATGAAATTGGGTCTGATATTCTTTTCGGCAAAATCCCTTACGGTTTGCCTAATCATCTGCACATTCTCGTCTGCTGAAAAATTCATAATTTCCCGCAAAAATACGTATCAGTGGTGCATGTATGTGTACCTAAATATACATTTGGGTCGAAGAAAACGGATTATTCGTTAAAATTTAAATAGGGAAGTAGCCTGGAAAGTTCAGACGGGGAGATTATTTTAATTTCTTTCAGAAGATTCTCATTTAATTTCCCGTGTTGTTGTCGAAAAGCAAGGATAATTTTTGCCTGTTTCTCAGTCAGATACGGATGTTTTTTAAGGGTTTCCAGGTTTGCAGATTGTATGGGAATTTTCTTTACTAACGAAATATTCAACCTCATTTCCGGTAGCAGTTTTTTGAGTGTGGTTGTGTCTATAAACCGTGTTTCAAGAATTTGCTCTTTGCTGTAAAAACCTCCCAGGGCCTCTCGAAATCGAATTATTCTTACGGCCGTTTTACTGCCGATGCCGGGCAGTGCAACCAAAGCACCGGTATCGCAGCTGTTCAGTTCAACAGGTTCTGCTTTCTGTTTCTGCCCTTTTCTCTCTTTAAATGAGAATGTGTTTACCACATTCCTCAATATGCCCGTGTCGATTCCGGTTTCCCTGCTCAAATCGGCCAGTGTTGCATAGCGATGCCCCATTTTGATTTTTTCATAAATGCGGTTTGCGTCTTCAGCAGCAACCCCCATATTTTCCAGGTCACCGGGTTTGAGACGCTGCCACGGAATGTATCCGGATTTTTTCTTTTTAAAAAATGAATCGGTGGCAGCAAGGTGTCGGGCAATCAAGGCTGCACGCCTTGAGCTGTCTGTATGGTAAATTACATCGCCCTTTGAGTTGATGCTGAAAACAGAGGGTATGAGCGCCAGTAATATGGCAAGCAACATCATAAAAAAAGCCCCGGCATATTCGCTCCTGGTCAGAGACACCCACGGGCCGGGGCTTTGGTTGCGCATAGCGTAAATTTAAGGTTTTGCGGTAGCCAGTTTTTCCTGACGGTATTGTCCGCTGTCCAGTTTATGCTTGATGGCTTTGAATGCGTTGATGGTTTCTTCCACATCGGCCAGGGTATGCACCGCAGTAGGTATCAGGCGCAGCATGATAACCCCTTTGGGAACAACAGGATATACCACAATGCTGCAGAAGATGTCAAAATTCTCACGCAAATCGAAGGTCATGTGTGTGGCCTCGGGGATGGTTCCGTTAAGCAGCACCGGCGTAACCGGGGTGGTGGTGATGCCAATATTGAATCCTGCTTCGCGAAGTCCGTTTTGCAATGCATTCACGATTTTCCAAAGATTGTCCTTCAGTTCGGGGCGTGTTCTGATAAGCTCCAGGCGCTTGATAGATCCGATGGTCAGTGGCATGGGAAGCGCTTTGGCGTATATCTGACTGCGCATGTTGTAGCGCAGGTATTTAATTACTTCTTTGGTCGAACCGATAAATGCACCGATTCCGGCCATGCTCTTGGCAAACGTGCTAAAATACACATCGATGCCATCCATGCAGTTTTGCTCTTCACCGGTTCCGGCTCCTGTTTTACCCATGGTACCAAAACCGTGGGCATCATCCACAAACAGACGGAAGTTGAATTTCTCTTTCAGTGCAACAATCTCTTTCAGTTTGCCTTGAGAGCCGCTCATTCCGAAAACACCTTCTGTAATTACCATTATGCCTCCACCGGTCTTCTCGGCCAGTTTGGTTGCGTGGTTAAGTTGTTTTTCGAGGCTTTCTATGTTGTTGTGCTGATACATGAAGCGCTTACCAATGTGCAGGCGCATCCCGTCTATGATACAGGCATGTGATTCTGCGTCATATACAATTATATCGTGGCGGTCTACCAGGGCATCAATGGCAGATACCACACCCTGATAGCCAAAATTGAGCAGAATAACATCGGGCTTGCCTATAAAATCTGCAAGGTCTCTTTCCAGTTGTTCGTGGTAATTGCTGTTTCCGCTCATCATGCGGGCTCCCATCGGATAAGCCATGCCAAATTGCGCTGCAGCGTCTGCATCGGCCTTCATCACCTCGGGGTGGTTGGCCAGCCCCAGGTAGTTGTTCAGGCTCCAGTTCAGCTTCATTTTTCCATTGAACATCATACGGGGTCCAATCGGACCTTCCAGCTTTGGGAAGGTGAAGTAACCATGAGCATCATCGGCATGTTCACCCAGAGGTCCCATGCGGTTTACCACTTTTTTAAAGATATCGTTTACCATGAAATGATATAAGGTTTGCGCAACAAAGGTACAATGATTTCATCATTTTACGATGCTATTTGCCAACAAGGAAGATGCAAGGATTTTTGCCTAAAACAGGTTTATTTTCTTTCCACTCATTCACTGTTCGGGTTTTGGTGAATCCGTCAGGTTCGTGAAGGTTGCAGGCCACGCATATTTTTAAATCAGGCGAAATAACACTGAGCAGTGAAGACAGCAACCGGTCTGAACGATAAGGGGCCTCTATCAAAGCCTGTGTGTATCCCGTTTTTTCGCAGTCTTTTCCCATTTTCCCCAGAAAACTGCGCAATTCATCTTCCTTTACAGGGGCATAGCCATGAAAAGCAAACTGCTGACCGTTTAGTCCGCTTGCGCTAAGTGCAAGTAGAAGGCTGGAAGGGCCGCAAACCGCAGTAACTGTTACTTCATTCCGGTGCGCCCATGCTGCTATTTCAGCCCCCGGATCGGCCATTCCCGGAACTCCGGCCTCACTGGCCACGCCAATGTCGCCTTTATAGATTTTTCCATTGAGAAAAACAGTGAGCGCATTTCTGTCAAAATCTCTGTGAAGTTCGAATATGTCGAGGTCGTCTATGTTGATACCCAATTGAAGCGACGAAACAAACCGTCTGAAGGTGCGTGCATTTTCCACAACCCAGTATTTAATGGACGTGATGCAGGTGCTGAACTCATGGGTGTTCATTGCTTCCTTGGACAGGCTGCCCAGCGGCATTGGCATCATGACCAAAGTGGCTTTGCTATGACTTTTATTTGGACTATTTTCCATATTTTTGTAATATGTTTTGTTGGATGCGGAAATTAGCATTGGGTCTTTTTATGTTCTTTTCGTGCATATCCGTTTCCTATTCGCAAACCTACGGCAATGAGTGGTTAGATTGGACGCAGTTTCACGGTAAAATTAAAATCTGGAAAGACAATGTTTACAGGCTGGGTTACTTTTCCATCGAGCCCTGGTTTACCGCCCGCGGATTGTATCTGAATACCATTTCCACCGATGACTTTGCCATGTATAACATGGGAAGGCAGGTTCCTATTCATATTTACGATCAAAATGCCAACAAGCGTTTTGATGCCTTCGATTACATTGAGTTTGTAGGGCATCCTGCTACCGGTGAGGTTGATCAAGGGCTTTATGATAAACCGGAACATCAGCGGCATCAGCTTAAGAATATGATGTCGGATACGAATGTGTATTTTTTCACCCTTAGACCGGGAAGAAAGAATCTTCGTTATGCCTCGTTTTCCGGTTCGGCAACGATGCCTTCCCGCAATTATCACATTAGCCGTTTTGAATTTGCGCCCGATCAAAACTATTGTGAGGGTGAGTACATGGCCCTTGGGAATCATGCCAGTTTTTACAGCGAGTATATGCCCGGTGAAGGCTTTGTGGGTGACTATTTCTGGGCTCCGGGTCAGTATTCGGTTACCTTAAAACATCCTGATTTCAATCCCTTTGGCCCCCAACCCGAACTGGAAACCGGATTAACGGCCCATACCCCACCGGCAGCGGGAAGTACAGTTCCCAACAATCGTTTTGCTGCCAGTATCAGTGCCGATGGAAATACCAGAAAAGTACTTTCGGATACTACTTTTCTGGGAATACGTCCTGTTTCCCAGCGGTTTAGACTCAGCGCCTCTGATATGGGCACAGATCAATCCTTGCTTATTTTCAATCCTCAGTTTGTAAATGGCTCTTCAAGCGGCATGTACGGACATTCTCATACAGTGCTGCACTATCCGCGTAAAAATGAATTGAAAGATTCTTCCCGCTATTTCTTTTTTGAGGATTCGGCCTATGGAGCCCACAATGAGACCTGGCTGAACTATGGAAAAGCCAATCAAAACGCCCCGGTTTTTTACGATGAGATTAATGCGGTTAGGTATACGGGTGCGGTAGATCCGGTAACCCGAAATTTAACAGTTCTTGTTCCTCCCATGCCCAATCGGGGCAGGGTTACCCTCATCGATGAGAGCAGGATAGAGATGCTTCCTTTTTTTAGGGTGGATACCGTTTCACAGATCAATTACAACTACCACGTGGGTAATTGTGAGTTTTTAATGGTCTCGAGCCGCTCGCTGGTAAGTCCAAAAGGGGAGTTGAACGATTATAAGGCCTTGAGAGAAAATCGTTACAGTGTTCAGCTGAATCTGGTACAAAACCTGTACGATTATTTTAGCTACGGAATGCCCCATCCACTGGCAATCCGCAACTACTGCAAGTTTCTGATAGATAAAAGCAGCCCGTCTTCACAGCCTAAATTTCTGTTGCTAATCGGTCGTGGATTTGACAATGCCTACAACCGCGGAAATGGGTCTTCTCAACTACGTCCGCTTCAGAAATTCAATCATGTCCCCACTATTGGGCACCCTGTAAGCGACTGGATGTTTACTTCAGGCCTTGGCACTGCAAAGCCTATGGAGCCTGCCATTGCCACAGGCCGTATTCCTGCAGACAGCGCCAGGGACATCCGTATTTATCTTGATAAACTGAAAGATTACATACGCCCGGAAAACAATTATCAGGAATGGCAAAAGCAGGTATTGCACCTCAGTGGCGGGTCGAATGCCAATGAAACGACCATTATTAAAAATATTGTTGATGGACTTCGTGCATATCCGGAAGGTGACCCATTCGCCGGTGTAGTGACCCAGTTTTCCAAATCTGCGGTGGGTATTGTGGATCCCAATTTTAAGGACAAGATTGTAAGCCGCATAAACAGTGGTACCGGACTCATCACGTTTCTGGGACATGGCAGTTTGTCGGTTACGGATATTGATATGGGTGTACCTGAAAAATACCTGAATGAGGGTAAATATCCCATTTGCTATTTCAACGGTTGTCAGGTGGGAAATCCTTGTTTACCGACCTCGCAAAAAGGGCTTGGCGAGCGAATTTTCAGGGGGGAGAAAAAGGGAGCCATCGCATTTATGGGTCAGGTATCGCTAAGTGAATTGTATACACTGAGTTCGCAAATGCGCTATTTCTATGAAAGTTACTTTGATTCTACGCCCAACAAAACGCTGGGCGGGGTTTTGAAAAGTACCCTTGCCAAGTGGCAGAATCCGGGTTCGTCCCTCAATAAGATTCATGCGAGGCAGTTGTTTTTGCAGGGTGATCCTGCCGTCGCTGTGTATTCGCCCCAATTGCCCGATTTAAGCATCAACAGCCAGTCAATATTTCTGAAACCGGAAAATGCATTTGCCCTTATGGACAGTTTTGACGTGGGCGTGGTTGTCAGAAACTATGGCAGGGGCGTTTCAGATAGTTTTTCGGTTAATCTGCAGTGGACCTATCCCGATGGTGTGACCAAAAGAAATTACAGCACCCGTTCCAAACAGCGGGGATTTGAAGATACCATTTTTATTCGGGTTGCCTCAAAAGATGTGCAGGTTAAGGGGGAGAATTTTTTTAGCATCAATGTAAATCCGAATAAAACTCCAGCCGAATACACGTATTTGAATAATTCCGCCACCCTCAAACGTTACATCCCCGGCAACGGTGTGAATCTGGTTTCGCCAAAGAACTTTGCCATTTGGGGAAGAGACACGGTAGACCTGATTGCACAGGCGGGAGATATTTTTAAGCAAAATGAGGATTATTATTTTGAGCTGGACACGACACCGCGCTTTAACAGTCCGCTGCTGATTTCCCTGGAAAAGCAAGGCAAGCCGCTGAACCGCGCCATTCTTGCCAGGTGGTCGGTTAAATTGCCTTTGCTCAAAGACACCCAGGCATACTTCTGGAGGGCCCGCATCAGTGCTTCGGTGAATGAAGGCGGTGGGTGGCAAATAGGTTCGTTTACCTACATCAAATCTCATACAGATGGCTGGATGCAAAATGTTCACTGGCAATACAGCGATCCTGTCTCCAAAAATGAATTGACAGATATGAGGACCGATTCGGCGACCAAAAGCCTCAAATTCAAAAAGGTACTCAAGAAAATTTACATAGACTGTCAGTATTTCTACCATCCCAACAAAGGCGTGAAAGAAGGCGGATTTGGCGGACAGGATATGAACTGGGGTGTCTGTAAGGAAGGCCTGGTGGCCATTCCCTGGAATGGAAAAAAATTGTTGCGCGAAGCGGTAGATCCTTCCAAGGTATGGCCGGATTGCTGGCCGGGAGCTTTATGGACTACTTTTGGCAACAGCACCGATGAACAGCTTTACTATGCGTTCCAGATGAATATCAATGATGAGCAGGATAAGTTCATCAACTTTATCAATGCGCTGCCCGATAGCAATTATGTAACCATTTTCAGCCGCAGGCAAAACTTTGCCAATACCTGGAAGCCGGAAGTACTTCAGGCGCTCAACCTCATAGGCAGTAATATTTTTGACAGTGCTCAGAACCGCACAGCCGATGCCATGTGGGTGTGTCTGGGTAAAAAGGGAGGAAAGCCCGGTACGGCGCAGGAAAAGCATACATTTGGTTCCGTTGCTGCCTATGTGGGCATTGAGGCCGATATGATTGGCGACGCCAACAGTGGCTACATGAAAAGCGAGTGGATAGGGCCCGCTGACAAGTTTGGTCAGCTGTATGCAAGGCCCGTGATTACTAAAACAGACAAGGTTGAGAATGATGAATTTAACATGGCGGTTTATGGCGTGGATACCGGAGGTACGGAACAATTGCTGATTCCGGGTTCTGTGGCTACACAACAGACCCTGGATGCTATCAATACACAGAAATATAAGTACATATACCTGAAGGGTCAGTTTTCGGACAATGCCGGAAATACGGCTCCCAATCTGTTGCACTGGCGCGTAACGCATGCACCGGTCCCGGAGGGAAGCATTTTCCCTGCGCCCCTGTCAGGCTATAAATTTTATAACGACACCCTGTATGAAGGCGATACATTCAATATCTCCCTGCCCTTTAAAAACATTGGCACTGTAAACTTCAGGGATAGCATTGATGTTGAATACAAGATTTATCACAAAATAACACGCGCGGAAATCAGAGCCGGGGAATTGCGTTTTTCAGCCCTCAAGACAGACTCTTTGTATGTGTTTAAAGAAAAACTATCAACGTTGGGTTTGAGCGGACCCTACGCACTGCAAATAGCCTTTAACCCCGGTTTCAGGCAGCCAGAGCTGAGTATGGCAAACAATGCCGCCATTCTTAACTTTTATGTTCAGAAAGATATTGTAAACCCCTTGCTGGACGTGACTTTCGATGGGAAGCATATCATGAACGGGGAAATTGTGAGCCCGTCGCCGTTTATTTTGGTAAGCAGCAAGGATGAGAATAAGCATCTTTTGCAGTCTGATTCCCAGAAAATGGTATTGTTTATCAAAAAGCCGGGGTCTGGCAGTTTTGAACAGGTGAGTGGTTCTGAACTGGTATTTACACCAGCTTCTAACAACCAAAACCGCGCCCGTATGGAATACCGTCCGCAGGATCTGGCAGACGGAAATTACATATTGAAAGTACAGAGCTGGGATTATTCCGGTAACCAGGCCGGCAGCAATGATTACGAAATCAGTTTCAATGTGGTCCGCGAACAGGCCGTGACCCGCTTTTACCCATACCCCAATCCATTCACCAGTAAGATGCGCTTTGTGTTTACCCTAACAGGAACCCGCATACCCGAAGAGATTCGCGTAAAAATCATGAACGTGGAAGGCCGTGTGGTGAAGGAAGTGAGCAAGGAAGAGCTTGGCAATCTGCGCATTGGTAACAACATCACTGACTGGACCTGGGATGGAACCGATCAGTTTGGCGACAGGCTGGGTAATGGAACCTATTTTTATAAAGTGACCGTAAAAGACGGTGGTGAAGAGCTGAAACTGCGTGCCAGCAAGGGAGATGCCTCTTTTAAAGAGCAGGTGGGCGTAATTTACCTGATGCGGTAAGGCAGCTCCACAAAATAGGGTTACCTTTGCACCGTGTCCTGGATAGAAAACCTGAAGCGTCGGTGGAATGTGGATTCCGCAGGAAAAGTTTGGATTATCTTGTGTGTTTTTGCCCTCACGGGAACCACGGTTATGTTGTTGAGGCGTTTCCTGAAATCGGAATTTGACTGGGCCAATGAAACCTGGTTCACCTACAGCTATTACTGGCTGATACTGCCGGTTTACAATGTTATCTTACTGATGTACGGAGCCATTTTCGGGCAATTCCATTTTTTCTGGGAATTTGAAAAACGTTTTTTCCGCAGACTGGTTTCTCTTTTTAAACGAAAATCATGATTACCGAAGACAAGGTGCTGGCCGCTTTACGCCATGTTGACGACCCTGATTTAAAGAAGGATCTTGTGACGCTGGGTATGATTCAGCGTTTGCAGATTGCCGATAAAATTTCATTTGATCTGGTGCTTACCACGCCTGCGTGTCCGATGAAAGACATGATGGTAAACGCCTGCAAAA
>CAYSIK010000006.1:0-1864 GCA_964431045.1 uncultured Flavobacteriaceae bacterium
TATAGCGGTGAGGGTGACGTTGTAAGAGCCCGTTGCACTAAAAGACACATACAGAACCGTATCCGTTAACTTTCCTCCACCCTGAATGTTGTAGGTGGTAGGAGTGATATTCCATTGTACGGAAGTAAAAAACGAACTTTTATTGGTCAGTTTAACAGTTTGACCAACAGTAGGCATAACATTGTTACAGATAAAATTGGGCACCGCTGCCTGAATAATGGGGATTCTGCGAACCACGTTGTTTTCTCTGTCACACACATACAAGCTCTTGTCTTTACTGCGGTAAACCCTCAAACCAAGTTCACCGAAACGGGCGGTGCTGTCATTGCCGTCCTTGTAGTCGGAAACCCCGGCTTTACCTGCATAAACGCGAAGCTTCGAGCCATCCCATACCTTAATACAAAAATCATCGGCAATAAATATGAGCCCATCCACCGCAACCACATCAGAAGGGGCCACCAAACCGCTCACTACAGTGCTAACCTGAGCTGTGGCAAGGTTTACACGCCTGATTTTACCATTATTCCGGTCTGCTACCAGTAAATTGTTGGTACCTTCAAGACAAATACCTGCGGGGGCATAAAAACGGGCATTGCCACCTGTTCCATCGGCATCTCCAAAGGAAAGACCTTTACCGGCAAAAGTGGTAACATTGTTGCCTGAAATCTTACGTATACAGTCATTTCCATAATCTGAAACATACATGGTTCCATCGGAGGTAATAACCAAATCCTCAGGGCTGCTGAAAAAAGCAGCAGATTTTGCACCATCCAGATAATCGCCCAGGAAGGTGTATTTTCCGGCATATGCATTGTCATCATCGGGATTGCTTTTGCTCAGTCCGTCCCAAATAGTGGGGTTTGAGGTGTTTACAAAACCGGTTCCGGAGCGAATCTGACCGTTATCGGTATCACAGACGTATATGGAATTGGTTTTGGGATTAACAAACACTCCGCGCGGGTTATTGAAAAAGGCCTGGGTACCTGTAGCCCTGTATCGACCAATAGCACCCGGCTCAGTTGGATCGAGCATGTATCCGCCGCGCTGAATACTGTTTCCCCCGTAAAGAATAATCATATTGTGCTGATCACTTAGCCAAATATTTCCGCCTGTATCCACACAAATTCCGTAGGGATTGCTGTAATAATCATCGAGCAGAGGATTGGAAGCCACGCCAATGAATTTTCCTGAACCTACATATTGTTTTCCGGCATAGGTAGAAACGGTCTGCCCAAAAAGCACCGGGGCAATGAATGAAGGTATAAGTACCAGTAAAATCTTTTTCATACAATTATTCGAAATTAATCAAAGTATTTTTTATATTGTTTTCAATTTCTTCCACCACATGTTCATAACTGCGCGGTTTGAAATGTTTACCTGTCATTACCGTGTAGAGCTCTACATAACGTTGGGTAATAGATTCCACAAATGCGTCGGGCATGTCGGGCATTAATTGCCCTTCGAGCCCCTGAAAACCGTTTTCCATCAGCCATTCGCGCACGAATTCCTTGCTAAGCTGACGCTGGGGCTTGCCGGCCTGTTGCAACTCATTGTAGGTATTTGCATAGAAAAAACGACTGCTGTCCGGTGTGTGCACTTCATCAATCAGATAAATTTCACCGTTATGCAATCCAAATTCATATTTGGTATCCACCAGAATCAGCCCTTTTGACGCGGCATACTCGGTACCACGCTGAAACAACCTGAGGGATATATCTTTAAGTGCCTCCCAGCGTTTTGAACTGAGTAGTTTTTTGGACAGAATTTCTTCTGCTGAGATATCTTCATCGTGACCACTAACCGCCTTTGTTGCAGGCGTAAGAATGGGCTCGGGCAATTTATCATTTTCCTTTAACCCTTCAGG
>CAYSIK010000006.1:1874-16434 GCA_964431045.1 uncultured Flavobacteriaceae bacterium
CCTACCGCCATCTCTGTATACGCGCCATGCGTGGCCTGTGAGGTACTGCCTCACCACAAATTCAATGGGAATGGCATCGCAGCGTTTTCCGATGGTAACATGCGGATCGGGCGTGGCCAGTTTCCAATTGGGAACAATATCTGAGGTAAGATCCAGAAAAAGCGTAGCAATCTCAGTGAGCACCTGGCCTTTGTAGGGAATACTTTTGGGAAGGACGTGGTCAAATGCCGAAATGCGGTCTGTCGCCACGATTACCAAAATGTCGTTGTTTATGGTGTAAACATCACGAACCTTACCCCGGTAAAATGCGGTTTGATGATTGAAAAAAAAGTGGGTAGAGGTGAGCGCTTTCATTGCCGTTTTTTATTGCATTTTGCTTTGTAAAGGCAAAGATAAAACAGCCTTCCCTCACACTTTACAAAGAGATATCCTCATTTTCCTGACTTTTGTCGTAGGCCCCTATAATTTCTTTTACCAGTCTGTGCCTAACTACATCATCGGCATTGAGATGAATGATGCTGATGCCCTCAATTTTTTGCAGGATTTTCAGCGCCCGGAAGAGGCCGCTTTGTTGTTTCCGGGGCAGATCTATCTGGGTTAAGTCGCCGGTTATGATGAGCTTAGCATTGGGTCCCATTCGGGTCAGGAACATTTTTAACTGAGGATCGGTAGTATTCTGGGCTTCATCCAGTATTACGTAGCAATTGTCCAGTGTGCGCCCTCTCATAAAGGCCAGCGGGGCAATTTCCACGGTCCGGCTCTCTATCATGCTCTTGAGTTTATCCACAGGAATCATATCTTCCAGTGCATCATACAATGGACGCAAATAGGGATCTATTTTCTCTTTCAAATCTCCGGGTAAAAAGCCCAGATTCTCCCCCGCTTCCACTGCGGGGCGTGTAAGAATGATTCTTCTGATTTCGCGTTCTTTAAGGGCCAAAACTGCTAGGGCAACGGCCGTATAAGTTTTGCCGGTTCCTGCGGGACCAATGGCAAACAGAATATCGTTTTTCTTTGCCGACTTAACCATAGCCCGCTGATTGGCTGTCCTTGCCTTAATCTTCTGGCCTCTTGTCCCAATCAGAAGAACATCATCATCCGCATCACCCGTAAGTCCTGCAGTTTGATTGCCGCCAAATACATCGTTGAGTGTATGCACATTCAATTCCCCTTTTTTCAGGTAAATCTGCTCCAGCAATTCCATTTTAGCAGCAAAATTTTCGAGTTCGGATTCCTCTCCAAGAACTTTGATTTCATCTCCCCTTGCCACGAACTGCAGCTTGGGAAATTTGGCCTTTATCAGGTTTAGGTTTGCGTTATTAACCCCATAAAAAACCTGGGGATTGATGATTTCCAGCGTATAAACTCTCTCAGTCAAGGGTTGGCGATTTATCTTTGCACAAAGATATTGATTTGCAGCCTTGATAAAACCAAAGCTCATACACGTTTTTACCGATTATGGTGTTGAAGCTACGGAAAACTCCGTATCAAGGGCACTGTTGCACGCGCAGTTGCCGAATGTTCCCCATATTTTCAGTCAGCCGTCGCTGTCCAGGGGGCACCTAAGTACTGCGGCCATGTTCATGCAGATGGTCATGCCGTCTTTTGGAGAAGAAACATGGCATTTATGTGACATCACCCATACCAAACTGAGTCCCCGGGCTGCGGCACCTTACCTGGCAGCATTCACCGGCAATCAGTGGTTCTTTGCACCCGACAATGGCTTTCTGCCCTTGATTTTGCAGGAATTTGACGTTGATTTTTACAGCATTCCTTCACAGATTTCCATACAAAATGTGATGAAGGACATATACCTGCCCGCCATCGCCCAGCTCATACATTCCGATAATGGCTCCAACCCCTTTACCATTAAGGAGAATGTAATAAAATCGCTCATACAAAATCCGGCATTCCAGCAAAATCTGCTTCGACTTACGGTGGTTTATAACGACGCACAGGGGAATGCAGTATTCAACCTGAAAAAAGATGAGTTTGAACGCATGAGAAACGGGCGAAGATTCAAAATTTCGGTGAGTTCCTACCGCCTGGAAATAGACAGAATCAGTGCCTCCTTGTTTGATGTTGATCAGGGCTATGCCGCAGCATATTTCGGGCTGGGTGATTTTCTGCAAATTGCCATGAATGCCGGTTCGGCCAAACAATATTACGGTTTAACGGAAGGTACAGTAATTATTCTTGAATTCTTAGACCCTTAAACCATGATTATCAGAATTGTAAAAATGACTTTCAGGCCCGAAAGCATTGATGATTTCAAGGCTGTTTTCCACGGTTCGGCATCGCAAATAAAGGCCTTTCCGGGAAACAGGGGATTGCAATTGCTTCAATGCAGTGAAAATAAAAGTATCTTTTTCACCTACAGCATATGGGAAAATGATGAGGCGCTGCAGGCCTATCGCAATTCTTCCCTGTTTGAAACAACATGGGCAAAAACAAAAGTTCTTTTTGGAGATAAGCCCGAAGCCTGGAGCACCGATAGCTTGTGGTCAGAACTCACAGGAAGTTAATCAAGCCATTTGCCGGGATTCATGATATGATTGGGATCAAAAACAGACTTAATCCCTTTCATGATTCTGAAATGTTCAGGGGTAAACACCACATCCAGGTAAGGCTTTTGCACCAAACCAACCCCATGTTCTCCACTTATGGTTCCGCCTAAATCCCTGCAAGCTTCAAAAATCTCACGTATGGCTTTGGGAATTTCGCAGTTCCAAGCATCCTCAGAAAGATTATTTTTTAAAATATTCACATGCAGGTTTCCATCGCCGGCATGGCCATAACAGACGCTCTGAAAACCGTATCTACTGCCAATTTCTTTGACAGCCACAAGCAAATCAGGCAAAGCCGCACGGGGCACAACCGTGTCTTCTTCTTTGTATACTGAGGTTTGTTTGACAGTTTCACCAATTCCGCGCCTCACTTTCCACCATTGTTCTTTCAAATCCGACGAATCTGCAATCATCACGTCCAAACCACCGCATTTTTCAACCACGGGATACAGCGTTTCAGCTTGCTGCATGAGTATTTCAGGATTATCTCCATCCAGTTCAATGAGCATGTAAAATGCCGCATCGTTGTGAAAAGGAAATGGTGTGTGGGTTGCTGCGGAACTGATTTCAACACCGGAGGTTTCCATGAGTTCGAGTGCCGATGGTGTAATACCGCTTAACAGCACTTCATTTACCGCAACGGCGGCTTCTCTGGCCGTCTTGAACGGCACCAGCAACAGCAATTGATGTTTGGGCATGGCAATCAGTCTAAAAACAATACTTGTTACAACACCCAGCATTCCTTCACTGCCTACCATAAGCTGGGTAAGGTTGAAACCGGTTGAATTTTTCACGGTGTTGGCGCCCGTCCAAATGAGATCTCCACTTGGCAATGCCACCTGCAGATTCAGCACGTAATCACGGGTAGTGCCATACTTTACAGCCCTTGGACCACCACTGCCATGGGCAATATTCCCCCCCAGAAAACAACTGCCTTTGCTGGCGGGATCCGGGGGATAATACAACCCTTTTTCGGCCACAGCCCTTGCAAAAACCTCGTTGATAACCCCCGGCTGCACCGTAGCCTGAAAATTCTGCTCATCGATTTGCAAAATTTGATTGAGTTTTTCTGTGCTGAGAACAACTCCTCCATTTACCGGCAGGCTTCCGCCGCTCAGGCCTGTTCCGGCCCCGCGCGTATATACCGGAATCCGGTTTTGATTGCAGAATTGAAGAACTGCCGCTACAATTTCTGCGGTTTCCGGCATCACCACACAGGATGGAGCATAAAATAAATCTTCCGTGTAATCACGACCGTACATCTCCAGATGCCCTTCTTCCATGACTACATTTCTTCTGCCTGCAATGGAACACAGGCCCTGAATAAAAGCATCCGTTAATTTCATTTTTCAGTAAAAACCGATACAAATAAATCAATTTAAGGGCATACGAACTACTTTTGTTATTCACTTAAAACTAAATGACAGCGAGAAACAAACTTAGGGTTTCCATCATACTGGTTATCTGCTACATGACCGCAGCCTTTATCTGGTGGGCCATGAGCCTGGTTAATTATAGCAAAACCGAGAAAGACCTTAGGCTACAGTTATTTAAATCTGACAGCCTACACCTGGCGGGTGAAATTTCACACAACATGTTCAGCGGAAAGTTCATTGGCAAAGACTCCATGTCTTTTGTCTACAGGGGGCAAACCATGTTTGCCGACACCCAAAAACTCAAAGATTTTCTGCTGAAAAAATATCCTCCCTACGATATTTGTTTCTACCCCGGAAAACCCTTTGATAAGATTTTCAGTGTTAACATCAAAAAATCTGTCATAGAAAGTGAAAACAGGAAATATCTGAGAAAGCGGGATAGCTGGATATATGAAGGCATAGTGATGACATTGATTACGCTGGTGCTTTCACTGGTTTTATACCTCATTTTGGACAGGGTGCTCAAACTCAATGCCCAGCAAAATAATTTTTTGCTGGCGATCACCCATGAATTAAAGACACCGGTTGCGGGCACCAAGCTTGCGGTGCAGACCGCCCAGCGAAAGTTGGCACCGGATCAGCAGGATTTGGAAAAACTGCTGCGCATGGCAGACAATAATGTAAGCCGCCTTTCGCGTATCATTGACAATGTACTGATGGCAACCAAAGTGCAGAGCAGCCACCGCATGCAGTTTATTATTCAGGATCTGGTTCTGGAAGAACTGATAGAAGACACACTCGCCGAAATCAAGGATTCATTGCCTGAAACTGCTGTTATTACCACCCAATATGTCCCTGAACTGCTAATCCGGGGAGACCGTGAATTGCTGCAAATGGCTTTAAGTAATCTTATCGGAAACGCTGTAAAATACAGCCGTCAAGGAGAAGAAAAGGTGCATATTCAAACCTATATCCACAAAGGGAGGGCGGCTATGTCGGTTTCCGATAATGGCAGTGGGATTCCCGAAAAAGAACGAAAAAATATATTTAAAATGTTTTACCGAATGGGCGATGAACGTACCCGAAGCAGCACAGGCACTGGCCTCGGCTTGTTTTTGGTTGAGAAATTACTGCGTCAGCATTCTGCCATAATTTCCATTTCAGACAATCAACCCACCGGAACTACGTTTAATTTGTTATTCAAAGAAAGGGCAAACGTATGAAAACGAACAGATTACTATTGGTAGAAGATGAGGCAGACATTGCCGATTTGGTGAAGTTAAACCTCGAATCGGAAGGATACAAGGTAATAGCCGTGAGAGACGGTTTACAGGCCCTGCAAAGAATGAAAGAGGAAAGTTTTGATCTGGTTATAATGGACGTGATGCTTCCCCATGTGGACGGCATTACGGTTACCGAAAATATAAGGCTTACAAACACTGAAATACCCATTCTGTTTTTATCGGCACGCAATAACACACAAGACCGGATTCTGGGATTAAAAAAAGGGGGCGATGATTACCTCACCAAACCGTTTAATCTTGAGGAATTGTTGCTGCGTGTACAAAAGCTACTTAGCAGAAGCAAGGTTTCATCTGAAAATGACATTGCTCTCCATGAATATAATTTTGGCGACAACTATGTGAATTTTGACAGTTTTGAAGCCCGCGGAAATGAAGGCACCTTTATTTTAACGAAGAAAGAAAGCCTATTGCTTAAATTGCTGATTGAAAATCGGGGACAAGTGGTGAGCCGTGAAAGAATACTGCAGACCGTATGGGGATATAACGTGTATCCGAGCACACGCACCATCGATAACTTTATTCTCGCATTCAGAAAGTACTTTGAAAAAGACGTAAAGAAACCCATCTACTTTCACAGTATGCGCGGCGTTGGATATAAATTTACGGAAAAGTAAGTTAAAAAGCAAGCCCCACGCTCACTTTTACACCAAAATTGCGCACATTGGCAGCTTCCCTGTAGGTCAGTCGCCAAATGGCGTCAGCCCTCAAAATTTTAAAGATGTTTTCTATGCCTACACTGCACTCCCAGTATGGCAAATCCGTGAAGGTTTTAAACTGCGAAACAGCCCCCTCGGTGGTGAATTTCGGGATGATACTGAAGTTTTCCTGTGCCAGGGAACCATAGATAGCCTTGGTCCCCAAAACTTCACGCCATTTAAGTTTATTCAGCAAAGGAATCCGGTTGAAAAGCAAACCATTGAGATGGTGTTCGGCTGACGCTGAAATGCTTCTGTCTGTAATAAACTCAAAAATACGCATCTGGTTATAAGCCCCTGAGTTATATACAAAACTCTGATTGCCTATATAAACCGTGAGTAAGGGGTAGGGCAAATTGCCAAAAACCCTTGATGCCTCCACATTAAACGCCGTTCGGCCCATGGCTCCCCAAACTTTGTTGTAATTCAATCCGGCGATTAGACGTGAATAATTAAACTGGCTGCCCAATACATTTTTATACCCCTGAATCCATGTGCCATAATACTCAGGACCAATACCGGTAAAGGTTACACGACGGTTATCATTCTGCAGGTAATAATACTTGGGAGAATACCGAAGTGTTACGTTGGTGGTGGTATTATAAAACTCTCTTGCATACGAAAAGGTATCAGGGAAATTGGGGTACCATGCAAAATTGAAATTTCCTACCTTTTGGAAAAGGTAGGCCCTGTTGCCAAGGCTCATTGACAACCTGAGTCCGTTGCGCAGATCGGTACCAAACATAATGCGGGCATCCCGGTTCATATTCAGGTTATTGCTGCCCAACAGGTTGAATGCCGTAAACAATCCCGTGCTGTAATTTTCATTGTCAGAAATTCCGATCTGTTCCACATCCCTGCGGTACACACCTCCGAGTTTTGTCCAGCGCTTTCGGTTTAGTATGCGCTCAACTTTTAAGGAGTATTTCCATTGCTCATCCCAGAAACCATAAGCACCAAAACCCTCAACAATCCAATTTTTGCTGTACATTGGCGTGGTTCTAAATCCCAGCCTCAAGCGGGGTCCCTCAAGCTGATTAAAGCTAACGAGGCTGTAATAAGGCCCAAAATCTATTTTCCCAAAGTTTTTATATCCATCCACCAAAAAATTTACCACATCCACATATGTGCTGATTCTTGGCAAGTTAACTAGTGTATCAATTTTACGGGCAATCCTGTCATCAATGGCAGTATTGGGCAAATGTCGGTTTTGTACCCAGAATGAATCCGGCCTGTTCAGTGCATCCGGATCCATCGTAACGCGTGTTTCAAAAAACTTGGGGGCGTGTTTGATATTTGTTTTGATTTCCTTGGCAGTAACAACGCTGGTAGCCACAACCCCGGCGGCCTGCGTGCTCATTTCGGCTGCATCAATAACGGCCCGGGTATTCACACAAAAAAAAGCTCCGAGATCCGTCGGTGCATACTCCTGTGTAATTCTAAGTTTTTCAATGTAGTTGATATTGGAACTGCTGTTCAGTTCCAGTGATAACTTCAGCAAGGCTCCGGTGGTGTCTTCTATCCAAACAAATCCTTTGAAAGCGAGATCCTTTTCAATTTTGGGAGAACAATAAATCTGAAATACACGTCGGGGACCCGTTTTGTCTACATAAACAAGTTTGTAATCATAGGTATTCATGGCAGCCTCGGCAATGGGCGAAACAATTCCCTTGTCGATTACCACAAGCGTATTCATATAGAAATTATAATTCACAAAGGTGCTTCCCAGCACCTGGGATATAAATGTACCATCCTGCACGCCAATACCTTTAAGACGGGATGCCTTGATATACTCTTTGGTCAGATAAGGATTCTTATTGAAATAATAATCACTGATAACTTCCGATATAAAAACCGGCAGGATGGATTTTTCCCTATTACCGTTTAGGTAACTAATGGTATCAAAAAGGGGGCCTATCTCCTGCCAGAACTTTCCTTTTCTGAGTTTTCCGGAAATATTGTTAACCGCAATGGTATTTTTTGTAAACGTTTCACACTGGTAGTGTTCCAGCTTATCGGGGTTGTTTTTATTTCGATTTTCCTGAGCGAGAGCAATCCATTTCAGTGCAGGATTGGTTTTAAGCCTGATAACCACCTCCTCTGTTTGAATGATGTTTCGCAGCATTTCTATTTCCAAACCTGCCGCGGAAAGATTGTTTAGCGGAATCAGGCGGGTTTTATACCCCATGTATTCCACACGCAGGGTGTCAGAAGGAAAAGCATCCCCTCCCCATTTGAAGTTGCCTTCAAAATCAGAATAAAAGCCCAGTTCAGTGCCATGAAAAAAGAAATTGGCAAATGCCAGCGGCTCGCGGGTTTCTTCGGCAAATATTTTCCCGCTCAAACGCTTTACCTGCGCCTTTGTCGGTATGGCACAAAGACAGAGCAGGCTAACAAGAAAAGTGTATTTTATCTTTTCCACTGACCCACCAAAGATAAAGACTAATTTGAATTATTGAACCGGGATATCCACAGCTGCCATGATACTTGTGCATGTGGCAACCTGTTTTTTACTGCCATCTTCCAGCAAATCCCATACATCACCCTCGCAGAAAACCAAAAAATTGCCGGATTTCACAACCCTTCCTACCGCTATTACATTTTTTGATACAGAGGGATTGATGTAAGATATTTTCAAATCCACCGTTACCACATTTTTTCCTTCGGCAACCGCTGTATAAGCGGCTATTCCCGTTGCGACATCACAGAGTGTTGCTGTTACACCGCCATGCGTAAATCCATTTTGCTGAAGATGATGTTGTTTTACCGAAAGCGAAAGAATAGCTTCGCCTTTTGTAACATCTTCCAGTACCAGGCCCATGTGATTGATGAAATGGTTATTCTTTAACCGTTCCTGTAGGTATTCTTTATAATTTGTCATTATCGTATCGGATTATAGCCGGATTCCCTGAGAATATTCCCTGCATTGTTTTCCTCCCATATTTGTTTCAGGGATTTACCGGTTTTATCGGCGTAGGCACTCACAATTTTCAACCCCGAATAATTGCCAATTCTTGGTGGACAATCTTCCGGCAAACCGGCTCCGGTGGTTCGCTCACCCTGTATGAAGTAACGCTTGTATCCACGATTGAAATCTGTACTGAACAAGGTCTTTTCCTGCAAATAAAAATTCCAGATATTGGACTCTTCTTTCTGTAAAAACTTCCATTCTTCTGCATTATAGCCTAAAAGGCGGTCAGGAGAAATTTCCGGGGCAAGTTGCAAAAGGCTATACCAAAGTTTACCCTGGTATATCATTTCATCCAGCATGGTTTTTCTGGGGTGTTTATCCAAATATCGACCGTTCAGGTAGGTTATGGCAAGATAGGGCGCAATTTGTTCGGTACGGGCATATCTCTTCATCCAGGCAGGGATTCCTTCAATCTGACTGTAGAGTGAGCAGGTATCGTCCATAAACAATTCTGCACTGTAGCCCAGGACATGCTTTCCGGAAACAGTATCGGTAAATGTATTGGTGAGGCTGAACTGACTGAAGTACACAAAAATCTCAAAATCACCGGCATCCGGAAATGCTGCTTTCAACTTAGAAATGCATTTTTCAATATCCCGGTTCAGGTTTGGATAGCGTTCAAAATGCTTTTTCACGGAAACCAATACCGGCTTATTCAATTCAATAAACCTCGAAAGAAAAACAGAAAGTACAGAATCATTGGCCATATACTGAGGAGGCACCCCCATAATATCCACACACCAGCGATCAAATTTTTTATTAAATTCTTGCTTTATTGCCTTCACTTCATCTGCTGAAATACCACCGGCAGAGGCCTTTTCAATAGCATCGGTAAGGTTAGTTACAGGCAGTTTTTCCCTTTTTTCAGAATTACAGGCCAAAAACAAACTTATAATTGCTGAAAAACATAACAGGCAATTCCTCAAAATTGTGTTTTTTTGCATAATAGGAATATGAAGATGCAAATTAATACCAGATTGTGCTTGTGTGCCCTCTTTTGCGGCATCACTTTTATGCACACGGTTAACGCACAGGACAACCGTAAGGTTGCCATTGGATTTAAGGTAAGTCCCAATTTTGCCTGGACCCGAATTATGGAAGGCCCCATGGAAAACAATGGACTGGGCCTGGGATTCAGCTACGGACTGATGGGCGACATCAATATTGCCAACAATCCCAACTACTGGCTAAGTACGGAGTTTATTGTTACTTCAACTCCCAGTAAAATATACACCAATGATACGTTATGGTCAGACAGACCTAACAATAGTGGCGTCATTCACAGAAACACAAATTTTAATTACAACCTGCAGTACTTACAAGTACCCATAACCTTGAAACTTAAAACCAATGAGATTGGTAAATTCAAATATTGGGGACAATTTGGGGTATCCCCTGCGTTTTTGATGCAACAAAAACTCAAAACGGCCTCCACACCAAGTATTTACGGCAATGGAACACAGTCTCACAACCCAAACCTGGATGCCAATGACAAATATGATTTTAAGGGCGATGCAGGCAGTTTCACCGGGAACGGAGTATTTCAGGACGACGTGCGCAAAGCCAGAATGTCTTTGATTATCGGGGCAGGCATTGAAACCAAAATCAGTGGTAAAACCATGTTTTCTGCAGGTCTGCGGTTTGACAACGCCTTTTCCGATGTGTTTACCGATGATGCGGTTGACGGCCGAAACAATTTTCTGGGCATTCAGCTGGGTGTATTTTTCTAATAAAAAAGCGTGAAAATTGCCCTGGCACAGCTGAATTACCGGATTGGTGATTTCGAGCTGAATACTTCCAAAATTTATGAAGCCATTACCGAGGCTAAATCGCAGGGAGCAGATCTGGTAGTATTCAGCGAACTCTCTGTGTGCGGCTATCCTCCTGATGATTTGCTGGACTACGAATGGTTTGTGGAGAAATGCGAACAAAGCATGGAAGCCATTGCCCAAAGTTGTCAGGGAATAGCGGCAGTGGTAGGCGGGGTAATGCGCAACCGGGATAAGGGACGGGGATTGTTCAATGTTTCCTGCTTTTTACAAAATGGGCGCATTGAACATGTAGTGAGAAAAACCTTGCTGCCCACCTATGATGTGTTTTCAGAATCAAGGTATTTCGAACCCGCTGATGCATGCCAGATTTTTGAATTTAAGGGCGTAAAAATCGGTATCGCCATTTGCGAGGATATATGGGACGTATACAATGAATTTCTATATGAGAAGAGTCCGCTGCAACACCTGAAGAACGAAGGTGCCCAACTCATCATTCATCCCAGCGCTTCACCCTTTAACGTAGGTAAAATCAGGATGCGCGACAAGGTATTCTCGGGAAACATAGAACGGTTCGGATTGCCCATTGTATACGTAAACCAGGTGGGTGCAAACGCTGATTTGATTTTTGACGGTGACAGCCAGGTGATAAATGCTGAGGGCAAAACAGTAAAACAACTGCCGCTATTTGAAGAAAAGGTGGAATACATCACTTTCGGCAAAAACGACTTTCTGGGTGTTCCAGTCCATTTTTCAGAACCCGAAGAAACTGCACTGATGCACGATGCCATCGTATATGGAATTCGGGATTACTGCAGAAAAACCGGCTTTAAGAAAATTATTCTGGGTGCATCCGGCGGTATTGACAGTGCGCTGGTACAAGCCCTCGCCTGCAAGGCCCTGGGGCCTGAAAATGTGCTGGCCCTTTTGATGCCCTCACCCTATAGCAGCGAAGGTTCTGTGAATGATGCGACGCAGCTAAGCATTAATCTTGGCAATGAATACAAAGTATTAGGCATCAGTCAGGTCTTTTCATCCTATCTGGACACATTGCAACCACTTTTTGAAAAATTGCCGCAGGATATAACCGAAGAAAACCTCCAAGCCAGAATACGTGCAAACTTGCTCATGGCCATGAGCAATAAAATGGGGTATTTACTGCTCAACACCAGTAACAAAAGCGAAATGTCTGTGGGTTACAGTACGCTTTACGGCGATATGTGTGGCGGACTCAGTCCCATCGGCGATGTTTGGAAAACCAAGGCTTATGCACTGGCCAGATACATCAACCGAGAAGAAGAGATTATTCCCACTGCCATTCTCACAAAAGCGCCGTCTGCGGAGCTTAGGCCCGGACAGAAGGATACCGACAGTTTGCCCGAATATGCCATACTGGATGAGATTCTTCACTGGTATGTAGAAGAAAGACGCAGCCGTGAAGAGATTAAGGCACAGGGCTACGATTCGGCCATGGTAGATAAAATCATCAACATGGTGAATCGGGCCGAATACAAACGATTCCAAGCCCCGCCTATACTCAGGGTCACTTCAAAAGCTTTTGGAAGGGGCCGTCAAATGCCTTTGGTTGCATACCATGGCTAAAGGACTGCCCCGTCAGTTCTGGCTGATGAGCACTGGCTCGTTGCTGTTTTTCCTGTCCTTCAATATTATACTGCCTGAATTGCCCGACGTGCTGAGAAAAATGAACGGTGAGAATTACCTTGGATTTATTCTGCCGGCATTTGCCTTCAGTGCGCTGCTGGCCCGCCCATTCAGCGGATGGATCACAGACAGATTGGGTCGAAAACATGCCATGATTGGGGGAGCTGTATTTTGCGTGCTGGCCGGTGTACTTTATCCGTGGGCCCAAACCCTGTGGATTTTCTTCCTTATCCGCTTTCTGCACGGCTTTTCCACTGGATTTTCCCCAACGGGGTTTACCGCATTTACAACAGATGTTGTTGCTGAAGAAAGAAGGGGTGAGGCACTGGGATGGCAGGGAATTTTCAGCAATAGCGGAACCGCGGCAGGCTATGCACTGGGAGCATGGCTTGTGCTGTGGTGGGGGCAGGATGGGCTTTTCCTGTGCAGTTCCATACTTGCTGTTGCCGCGATTGTGATTTTTGGCTTGTTACCTGAAACCAAACCCGATTCTTTGGGTATCAGACCGGAAAGTGGATTTTTCTACTGGAAAGCCTGGCCGCCCTCACTGCTTATGCTTCTGGTTTGCGTGCCACTGGGTGCACTTCTCACCGTTATGCCGGATTACACGTCAGCACTGGGCTTTAGCAATAAGGGTATTTTTCTTACCGTTTACATCGGAAGCAGCCTGCTGGTAAGGGTATTCAGTGGCAGACTCAGCGACCGGCTTGGCAGGGCCGCCGGCATTGGCATAGGAACAGCATTTCAGGTTTGCGCGCTTTTGCTTCTTTTTTTTGAAACCGCCTTCTTTCCGGCTGCAATTCTTTATGGTATTGGACAAGGTTTTAATGCTCCTTCCCTTTTCGCCTGGGCGGGTGATGTAAGCACCGCAGAAACCCGTGGCAGGGCAATCTCCATGCTTTTTATTGCCCTTGAATCTGGTATTATCATCGGAGGACTGGGATCAGGACTGATTTTAAACCTATATAATTCCAGCTATTTTCTTGTCTTTGGATTTTGTGCCATTGCCTCTGTATTCGCGCTGGCTTTTGCCATTACACAGCATAAAAAAAGCCCGTAAAGGGGCTTTTTTTTTAATTATTGAACGAGATAATAATTATTTATATTTAAAGTGGTTCAGCAGCCACAAAACATCACTTTTCCACTTTCCGTAAATATTAAATGAGCCAAACATAAAGTTTACCATTTCATACTCGTCTTTCGCCGGTCTTCCATATTTGGCCTCAAACTTACCGTCCATAACCTCCATATAATAACTGAAGTCAACCATACAGTCATGCCAGTTGCTGAAAACCGCATAATAGTTGTGTCCCGATTTTATTGCGGTAGTTTTCCGGCCGGTACCGGGAAACCTCATTCCTGTAAGGTTTCCATAATTGCGGGCATAGAAGCTGTTTTGACCATCGGCACCACTTTCTTCAATTTTAATCACAGTAAACAACTTTGCCCACCGGCCAACAGTTTTCTTTGCTACAGTGTAAAGCTGCTGTGATTTGGGAATTGTTTTTAACGATAGCTGCAAGGTATCGTAATGCAGCGTTTCTCCTGAAATGACAACCTCGTCCTTTTTCGATTCATCCAACTCTAACTTCAGGGTGCGTCTTTGATTTAATGTTGCAGCAGTCGCCACAAACATTATTACAAAGACCAATGTTGCTAGCAGATTTTTCATTGCTACATTAATATCAATAAACGTGCCAAACTAAATATTAGCGCGTATATTATTGATAGTATTTTAGTTACAAACACATATTAACACTTAAAAATAACATACATACAAGGCTGCCGTGGGTTTTGGCATTGTGTGAATAAAAGTATGTGGATAAATCCTTAGCCCTAAATGGTAAACACAACCCCGCCAATTTCTTTAGATACGCGGCTTCTGAGATCATTCAGATAATTTAGCATTTCCAGTGTTTCGGACACATCTGTAGCCGGATCCTGCAGCGAGAGGGTGTAATGCTTGATGAGATTGTCCAGTTTTTTCTTTCGCAGATACAAAAACACCGCAGTAACCTCATTCTGGTAATTGTCCTGTTCCTTTTTTACATGAATAAAATTATCGGCAAACGCTTTACTCAGTTCATATCCTGAAGCAAGCACACCTGCGGCCCAGGAGGCAATATCGGGATTGGAATTGTGCGTAAAATAGGATTGTCCCGGCCATTTATCCCAAACGCCAAAGCGCCGACTTTCACGCAATCAATGAGGCGGAG
>CAYSIK010000006.1:16444-33014 GCA_964431045.1 uncultured Flavobacteriaceae bacterium
AACCCCAAATTTTATCTGTGACACTATCTGGGCACACATTTCGTCATTAAACAGCAACTGTTCGTCCTCTTTGATTTCCTTCAGAATAAAGTCGCTGACAGTGCTATTTTCATTCCAGGCTTCATCTCCATGCAACAATAAAATCCTGAACAAAGCTCTCTCCTGGTAAACATCGGTTAATTCTTCTTTGGGAAGCTCTACCCCGGTTGCAGTGGTCACCTGTTTTACCTCTTTGATAAAATCCTGTTCGTGTTTCAGGTTTTTTGACCTTAGCAACTTGCCGAGCTCCGAGGCCAGTAATGCTTCATCAATCTTACAAACCCGGGCCAGCTCCTGATTCATCGCATTTCGCTTCAGTGCATCGTTTACACAGGCGACACTTTGCAGGATATCCCGAATGGCTTCTGACTTTTTTATTGGATCATCGCCACACTCAGACAGCAAAAGCTTTGCCTTAAAAAGAATAAAGTTCTGCTCTTCTGTGTGCAGATAATCCGAAAAAGACTCTCCCCCCAGTTTTGCACAATATGAATCCGGATCCTCTCCTTCAGGGAGTGACACCACCCGAACGTTTAAATCATCCGACAACAGCAAATCAATTCCCCTGAGCGATGCTTTGATTCCGGCCGCATCTCCGTCATACACCACAGTCACATTCGGTGTAAATCTTCGGATAAGCTTAATTTGATTCGGCGTAAGCGCTGTGCCGCTGCTCGCAACCACATTCTCAATACCCGCCTGATGCAGCGTAATCACATCCGTGTATCCCTCTGTCAAATACACCTTATCATGTTTTTTGATGGCATTTTTTGCCTGAAAAATCCCATAAAGGAAATCGCTTTTCTTGTACAGTTCGGTCTCAGGAGAATTCACATATTTGGGCGCAGGATCGGTGCTGCTCATTTTCCTGCCGGCGAACCCAAGCAGTTTGCCACTTACACCTATAAGCGGAAAAATTACACGGTTGCGGTATAAATCATAAAAAGAGCCATTTTCCCGTTTTTTTATCAATCCTGCCAGCTCCAGATTTTCGGCCTTATACCCTTCCTTTATTGCTTTTTGGCAAAATGCTTCCCAGGCTTCCGGACTGTAGCCAAGCCGCCATTTCCGAATGGTATCGTAAGTATACCCGCGCTCTTTGAAATAAGGCATTGCCTTGGTTTTGCCTTCCTCTGCCTCATGCAACTGATTTTCAAAAAAGCCTGCGGCGTAATCCAGTGCTGCCTGAAGACTTTCTCTTACCTTCTGTTTTTCCTTGTATTCATCATCATCCCTGTTGCCGGTCTCTATAAGTTCAACACCATATCTGGCGGCCAGCGCCTTTGCCGCCTCCGGGTATGACATGTTATCAATATCCATGAGAAACTGAATCGCATTGCCGCCTTTCTGACAACCAAAACATTTATAGATTCCCATCCCCGGAGAAACAATAAAACTGGGTGTTTTTTCATCGTGAAACGGACAAACTCCCTTATACCTGGATCCTGAACGCTTCAGATTAACGTAGTCCCCCACCACATCTTCAATGATGACTGCATTCAATAATTGCTCAATGGAACCGGGACTGATCATGCCCCGAAATTAATGAATTACCGGAAGGATTTCAACAGATATATGCGGCCATCCACATAATCTTTTCTTACAATTCCCGTGTTGCCACTGAAGTACAGTCGGCTAAAAATTTTCTTGCGCGCAGATCTCAACTCTACCACATTGTAATACATAATATCTCCCACACTCAAGACGGGTAAATAATTGACTGTATCACCGTTCCCCATTACACCGCTAAACAATGTGGCACTGTAATACATTTCTGCCACCTGACGGTAAAATGTATCTTTATACAACAATGCCCACCGTGCTGTATTTTCACCGGTGGCCATGCAACGCACGAGTTGCTGACTATCCGCACTTGAATGAAGCTCATAGGACACAAATTCCTGCTCAAGGTTGTCGAAACGCATTTTCCCTTCCAGTTTATTTTTGAGCACAACTGTCTCCTTTTTTGTGGTATCGGTAGAAAGATAATAGGTCCAGGTGCTGCCTTCCGGAAAACTGAAAATACTTTTAAAATTTGCGTCCAAACTGTACAAATCCCTGGATGCCAGTTTACGGCAACCGGAAACAGACATAAAAATGCCTCCTATCAACAATGCGATGTAGATTACTTGTCTCAAGGTGTTTACATTTGCAAAGTAACTGAAAAAACCCAATACCGCAAAAATGCCAGATCACGCAGAACCCAAAAATGCATTGATGGATATCATTAAAGCGAAGGCCCAATCGCTGAAACCCCTGCTCACAGAGATGCGCAGGCATTTGCATATGAATCCCGAACTGTCTTTTCAGGAATACAACACCGCCGCCTGGGTGGAGGATTATTTGCAAAACAAGCTGGGGTTAAAAACACAAAGACTGGCCAAAACGGGCGTGGTTGCGCTGATTGAGGGCAAACAGAAAGACAGCAACAAAGTTGTAGGATTGCGCGCGGACATGGATGCGCTGCCCATTACTGAAGTGAATGATGGAAGACCCTATAGAAGCCAAAACGAAGGGGTCATGCACGCATGCGGACATGATGTGCACACAACCTCCCTGCTGGGAGCTGCTACCATTTTAAATGAACTTAGTCATGATTTTTCGGGCACCATAAAATTGGTTTTTCAGCCCGGAGAGGAAAAATTACCGGGAGGCGCCAGCCTGATGATTGCAGATGGCGTTTTACAAAACCCAAAACCGGATGTAATGATCGGTCAACATGTGATGCCGCAGATTCCCACCGGGAAAACAGGCTTCAGGCCAGGACTTTACATGGCCAGTACAGATGAAATTTATATGACCGTGCACGGAAAGGGCGGACATGGCGCCATGCCCCATTTCAATATCGATCCGGTATTGATTGCAGCACACATCATTACGGGCCTGCAACAGGTAGTTTCACGAAATGCCAATCCGGCGGTTCCTTCTGTGCTTTCTTTCGGAAAAGTGATTGCAAACGGCGCTACCAATGTGATTCCTCCGGAGGTGAAACTGGAGGGCACTTTCAGAACACTCAACGAACAATGGCGGGCATCAGCGCACGAGAGGATAACCCAAATGGCCACAGGTATTGCACAAAGTATGGGTGGCAGCGTAGATATTGAAATAAGACGTGGCTATCCGTTTCTGCAAAATGATGAGGAACTGACGCTGAGATGCAAAAACGCCGCTTCTGAGTACCTGGGTGAACCTCATGTTGAAAACCTGGATATCTGGATGGCGGCCGAAGACTTTGCCTATTATTCGCAGGAAGTCCCCAGTTGCTTCTACAGATTAGGGGTTAGAAATGAAGAAAAAGGGATTGTTAACAGTGTGCACCACCCTGCGTTTGACGCTGACGAAGACGCACTGGAAGACGGAGCCGGCTTACTTGCCTGGCTTGCTATACAGGAACTGAACAAGTAACTCAGGCTCCGATTACCTGCCTAAGGCTGTCAACGGCAGAATCCCAGATAGATGCTGCCATATCTTCTTCTCCGCTGTTGATAAACTCTGTAATAATCAATTCCACATCGCCTGTGATATCATCCTGTGATATTCTAAACTCCAGGTATTCATCATCCGCCTGGGCATTATCAAGGGTAAACCGGATATACTTGTTGGTCACATTTTTCACCAGCACTGCATTTACTTCAGTATCATCCTCCCAGCGAAAACGGTAACGCCCGGAAGCAATAATATCTACATGGTCCGCAAACCAGCTTTGCAACCCCGAAGGATTGGAAATATACTGGTAAAGGATATGCGTGGAGGACCTGAGCGGATATTCCAGTTCAAGTTTTAGACGTTTGTTGGCGGAAGAACTCATTTTGAGGTTGATTTATCTGTCCCGCAAAAAAATCAATTTTAACCATATTTCAAAATGAAAATGACAGGAATCCTCATAATATTATCTTTGCGGTAAGGCAAATGCGTGGTAAATATTTTTTCGGAACGGGCATCATACTCATACTCCTGTCCTTTTTCTGGCTGTTGTTTGTTCCGTGCTATGCCCCTACCCTATGGGCAAACCGACTGCACAGCCCCATATTTGACACTTTTTTTACCTGGTGTACTTTATTGGGAGAATGGCCACTTATATCTGTTTCTATCGCTATTGCGCTGATTAAAAATCCCCGTCTCGGACTATGGTTCGGAATATGTTTTTTGCTGGAGCTGTTCATGGTGCAAGGGCTCAAATTTGGCCTCAATGAACCTCGCCCTATTCAGGAGCTTGGCAGTTTGCTTTTCGAAGCTCCCGGCAGCCCTATTGCGGCGTGGAGGTCATTCCCAAGCGGACATACTGCAGGCGCCTTCACTGCATTGGGTTTTTTCGCAGTAACAAGCAAACACAGAGCTGTTGAAATTTTGTATGTTATTTTAGCAGCTTTGGTAGCATTTTCGCGTCTGTATCTCGGGCAGCACTATCTGCATGATGTAGCCGCAGGCATTTGCATTTCCATGCTTATCTGGCTGGTTTTCAGGTTTGGCCACTCCCGGATTCCAATGCTAAAAAATCAGAACTGGTGAGTCGTAAAACAGCCATACATCTTCTAATTACCCTGGGTGCGGCACTCATGTACATTCCTTTTTTAGGCGGCTTCCATCTTTTTGACTGGGATGAAATCAATTTTGCGGAGGCGGCACGGGAAATGCTGATAACAGGTGACTGGGGTCGCGTACAAATTGCGTTTGAGCCTTTCTGGGAAAAACCACCCCTGTTTATATGGTTGCAGGCGCTCTGCATGAAAATATTTGGCATCAATGAGTTTGCCGCCCGCCTTCCCAACGCGATTGCAGGAATTGTCTCACTAAACCTGTTCTATCATATCGGCAAAAAGCATGTGGGGCATTTTTTCGGATTATTTTTCATTCTGGCCTATGCCGGTAGCCTGGCACCGGCACTCTACTTCAAAACCGGCATTATTGATCCTGTTTTCAATCTTTTTATTTTCCTGTCCATATATCAGTGGTTCCTGGCTGAAATTGAAATCACCAAACAAAACAATGCACGCATTCACTACCTGCTGTTTGGCGTATTTGCCGGCCTGGCCTTCCTAACCAAAGGTCCTGTAGCGCTTCTGGTAGCAGGTGTGGTTGCCGCAACAAGGTTGTTTTCAGCAGGAAAAAATGCCTGGCCGGGCTGGACCAATCTGGGTATTGCATTTACCGCGCTGATAATCACCGTTGGACTTTGGCTGGGATTGGAAACCTACCGGCACGGAACCTGGTTTCTGACAGAGTTCCTGCGTTATCAGGTTGTATTACTGCAGGGACAGATAGCCTGGCACAATCAGCCATGGTACTATCACTTTGTGGTACTGTTCTTTTTATGCGCGCCTGCCTCTATCCTGGCCTTCCCATTTCTGTTTAAAAACCCGGAAGTTACCACGGGCAATGCATCCATACTTTTTAGCTACATGAGAAGCCTGTTCTGGACCGTTCTCATTATTTTCTCCATTGTAACCACCAAAATCATCCACTACAGCAGCCTCTGCTGGATTCCACTTGCATTTATGGCAGGATATACGCTCTATGCAGGCTATACGCGAAGAATGATTATGTCTCGCTGGCTCAGTATTCCCATATTCCTAAGCTTGATTCCGGTTGCGGCTTTTTTTACGGCTGCACCCTATTTGTTAACCGTTGAAAACCGTGATATTCTCGCACCTTTGCTCAGCAAGGATGTCTTTGCCACAAAATTGTTGCTGTCCGGCAATATCTGGGGCGGCTGGGAAGGCATACCTGCTCTGATTTTTCTTGGCTTCGTATTGATCTGGGTTATTCAGTTTGCATTGGGCATAATTCACCACGCAATGTCGTTATTCTGGGCTGTTTTGCTTTTTGCCCAATACCTTTATATCGTCATTCTCCCCAAGGCAGAGCCGCAATTACAGGGTGCGGTCATAAACGCCATTAAAACCGAAACCGGGAAAGACAATCGTATCGTGGAATCCTGGAATTATAAAACATTTGCCATTTTGTATTACGGCAAAACGCAACCTGGGCAATTCAACGGAATATGGTCAAAAACAGCAAAACAGGACCATCCCGAAGAACACTCACCTAACTTTACAGCAAGAAAACACTGGATAGCTCAAAACCCTGTCTCGTTCCCTGTAACAATCATCACACGCTGCGACTACAAAGCGGATACCTCTTTTTTAAAACACTTTTCCCGCAAATCAGAAGCAGGTGCTTATTGGTTATGGGAAAAAAACACCCCCTGAAAAAGTAAAATTTCAACCCAATTCCGCTACTTTTGCTAAAGGCGGTAAAAGCAGGTATGAGCCTAAAAATTAAATTCATTGAAGCCGCGTTCGATTTGGGTGCAGGAATACAGGGAGCAAAACTGGGACCCGCTGCACTGTATGAAGAAATTTGCAGAATTTCTCCTGCTGTGATTTCAAACACCGAAAAAGAGTCATTGGCTGAGGATCAAACATCTACTTTGTCAGCCAACAACACTCCCTTTGCTTTTCATATTCATGAAATCCACCAGTCGGTAAACAGAATTGCCTCAACAGTGGAAAAGGCATTGGCAGATCAATATTTTCCCATCATTTTCAGCGGTGATCATAGCAATGCCATAGGAACTGTAACCGGCATAGCCGATGCCCATGCCGATAAAAAAATAGGGGTAATCTGGGTAGACGCACACCTTGATTTACATTCTCCTTATACAACGCCTTCGGGCAACATGCATGGCATGGCCTTAAATGCTTTGCTTACGGACAATATTGGTTCTTATCGAAAAAACGAACTCAACCCGGACACTATCACGTTCTGGAATAAAATTAAAAAATCGGGACGCAGGGAAATAACACCTAAAATAGCCCCACAGCACATTGTGTTCATTGGAACCCGGGATTATGAAGAGGAAGAGTGGGCATTGGTGCAGCACCTCAACATCAGAATTTACACACCTGATGATATTCGAAAAAAAGGCATGGACAAAATCATAGCTGAAACACTTGATTACCTGCAAAACTGCGATTTACTATACACCAGTTTTGATGTGGATTGCCTGGATCCTTCCATCTCTGTGGGAACAGGAACACCGGCTCCGGATGGGCTCAGCTACAGCGATGCAGAGGTGGTTTTTAAAACACTGTTACCTCACCCAAAATCAGTGGTTTTTGAAATTACAGAAATAAACCCGCTGCTGGACAATGACCATTCCATGCCCAAAACGGTGGCTCAGCTGCTGGCCTCCGCCTTGTAGTGCGTGAGCAACCACTGCATAGTATCGGTACAATCTGCATAATCCTTTAAACCCGGCTTTTGAGCCTGTCCAAAAGACACCCCGTTAGTGTGTCCCGTTACCACCTGAATCTGTTTTTCATGCTGCTGAAGGTATTCATCAACCCCTTCATTCGAATCATAAAAATGGTAACCCACCATACCTACAGGCGCATACACATCTTCTGTTTCCTTCAAAATCACAAAGCCATTATCCAGGTGTTTGTCCAGATTCATCAGCAGTAACGCCCTGTGGTAATAGTAATTATTGGAATATTTATGATGATGAATTAAATCTGCGAACGGTTCCCAGGCATGAAACAGCCGAACCATATCAAATCCACGTGGCAGTAGCAAGTGGGTAACATTTCGGCAACCCAAACCGAAGTAGGTAAAAATATCTTCTCCGAGCGCCGTAAGCGCTGACTCTGTAGTTTCATCAGTCACAACCGCAACACTGTTTCTATGACCGCGTAAGAGATGCGGAATATGCCTAAAATAATATTCAAAATACCTGCCGCTGTTGTTGCTACCTGTGGCGATAGCTGCATCCAGTCCTTTGAAATTGTCTGAAAACTCAATCCTTTCTTTAAGTTCAGGATTGGATGCTACCCAACCTTCTACAAGAAACTTGATTAACACCTCATCATCAGAACTGGCCTTGATGCGCACCAGATAGCCGCAAATCACCCCGCAAAGCAAATCGTGGAGGCCCACCAGCGGAATGTTGCCGGCCATAATAATACCAAGCGTCTGAGAAGAAAAAGCACTTGGCAAAGGATAATTGGCCAGCCATGTTTCAGCATCCTTATCCAGCGCAGCAATCCATGCATCGATGCTCTTTGAAATATTAACCTGGGTAAACCAGGGATTTTTAACTTCAGCCTCGTACTTTTTTTGCTGCCAAACCGCATCGGTTTCATGTTTTGCCAAAAAATCCCGCAGGCCGGACAGCCACAAACGTTGTTGCATGGGGCAAAGTTACCCAATTACAGCCGTCAGCGGAATTTTATCGCCCAAATTGATTCTTTGTATTCTATTCAGGTACATGTAAATTTGCTCCATGTTAAATCGCCTGTTTTTTATTCTTTCTGCTTCGCTTTTCACTTTTCAAGGACTGAGCGCACAGGACGACAAAAAAGATCCCCGATTGATGCTGGGATTCAATGCCGGTGCCAATTTCAGCAGAACATCCAACAGCGATACATTTCCGGCCAATTTCACCAAACGAAACCGCCTGGGCGTAGCACTCGGACTTAATGGTATGTATGACATCAGCAGCAATGCAGGGATTGCCTTTGGTGCCAATTTTGTTCAGAAAGGCTACAAGTTGAATAACGATACTTTACCCGCCAATCCGGATATAGTAAGAAAATTCTGGAGCCTCAATGTTCCGCTGGGCCTGCATTTCAGACAGCAGTTCAACGCGCAGAACTTCATCACGGAGAAATTTGGCATCGTAGCCAATTTCAATTTTCGTGGCGACAGTGCATCTTTCGCGAATGATGACCGCAGGACTGCGTTCCGCATCAATGAATACAGCGCAAAGAATTTCTATCCTATGTTTTATCTGGGTTTTGCCATGGGCGGAACTTCTGAAAACAACAACCGTTATGAGTTTGGTGTCACCTATACACAATCGCTTAGCAACGATGCAACCTTGCAGGTTTCACACAGCGAAGGGCTAAAAAAACAATTCCCGTTAAATTATCGGGGGGGCTTTCTGCACATAGGTTTCAGCTACTATTTCAACCTCAGCAACTTCAAGAAGTCGAGCGGGTATTTTTATTGATTTACCCAAGACCCACATCCAACGCCATCATCAGCACAAAACCAAAAATTAAGCCCAGTGTGGCTTTATCGGTATGTCCGTCGCGCTGGGTTTCGGGAATCACTTCCTCTACCACCACATAAATCATGGCGCCGGCGGCAAAAGCCAGTAAGTAAGGCAACAATGGCTGGGCCACCATTACCAGCGCTACACCAAGCACACCGGCGACCGGCTCCACCACCCCGCTTAATTGTCCCCACAAAAAGGATTTGGTACGGCTCATACCAAAACGCCTCAATGGAATGGCCACGGCCAAACCTTCCGGAAAATCCTGTATGCCAATGCCAATAGCCAGTGCTATGGCTCCGGCCATATCGGCGCCGGGCAGACCTTCGGCAACAGCACCAAATGCCACACCCACGGCCAGGCCTTCGGGTATGTTATGCAATGTGATGGCAAGCACCAGCAAAACCGTACGGTTCCAGTCGGTTTTCACCCCTTCCCTTTTTTCCATGGGCTGGTGAATGTGCAGGTGAGGCAGAAACTGATCCAGTCCGAAAATAAAAAAGGCGCCGAGTAAAAATCCAATAGCAACGGGAATCCATGCCCAATGTGCAGACCAGCTTGTTTCGGCCATGGATATTGCCGGATTCAAAAGGCTCCAGAAACTGGCCGCAAGCATGACACCGCCCGTAAAACCCAGCATGGTATCCATAAAACCACGCTTTATGTCTTTCATGAAAAAGACAAATGAGGCACCAAATGCGGTTACCAGCCAGGTAAATCCCGTGGCCACAAGTCCTTGCATCAAAGGATGCATTTGTTTGAAAAACTCAATCAGTGCTTCCATATTTTCTGTTAGTCTTCAAACCTTTCAAACTGCTGATTGTGGGTTTTTGCTTCAGACTCCTTTTTCTTAAAAATCTTAAGAAAATAATAAATCGCAACAAATACCAGAATGGTAATCACCACTTCCCATAGAAAAAACTGATTTTTAAAACCTTGAACGGAAATGGCTGTTGTGTCTTTCATTGATACAAAAATAGATAACATATATCAAAAGCGTTTACAAAAAAAACCATACGGCTGATGTAAATTGCGTGCACTATGAGTCAAGCCGCCTACATTGAACAAAATAAAGACCGTTTTTTACAGGAACTTTTTGATTTACTGCGCATTCCAAGTATTTCTGCCGACAGTGCATTTGCCGGAGACGTAAGACAATGTGCCGAATCTGTTGCGTCGCATTTGCGCAAAGCAGGTGCCGACAATGTTACCATTGAGGAAACCGCAGGCCATCCCATCGTTTATGGGGAAAAAATCATCAATCCATCCTGGCCCACTGTATTAATCTACGGCCATTACGATGTGCAGCCCTCGGCCCCCGATGATTTATGGACAACCCCGGCATTTGAACCCAACGTGCGTGACGGAAAAATATATGCCCGCGGCGCTGCAGACGACAAAGGACAGTTTTTTATGCATGTAAAAGCCTTTGAAACCATGATGAAAACGGACTCCCTTTGCTGCAATGTAAAATTCATGATTGAAGGCGAAGAGGAAGTGGGCAGCGGAAACCTTGGACCTTATTGCGTAAACAACCGTGAGAAACTGAAAGCTGACGTAATTCTCATCAGCGATACTTCCATGGTGGCTAATGATTGCCCCAGTATTGATGTGGGCCTGCGTGGATTGTCGTACGTAGAAGTTGAAGTTACAGGCCCTAACCGCGATTTACACAGTGGTGTATATGGTGGTGCCGTGGCCAATCCTATCAATGCTTTGTGCAGCATGATCGCCAGCATGCACGATGAAAACCGGCATATTACCATTCCCGGATTTTACAATGATGTGCTGGAAACCTCTGCGGAAGACAGAGAAGCCATGTCGCGCATTCCTTTCGACATTGAAGAATATAAAAAAGACCTGAATGTGAACGATGTTTTAGGTGAAAAAGGGTTCAGTACCATTGAAAGAACCGGCATCAGGCCCACACTGGATGTGAACGGCATCTGGGGCGGATATACCGGCGAGGGAAGCAAAACCGTTTTACCCTCAAAGGCATACGCCAAAATCAGCATGCGCCTTGTGCCCAACCAAAGTAGCGAGGCCATCACGCAACTATTCAAAAACCATTTTGAAAGCATCGCCCCTCCGGGTATCAAGGTGGAAGTAAGGCCGCACCACGGTGGCGAGCCCGTTCTTACCCCCACAGATAGTATTGCTTACAAAGCCGCGGCTTCAGCCATGAAAGACACTTTCGGCAAAGACCCTATTCCTACCCGTGGTGGAGGCAGTATCCCCATAGTGGCGCTATTTGAAAAAGAACTGAAAACCAAAGTGGTATTGATGGGTTTTGGCCTTGACAGCGATGCCCTGCATTCACCCAATGAACACTATGGCATTTTCAATTACTTCAAGGGTATTGAAACCATACCCCGTTTCTTTTACCATTTTGCCGAGTTAAACAAATCCTGATAAAAGATTCATGCCACTGCTGGAAGGCGAAACCTACGAGATATACAGAACCGAACTGCTGAAGCGGTACCGGCACCTTTTACGCTCGCTGGGTAAGGATATTTCAAAGGATAAATTAAATAAAGTCCGAGATGCCTTCGATTTGGCCGCCCGTTCACACGAAGGCATGGTCCGAAAAAGTGGCGAGCCATATATCTTTCACCCGCTGGCAGTAGCGCAGATTGCCGTAAGTGAGCTTGGCCTTGGCCCTACCAGCGTTATCTGCGCACTGCTGCATGATGTGGTGGAGGATACCGAAATCACCCTCGACGACATTGAACATCGCTTTGGCCCCAAGGTGGCATCTATTATTGACGGTTTAACCAAAATCAGTACGGTTTTTGACAATGTAGACAAGGAACACAGCATACAGGCCGAAAACTTTAAGAAAATGCTTCTCACCCTGGGCGAAGACCTTAGGGTTATCCTTATCAAATTGTGCGACCGGCTGCACAATATGCGTACACTGGGATCGGTAAGTGAAAACACCAAACTGAAGATTGCTTCAGAGACAAATTTTATTTACGCTCCCCTGGCCCATCGGCTGGGTTTGAATGCCATCAAAACCGAAATGGAAGACCTGGCACTAAAATTCACCGAGCCTGAATTATACCGTGAAATTTCACAAAAACTGGCAGAAACGAAACTATCCAGGCAGCGCTACATCCGCGAATTCATTGAACCCCTCCGGGCCGAACTGGAGAAAACGGATATGAAAATAGTGGAAATCAAAGGCAGACCCAAAAGCATATACGGAATTGCCCGTAAAATGAAGGTTCAGCAAATTCCGTTCGAAGAAGTATATGATGTCTTTGCCATTCGCGTAATTATTGATTCTCCCCTGTTTTTGGAAAAAGCCGACTGCTGGAAAGTATATTCCATCATTACCGATCAGTACCGAAGCCATGCAAATCGGCTTAGAGACTGGCTGAGTCAGCCCAAAAGCAACGGTTATGAAGCATTGCATGCCACAGTGCTTGGTCCCAAAGGCCGCTGGGTAGAAATTCAGATTCGAAGCAAAAGAATGGACAATGTGGCAGAGCGGGGTCTGGCAGCACACTGGCGATATAAAGAAGGCAGCAATAGCAGTACACCCCAGGATCAGGCCTTTGAAAACTGGTTGTCAAACGTAAAAGATACACTCGAAAACCAGGATCTGAGTGCACTCGAACTGGTCAGCGAATTCAGGTTCAGCCTGCTGGGCGAAGAAATTTATCTTTTCACCCCGCGCGGAGACGTTAAAAACCTGCCTTTGGGCAGTACCGCTCTCGATTTTGCCTTCGCTGTTCACAGCCAGGTAGGATTGCATACCATCGGAGCCAAAGTAAACAACAAGCTTGTCCCTATCAGCCATGTGCTCAAGAACGGAGACATCGTTGAAATTTTAACCACCCAAAAACCCCGTGCCAACGCCGGCTGGCTGGAAACAGTAAAAACGGGCAAAGCCCGAAGCAAAATCAGGGAATTCCTGAAAATGGAGAAAACCAAACTGGCAGGGATGGGTAAGGAAATGGTGGAACGCAAATTAAAAAGCCAGGGCGAGATCATTTCCGAAAAAAACATAGGATTGCTCATTAGGCATTTTCAAACCGCCACAGCGGCTGAATTTTACCATAAGGTAGCCAATGGCGATATAAAAGTTGAAAAGCTGATTCTGAAGGACATTACAACCGCTAAGCCGGTTACCAAGAAAACTCCTTTAACAGAAAAACCTTCAAAACCCCAGAAAACCGGCAAGGTGAAAGGGCAAATCATTATCGGGGATGACTTTGAGATGTCCTACCAGCTTGCCAAATGCTGCAATCCCCTGCCCGGTGATTCTATTTTTGGCTTTATCACTGTGGGCGAAGGCGTGAAAATTCACCGAACCTCCTGCCCCAATGCCCAGCGCCTAATGAGCCAGTACGGCTATCGCATTATTGCCGCGTCCTGGCGAAGCGACGGGTATGAAAAGCCCTTTGAGGCCATCCTTTCTGTAAGTGGGATTGACGACGTTGGGATTGTAAGCAAAATCACAGACATTATTTCCAAGGATATGGAAGTGAATATGCGCAGTATCAATATCAAAGCCAACGAAGCAGAAGGAACCTTTGAAGGAAGGCTGGAAGTATTCCTGCACAGCAAAGCTCACCTTGACCTTTTGATGGAAAAAATACAGGGTACGCACCAATATATTCAGGTTATGCGACTGGATGCATAAACTACAATATACGCAATTTTATCGACAAAAACAAATTATTTAGATATATTTAATTCATACATTTGAATTACCAATTCAAAAGCTATGAATATATTTATTTCTGTTCTGGTGACGCTTGTTGTACTCGTCATCTTAAGATCCATTAAGGTTATCCCTCAGCAAAACGCATTTGTTGTGGAACGCCTGGGAAAATTTCATGAGGTTTTACAACCCGGTTTCAATATCATCATACCCTTTTTCGACCGGGTAGCCTACAGACATTCACTCAAAGAAACTGCGATGGATATTCCTGAACAGATCTGTATCACCAAAGATAATGTACAGGTGGCTGTAGACGGTGTTGTTTTTGCTCAGGTCATTGATCCTGCAAAGGCTTCCTACGGAATTTCCAACTATCAGTTTGCGGTTATCCAGCTTGCTCAAACCACCATGCGCAGTGAAATCGGTAAAATTGACCTTGATAAAACATTTGAAGAACGCACCAATATTAACGGAGCCATTGTTTCTGCTATTGATGAAGCATCATCCGGCTGGGGCGTTAAAATTCTTCGTTCTGAGATAAAGAACATCACACCACCCAAATCGGTTCTGAATGCCATGGAGAAACAAATGCAGGCTGAACGGGAAAAGCGGGCGGTCATTCTTACTTCCGAAGGTGAAAAACAAAGCGCCATCAACCAGGCTGAAGGCCAAAAGCAGAAGGTGGTACTGGAATCTGAGGCCATGAGACAGCAACAAATCAATGAAGCGGAGGGGCAGGCGGCGGCTATCAAAGCGGTAGCCAGTGCAACAGCTGAAGGAATCCGAGAAGTAGCTGCAGCATTGCAGGAAAAAGGCGGTTTTGAAGCGGTTCAGCTTCGTGTGGCCGAAAATCTGGTTGAGCAATATGGTAAACTCGCCAAAAGCACCAACACCATGATATTACCCGCCAATTTTGCCGATATGGGATCCATGATTTCCGCTGCGATGGGGGTTATCAAACAGCAAAACGATAACAGCAAAACCAAATCATGAGTACGGATTTAATTTGGGGTGCCGCAGGTCTGATGCTCATTATTGGAGATGTTGTCTTTGGCACTTTCTTCGTTATGTTTCTCGGTGCAGGGGCTTTGATTACTGCCACCCTCTTATGGGCCGGTATTCCTTTGAGCCCCACCTCGCAGTGGCTGATATTTTCAGGCGTTTCAGCCTTGGGTGTGATTTTACTTCGCAAAACACTTTTAAAATGGTTTGGCCCCTCTGAAGAAGAGCGTTTTCAGGAACACAAGGGACAGTCCGTAATTGTGCTGGAAGAAGTTGCAACGGGGAAAAACGGTAAGGTAAAATACAGGGGCACAGAATGGCAGGCTGCACTGACAGATGGTGATGCAATTCAGCCGGGTGAAACCGCATATATCACGCACATGGACGGAATCGTTATTTACATTCGTAAGTGATTAAAAATATGAATTCTGCACACATTCATCTCATCACAAACCATCTTCCCATTCTGGGATTTGCTTTTTCAGCCATTGCTATCATTTGGGGCATCTATCGCAAATCAAGGAATACCCTGTTGCTGGCGTTCTTACTCACATTTATTTCAGCAGCCGGTGGCTTTATAACCGGCAATACCGGAGAAGCTGCGGAGGAAGCGGTTGAGAACATCATTGGCATTTCGCATGATGCCATCCATGAGCATGAAGAAGCCGCTGAAGCGGCCATGCCTTTTGTGATCGCCTCCGGAATACTATCGCTCATATCAGGCATTCTTCTTATAAAAAACCATAAATACGCTGCAATCTCCCAATGGGTTCTGCTGCTGTCTGTCATTACCGGATCTTTATTATCGATGCGTGCAGGATGGCTGGGAGGAAAAATCAGGCATGCACAGGAAATCAATGCCGGGCCATCTGTAAATACCGAAAACGAACACGAAGAACATGAATAAAAAACGCCCCGCAAGCGGGGCGTTTTTTTTTAATAAACAGTTTTCTGGTAATTAACCTTCCAAAGCAGCAACTCCACCCACAATCTCACTGATTTCGCGGGTAATGGCAGCCTGACGCGCCTGGTTGTAGGCCAAACGAAGGCTGAACAAGAGTTCTCCAGCATTTTCAGTAGCCTTATCCATAGCCACCATTCGGGCTCCATGCTCTGATGCCAATGAATCCAGCATCGCACGGTAGACCTGGGTTTTTATGCTTCTGGGTATTAAATCCTGCAGAATCTGAACCTTATTGGGTTCAAATATAAAATCATTCAATTGTCCACTTTTAGAGGCACCTGCCTGAACTTGCGGGGTTACCGGAAGAATCACGTCATTGGTCAGAATCTGGGTGGCAGCATTTTTAAATTGATTAAAAACCAGTTCCACCTTATCATACTGCCCGCTGCGGAAAGAATTCAATATATGTTCACCGATTTCGAAAGCTTTATCTGCATCAAGCACCGTCAAAGTCTGCATGTAGGTGGAGTCCACATTAAATTTCAGACGACGCAGAAACTCTCCACCTTTTTTGCCAATGCACAGAAGGGTTACATTGCCTGCTTTGGACTGGTCGGCATATTTTTCTGTGAGTAGCAGGCGGGTTCTTTTGATTACATTGGAGTTAAAAGCACCGCAAAGTCCACGGTCGCTGGTGATAACCACAATGAGTACTTTTTTCACTTCACGTGACTGAAAATATACGGCCAGCTGCGGATCATCAATACTATCCTGCAAATTGGCCATAATACCCTTCAGCTTTTCCGCGTAAGGACGCATGCGCACAATAGCATCACTGGCTTTTCTTAGCTTGGTGGCACTCACCAGCTTCATTGCCTTGGTGATTTGCTGTGTG
>CAYSIK010000007.1:0-5739 GCA_964431045.1 uncultured Flavobacteriaceae bacterium
CCCCTATACATCGTAGCCTTGGTGAGCCATTACCTCACCAACTAGCTAATGTTCCGCATGCCCATCTTTTACCGCCGGAGCTTTAACTGCTCTCCGATGCCGAAGTGCAGTGTTATGGGGAATTAATTCAGATTTCTCTGAGCTATGCCCCAGTAAAAGGTAGGTTGCATACGTGTTACGCACCCGTGCGCCGGTCTCATATCGTATTGCTACAATATTTACCCCTCGACTTGCATGTATTAGGCCTGCCGCTAGCGTTCATCCTGAGCCAGGATCAAACTCTCCATAGTAAAAGATGTTTGATTCCCGACTTTCCCAAAGTATTTGGGCGACTCGCTATTCCTTACCAATCTTTCAAAGAACTTTATAAATTCAACCCGATGGCTGATTTATTTCAATTTTGTTTTCCCGAACGGGGCTGCAAAAGTACAACAAATTTTTTAAAAGTCAAGTGAAATTTAAAATATTTTTTGAACTGCTTTCGCTTTTTGTAGCTGTTTGTTCCAGAACGGGGTGCAAAGGTACGAAGATTTTTCAAACTTGCAACTAACAAGGTAATCTTTTTTCATTTTCTTCTCAAAAACCATCAAAAATCGCTTAAAACCCAATAAAGACGGCAAAAAACAGTCTTACCTAATCAACAAAGATGAATCACCGTAACTCAGAAACCTATATTCTGTTTCCAGCGCGTGCCCATATATCTTCTGCCAGTCCTCCCCCACAAATGCAGCAATCAAAGCTACCAACGTAGAACCCGGCTGATGAAAGTTGGTAATTAGTCCACCGCAAACCTTGAACTCGAATCCGGGTAGAATAAAAATAGCTGTGTTTCCGCTCAGTGACCCTCCAAGTCCAACCACATATTCCATCAATGCGTTGAGCGATTCCATCAAATCAATGTTTTTATAGATAGGATCAAAACCGGCATCAGGTGATATATCGGCGGGACTCTCAACTCCAAGCTTCAATCTTGCGCCTACATAAAATAAGCTCTCCAGTACCCTCATAGTTGTTGTTCCAGAAGCAATAATTTTTGCACCGGACATAAGATGCGTCTGCAAATCCAACAGCATAGTCGCAGTAATATGGAACTGTTCACGATGCATTTCGTGCTCGGAGGCAAACTCTGTTTTTACTGGTTTGAATGTGCCTGCCCCTACGTGCAACGTAAGGTAACTTCGCTTAACACCCGCAGCGTCCAGGTTATTCAGTACTCTTTCTGTAAAATGCAGCGATGCCGTGGGTGCTGCTACTGCGCCCGCCACTTCAGCAAATACTGTCTGATACCTTTCACGGTCCTCTCGCGTCAATTCTCTCTTTATATAAGGTGGAAGCGGTACCTGACCAAAAATTTCCAATGCTTCGGGAATCGAGCAGTGCGACGTAACCTCCAGTTTAACAATGTTTTGTTCCCTATCCTGCCATGTTGCTGTCAATTCAACATCCGGATTCCGATCACTCACCAGGTATAACTGTTGTCCTTCTTTGAACTTTCGCCTATTCCCCACCATTACCTCCCAGACAGTCCAGTCCGGAGCAAGTGGTGTAAGTAAAAATAATTCTACGGCTGCTACCCCGTCTTTCGGGAATACAAGCCTCGCAGGAATAACCTTTGTATTGTTGCCTATCAGCAAACTTCCTGATGGAATCAATTTACTGATATCATAAAAGTGGCAGTCCTGAATTTCACAGTTCTTGTAATATAGTAGTTTAGAATGATCTCGCTCTGCGAGAGGAAAACTTGCAATGCGGTCATCAGGCAAATGATACTGTAGATTCTGAAACGGGAATTGCGGAATATGCGTCATGGATTCACAACACCTGAGGAAAGCAGTTTGTTTAGGGCCAGACGTCTGTGGCTTATGGTATTTTTCAATTCGGGCCCCAGTTCGGCAAAAGTCAAATTATAACCGTCGGGAACAAATACGGGATCGTATCCAAATCCTTGAGTCCCTCTTTGCTCGGCAATGATTTCACCATGTAAATGGCCTTCAAAAAACAACGGATTTCTTCTAGTATCAAACAAGCAGAGGCAGGCAGTAAAATGTGCACTTCTGTCTTCAGCACCTGACATTTCAATCAGCAGTTTTTGAACATTGTCATAATCTGTGGACTTTTCACCGGCATAGCGCGCACTTTTAACACCGGGTCTTCCATTCAGGGCAATAACACTAAGTCCGGAATCATCTGCAAGTACAGGAAAACCGGTAAATTCAGACACTGCTCTGCACTTAATCAGCGCATTTTCCGCAAATGTGATACCTGTTTCCTCAGGATTAACCAGACAATTTATATCATTAAGGGAGAGTATATTTATATGCGCACCTAAAATTTCACGCACTTCCTCCAGCTTGTGTTTGTTATTGGAGGCAAAAACCCAGGATGGTTTCATTTGCGGGGTCTGGTGGTTCTTTGCTCAATGCGCTTCTCGTAATTTACCCCTTGAAAAATTCTGTGAACAAAAATTCCGGGCGTATGAATTTGATTGGGATCCAATTCACCTGCAGGCACCAATTCTTCAACCTCCGCTATAGTTATTTTTCCGGCAGAAGCCATCATCGGATTAAAATTGCGGGCGGTCTCTTTGTAAATCAAATTACCGTGGGTATCTCCTTTCCAGGCCTTAACTATAGCAAATTTTGCCTCGAAGGCCAGTTCCATTAAATAGGTTTTGCCATTGAACACCCTGGTTTCTTTGCCGTTGGCAACTTCTGTCCCAACACCGGCGGGTGTGAAAAAAGCCGGGATACCGGCACCTGCAGCACGACATCTTTCTGCCAGAGTTCCCTGAGGGATGAGTTCAACCTCCAGTTCACCTGATAAAAGTTGCCTTTCAAACTCTTCATTCTCACCAACATATGAGCTAATCATCTTTTTAACCTGCCTGTTTTTCAGCATCAGACCAATTCCAAAGTCATCGACGCCTGCATTGTTTGAAATACAGGTAAGGCCTTTAACCCCCTTGTCTACAAGCGCTGATATACAATTTTCAGGAATTCCGCAAAGGCCGAAACCACCCAGCATCAATACATCTCCGTCTTCAATATCGCGGATAGCCTCCGCTGCATTGGTAAAAACTTTGTTCATTTTATTGTTCAAGTTTAGCCGCCAGCCCTTTTTCACACAGTGTTGAGCATATGGGTATCATTTCTTCCAATGAACCGTGTTTCACCGGATATTTACCTTTGTGATGCACAAACCAGGCACATTGTTCTGCCTGGATTTCATTGTGGCCACAGTAGTTAACCAAACATTCAATCACCCAATCAAAGGTATTCACCTCATCATTATACAAAACCACAGCCCAGGATTTCTCTGTAATGACCTCCAGATCAATTTCAGGCAGTTCTAATGGATTTTCGGCCATGTTAAACATTTCTTTACTGATAATGCCGCCTCAATATCCGTGCCTTACTCTCATTGCCATTGAGCAAGCGTTGGATATTTTTTCTATGCGTCAGAATTACCAAAACCGCTGCACAAATACCAAAAGCGATGAACAAGGGTTCATGGCGGTTAAAAATCCATACCAGCGAAACCGGAAACATAACTGCGGCAGAAATACTGCTTAGGCTTACAAATCTTGTTAGCAATAGCATACAGATAAACATTACCAAACAAATGGCTGCAGTCAACCAATGTATGGCAATCAGCATTCCAAACAAGGTTGCAATACCCTTACCACCTTTAAATCCGGCAAATATGGGAAAAAGGTGCCCCAATACGGCGCTCAGTCCAAACAGCAACTGAATATTAATAAACCAGGTTTTATTCAAAACAGGGTTGATTTCCGGCAGAAAATTCACCAAACAGGCTGCCGTAAAGCCCTTTATCACATCCATAGCTAAAACTCCGGTACCTGCTTTTTTACCGAGCACCCTAAAAGTGTTGGTTGCCCCGGCATTGCCACTTCCATGTTCACGAACGTCTATTCCAAAAAAGGCTTCACCCACCCAAACCGCGCTGGGAATTGAGCCAAGCAAGTAAGCCAAAATAGCAAGGCCAAGTATCTGAAGTTCTATCGTCATGCTTACAAACGTACTTTGCAAAAATATGCATATTTAAACTAAAGAAGAACATTTTGATTCTGCCAAATGGAATTTACAAAGCTTTGAACTGACGGAATATGCTGAAACAAGAAGCTGTCAGGTGTATGGTTAAAACAAGCAAAATCAGTTCTGTGAGCCAAAAGTCAGCGGAAAAATTGCCTGCCGAACAATAAAAACCTGATACCATCAACAGTATGCAAATCGTAAAGTATACAATATGTCTAATCAGACACTCTTTTATCTGCACCTTGGGATTTTCCATAAACGGAAACCCAAAATTCGTTTAAATGGGAAGAACTAAGCTGTATTTGTGACAAGAATCATAAAATGCTTACGCAAACGGGAAAATGCTGCCACCGTAGCGCGCTGCCGATCCCAGTTCTTCTTCTATGCGTAAAAGCTGATTGTATTTGGCCATTCTGTCGCTGCGGCTTGCACTGCCTGTTTTGATCTGACCACTGTTCATTGCCACTGCGAGATCCGCAATACTTGCATCTTCTGTTTCGCCACTGCGATGACTCATTACATTGGTATAACGATTACGGGTAGCCAGCTGAATGGCATCGAGGGTTTCTGAAATACTACCTATCTGATTTACTTTAATCAGGATTGAATTGGCTATTTGCTGATCTATGCCTCTTTGAAGTCGATTCACATTGGTTACAAACAAATCATCGCCCACCAGCTGAATTTTCGAACCTACTTTTTCGGTAAGTCGCTTCCAGCCATCCCAGTCATCTTCTGCGCAGCCGTCTTCAATACTGATGATGGGATATTTTGCACACCAGCCTGCCCAGTAATCCACCATTTCTTCGCTGCTGAATTTACGGCCATCGGATTTTTTAAATACATACAATTTCTCCTCCTCTTTGTAAAGCTCGCTGGTAGCGGCATCCATGGCAATATACATATCCACACCGGGCTTGTAACCGGCTTTTTCTATGGCTTTAAGTACGGTTTCAATAGCTTCTTCATTGCTTTGGATATTGGGCGCAAAACCACCCTCATCTCCCACATTGGTGCTATATCCTTTTTCCTTCAGTACGGATTTCAGGTGATGAAACACCTCAACCCCCATACGCAGGGCGTGAGAGAAATTATCTGCCTTAACGGGCATGATCATAAATTCCTGAAAATCTATTTTATTGTCAGCATGTGCACCACCATTCAGAATATTCATCATAGGAACGGGAAGAATATTGGCATTCGCTCCGCCCACATAGCGATAAAGAGGCACGCCCAACTCATCGGCGGCGGCATGTGCCGCAGCCATAGAAACTGCAAGAACTGCATTGGCGCCCAACTTAGATTTGTTGGACGTTCCATCCAGTTCTATCATGGCCTTGTCTATTTCATTCTGCGAAGTAACCTCCAGGCCCTCGATGGCGTCGGCTATGATATTGTTTACATTATCGACAGCCTTGAGTACACCTTTTCCCATGTAAATGGATTTATCACCGTCTCTCAGCTCAGCAGCCTCGTGGATACCGGTGCTTGCGCCACTAGGAACCGCGGCTCTTCCGAAACCACCATCTTCGGTAAAAACTTCTGCTTCAACAGTAGGATTGCCCCTTGAATCCAGAATCTGACGAGCATGTACATGAACAATAGCACTCATTTTTAAAATAAATTATGGTTTATGTTTTTGGATTAGTTCTATAAATTGATCAAATAAATACATGGAATCATG
>CAYSIK010000007.1:5805-21466 GCA_964431045.1 uncultured Flavobacteriaceae bacterium
ATTGCACGCTAAATGCCGGTTTATCTTTTCTGGCAATTCCCTCCACACTGTTATCATTCAGATTCAAATGGGTCAACATTACCTTATCCCCGGCGGCATCCTCAAATTTTACGGCAAACCCGTGATTTTGACTGGTAATTTCGCTTCTGCCGGTAACCAGATTTTTTACCGGATGGTTCAGCCCCCTGTGACCGTGATGCATTTTATAGGTGGTAAGTCCACTGGCCAGTGACAGAAGCTGGTGTCCCAGGCAAATACCAAAGGTGGGTTTTCCTTTTTCAACCAGATCGCGAACACATGAAATTGCATAATCCATACTGGCAGGATCACCGGGGCCATTACTAATCATAATGCCATCCGGATTCCATGCTAACACTTCTTCTGCAGTCGTTTTCGCCGGAAACACACCAATGTAACAACCCCGTTCAATCAGACATCTTGCTATATTCTTTTTGCTGCCATAATCCAGGAGGGCAATTCTGATGGGCGCTTCTGCATCACCCAGGGTGTGAAATGTATCACAGCTAACAGAGCTGGCCAGTTCCAACCCGGACATATCAGGACATTCGCTTAACAGCCGTTTCAGTTCTTCTACATCTTCTGTTTCACTGCTAATAATAGCATTCATGGCACCCGCATCTCGGATGTGTCTCACAATCTGACGTGTATCAACATCGGAAATGCCAACAAGGTTATTTTCGGTAAAATAGGAATCCAGGCTATAAGATTCCATCTTGCGGGAAAACTGCTGAGAAAACTTCTTACATACAAGGCCTGCAATTTTGATGGAACCGCTTTCCACCTCTTCATCCCGAACACCATAATTACCAATATGATCATTGGTCATTACCAGAATTTGACCTGTGTAAGACGGATCTGTAAAAACCTCCTGATATCCGGTCATGCCGGTATTGAAACAGATTTCTCCGGTGGTGGTACCAATTTTACCAATGGCTGTGCCACGAAAAACGGTGCCATCCTGTAGCACCAGCAATGCGGGAATTTTTAATGAACTCACTTCAAGGGTTCAAATTTCGTTTAATTAATCCGTACTGCGGGACAATGTGGGTAAAATGTGACCAGAATGCTAATCCATGGATTTTTTGGGAAAGAGGAACGAGGAAACATAGGTCAATACCAAAATGCTTCCTAAAACCAGCAAAGCATGCACTTCATTAAATCCAAGATTTTGAAGCTGCTTTTGAAAAATCATTTTTACCCCAATAAAAATCAGAATAAGTGATAAGCCATATTGCAGCGTACTGAGGTTTCTAATACCATGCCCAAGGAGAAAAAATAAGCTTCTTAGGAAATGAGCTGAATATCAGGAGCATAACAAAAAGATTGTCCACACTTAGGGAATACTCAACAAAATAACCGGTTATATAACTAACAACGGCTTCCCCGGAAAAAGAATCGCGGCATTTGGCAACATCGTCAAAAACAATAAAATTGCTTCCGTAGGTTTCTTTAAACTTGCGATAGTCCTCAACGGAATCCAGTCCGTGCAGGTTGTAATGAAAAAAATAAATCACAAATGAAAACATCAATCCGGCACCAATCCAGCCCAAAGTGCGCCACATGGCTTGCTTTGACGTAAGCGTTTTTTGCTCTTTGCCCAGCAACCCCAAATCTAACATCAAACCTAACGCAACTAAAAACAGGAAGCCGGATAAAAAAAGCAATTTAAATTCCATTCACCAGCAAAATTAGGTTGGACCGTGCATACACCCAACCTAAAGTTTACTTTTGCAACAATATTTAAAAATCACCATGAGAAATATCAGTTTAGTTGTACTCACCATATTGTGCGTAAGCCTTGTTTCGGTTTCTGCAACCAAAGATGAGGGAATGTTTCCCCTTAATTATCTGGACGAAAAAGGGCTGCAAAATGCGGGATTAAAACTAAGTACCCGAGAGTTGTTTGCACCGGGAGAGGTATCGCTTGCCAATGCGCTGGTGAAAGTTGGAGGCTGTTCAGGTTCCTTTATATCCCCGGAAGGTCTTATCATCACCAATCATCACTGTGTTTATGGCGGTGTTGCAGATTTAAGCACTGCAGAAAACAATTACCTTGAAAATGGATTTGTGGCGATGGATAAAAGCCGTGAACTTCCTATACAGATGCCCTGCAGAATTACCCAATCTTTTGAGGATGTATCCGCCCGGGTTTTGACCGGAGTAAGCAGGGATTTAAGCCCGTCTGCCAGAGCAAAGGCTATATCGACCAACATCAAAGCTGTTGTAGATGAGGAAAAGTCGAAAAACCCGGATTTATCGGTGGAAGTCTCGGAAATGTTTGTTGGCAAAAGCTATATGCTTTTCCGCTACCTTCTAATACCGGATGTGAGACTTGTGTTTGCGCCACCTGTTACCATCGGGCAGTTTGGCGGCGACCTTGACAACTGGGAATGGCCACGACACAACGGAGATTTCAGCATGGTTCGCGCATATGTAGGTCCGGATGGCAAACCTGCACCTTACAGTAAAAATAATGTTCCATATAAACCCAAAAAACACCTGAAAATCAATGCCAACGGAACCAAAGAAGGTGACTTTGTATTTATTATGGGTTACCCCGGTCGTACATTCAGGCACGAAAGTGCACCCTACCTCAAGTTCCAGCAAGAAAAGCAATTGCCCCTGATTCAAAAATGGTATGCAGCCTATATCAGGCAGATGAAAACGCTAAGTGAGGGCAATGAAGCCAAGTTTCTGGCATTTGCCAAAGAAATACAAAGCCTGGAAAACGTTGAAAAAAACTACCGTGGTAAAATGCAGGGACTTACAAGAACCGGTCTTGTTACACAAAAGCAAGCGGATGAAAATGCTATGCATGAAGCTGCCATTAGCAACAATCAGGAATCCAGAAAGAACATCATTCCCGGATTAAACAAGATTTGGGAAAGAAAAACTGCTTTGGCCAATCAGCGGTTCAACTATTTGTTTTTAAGCAATCAGTCTTCACCGTTCTATGCGGCGCAAGCCATAAGAAACTATGCAGGCCTTTATGCAAATGCTGTTGCAACTAAGGACAAGCAGCAAGTTTTGAATGATTTTAGTAAAAATATTTACCAGAATTATGCTATCATAGACAAAAGCCTGGAAATATGGGTCCTTCAGGAGCTTTTGCCAAGAATCAATGCAGCCAGAAGGGAGAAAATTAAAATCAACGGGAAACAGGATTTGAAATCCTGGATAGGAACTACCCTGATGAAAGACAAGCTTATGGATACCGGTTTTGTATTTAGAACATTGCGTTCAAAACCTGAAAAACTATTCCAATATAAAAGCCCGCTAACCCGATTGTATGATGAAATATCGTCGGAATCAACAGACATAGAGTCGGAATGGATGCAACTTGACCAGCAGCTGAGAGCGGTTATGCCTGAATACCTGGATATGAAAGAGGAGTTTAAAAAAGGGCAATTCATACCGGACGCAAACAGTACGCTTCGCTTAACCTATGGCTATATCAAACGCTATAAACCCAATGATGCAGAAATACATATGCCATACACTACGCTGAAAGGTGTATTTGAAAAAGCCAATACCGCGGAGGATTACAGACTGCCTTCCGTTGTGGCAGATCAGCTTCGCATTAAAGATGTTCCCGTAATATTCAAGGATAAGGAAACCGGTGAAGTCGCTGTGGCTTTTCTTTATAACCTTGATACCACAGGAGGAAACAGCGGAAGTGCTGTTCTCGATGCCGAGGGAAATTTAATTGGTGTGAACTTTGACAGAAGTTTTACAGCAACGATTAATGATTATGCCTGGAATGACCAGTATAGCAGAAGTATTGGCTGTGATATCCGCTATGTACTTTTTGTGGTAAAATATGTTGGCAAAGCGAATCATCTTTTAACTGAAATGGGCTTGTCCATCTGATTTTTTTATCTGAGAGTAACCCAGGTCACATAGAATCATAGTATCGGGATGTTTATTTGCATAAAATAAACAGATGGGATTATTTTCTTCATTACTTGGGAAACGCGAAAGCACTGATTTCAAAGCCCTTGTTTTGGAAGGTGCTCTGATACTCGATGTGCGCACTGCTGCAGAATTCAAAAGCGGACATATTAAAAATGCGAAGAACATTGCCGTTCAGGATTTGTCTGCACAACTTACTAAACTCAATAAAAACAAGAGTATCATTACATGCTGTGCTTCCGGGATGAGAAGTGCATCAGCCGCATCCATTTTAAAAAAGGCAGGATTTAATGCGTATAATGGAGGGGGCTGGCAATCTCTTCAAAGTAAATTATCATGAATAGTAATTCATCGTTTGATTCATTAATTCATAATGAAACCCCGGTTTTGGTTGATTTTCATGCCACCTGGTGCGGACCCTGTAAAACATTAGCACCTATTTTGGAGCAGGTTAAACAAACATTGGGAGATAATATCAAAATTATTAAAATTGACGTGGACAAAAATCCAACACTCGCCCGTCAGTTAAACATTAGCGGTGTACCAACACTAATATTATATCGCGCTGGCAAACTTATTTCCCGAAAATCGGGTGTAGTGCCTGCACATGAAATTATTAAAATGATTGAGAACTGTGCATAATAAAAAAGCATCCCTGAGGATGCTTTTTTATTATTATTGATTTTATGTATCAGTTACTCTGGCTTGTTTTCTTCTTCTCCGCTGGTCGCCTCGGCAGATGATTCTTCAGACGATGCTTCGGTTTCAGATGAAGTTTCTTCGGCAGGTGCAGTTTCTTCAGCCTGTACCTCTGCTACCGGAGTTTCCTCAACGGTTACATTATCAACAGATGCTGAAGTTTCTTCTATTACTTCTGATTCAACAACCTCTTCAACAACCGGTGCCGGAGCAACAGGAGTTGTTGTTTTGGCTGCAGGAGCTGAAGACTTACTGCGTCCGCGACGTGTTTTCTTAGCTTCTTTTTTATCTGCTCCAAAACCTTGGAAATATTCATTGAAATCAACAAGTTCAATGAACGCCATTTCGGCATTATCACCCATACGATTTCCAACTTTCAGAATACGTGTATAACCACCGGGACGGCTGGCAACTTTTGTTCCCACTACTGTAAACAGCTCCTTTACAGCCTCTTTGTCTTTTAAGTAAGCGAATACTGTTCTTTGGTTGTGCGTGGTTGCATCTTTACCTTTAGTAATTAACGGTTCCACATAAGTTCTTAAGGCCTTTGCCTTAGCCAAGGTGGTTGTAATTCGCTTATGAATAATCAGCGAAGAGGCCATATTTGCCATCAGCGCTTTACGGTGGGGCGCGGTGCGGCCCAAATGATTTACTTTTTTCCCGTGTCTCATTGCCCTTAGTCTTCGTTTAAGTTATACTTGGCGATTTCCATTCCGAAATGCAGGCCTTTGTCACGTACAAACTCTTCAAGTTCTGAAAGTGACTTTTTACCAAAATTGCGGAATTTCAAAAGATCGTCAATGTGGTATTGTACCAATTCACCCAGTGTCTTGATTTCAGCAGCCTTCAAACAATTGTAGGCACGCACTGAAAGATCCAGATCTGCAAGCGGTGTTTTCAAAATTTTGCGCATCTGCAGGAAGCCCTCATCAACCTCTTCAACGGCTTTGCTTGCTTTAGATTCAGGCATAATGTTTTCATCGCTGAAAAGTACAAAATGCTGAATAAGAATCTTCGCAGCCTCTTTCAGGGCTTCTTCGGGATGAATGCTTCCGTCGGTAGTTACTTCCATCACCAACTTTTCATAGTCGGTACGCTGCTCTACACGAAAATCTTCAACGCTGTATTTCACGTTGCGAATGGGCGTAAAGATGCTATCGGTAGCAATCAAGCCGATGGGAGCGTCTTTAACTTTGTTTTCTTCTGCAGGAACATAACCGCGGCCTTTGCCGATTGTCAGTTCAAGTTCAAGATTGACTGTAGGCTCAAGATTACATACTACCAGTTCAGGATTTAATATGTTGAATGAGTTAGTGTATCTACCTATATCACCTGCCAGAAACTGATCTTTGCCCTTCAGGCTGATAAAGATTTTTTCATGATCGTCGGTGGAAGAATTAGCTTTGAAACGAACCTGTTTGAGGTTCAAGATTATTTCAAGAACATCTTCTACCACTCCTTTGATCGTAGAAAACTCATGGTCTACACCCTGAATTTTTACTGAGGTAATTGCGTAACCCTCCAAGGAAGAAAGAAGGATTCTGCGCATTGCATTTCCAATGGTTACACCATAACCTTTTTCAAGGGGTGAAAATTCGAACACTCCATGAAAATCGGTGGCTTTGTTCATTACCACTTTATTGGGTTTTTGAAAAGGAATAACTCCCATTTTTTGTTTTGTTTTAAAAGTTTTATTTAGAATACAATTCTACTATCAGCTGTTCTTTGATATTTTCAGGAATTTCTGAGCGTTCAGGATAGCCGATAAATTTACCGGAAAGTTCATTTCCGTCCCATTCAAGCCAGTTGAAGCGTTTACGCACACTGCCAGCAGCTTCAGAAATCACTTCAAGTGACTTGCTTCGCTCGCGCACTGATACCACGTCTCCTGGCTTCAGATGGTAGCTGGGAATATTTACAACTGAACCATTTACCAAAATGTGACGATGACCAACCAGCTGACGGGCAGCGCGGCGGGTAGGAGCAATTCCTAAACGGAATACTGTATTATCAAGACGTGCCTCAAGGAATTTTAATAGGTTTTCACCGGTAATACCTTTCTTGGCAGCAGCTTTCTTAAACAGGTTTCTGAATTGCTTTTCCAACAGACCGTAGGTGTATTTTGCCTTTTGTTTTTCAGCCAGCTGAACCGCATATTCAGATAATTTGGGTCTTCTGCGGCTGTTGCCGTGCTGACCCGGACCATAGTTTTTCTTTTCCAACGCTTTATCACGACCGAAAATGGGTTCGCGAAAGCGACGGGCTATCTTTGATTTTGGACCTCTGTATCTTGCCATTGAATATTTTCTTAATAATGATAATTAAACCCTGCGACGTTTGGGTGGACGACAACCGTTGTGGGGCATTGGAGTGATATCGGTGATAGAAATTACCTCCAGACCTACTGTCTGCAGATTACGTATTGCGCTGTCACGCCCTCCACCGGGACCTTTTACAAACACGTCTACCTTTCTAAGTCCTGAATCAAATGCAGACTTGGCACAATCTAATGATGCCATTTGTGCTGCATAAGGGGTATTCTTTTTAGAACCTCTGAAACCCATTTTACCGGCGGACGACCAGGATATCACCTGACCTTCAGTGTTGGTTACGGACACAATTATATTGTTGAATGTAGCATGAATATGCACCTGTCCGTGAGGATCTACTTTTACTTTCTTTTTGGTTACTTTTTTAGTTGCCATTTAGCTGTCATCTATTATTTAGTGGCCTTTTTCTTACCGGCTACAGTTTTACGTTTACCCTTTCTGGTACGGGCATTGGTGCTGGTACGCTGTCCGCGTACTGGCAAACCTTTGCGATGTCTCAAGCCGCGGTAACATCCAATATCCATCAGACGCTTTATATTGAGCTGGGTTTCGCTGCGCAACTCACCTTCGGTTTTGAGATTATTTGTAATAAATCCGCGAATTTTGGACAAATCATCATCATCCCAGTCATTTACTTTTTTGTCGCGGCTGATTCCGGAATTATCCAGAATTCTGGCTGCAGTGCTAGGACCTATACCGAATATATAAGTGAGTCCTATCACGCCTCTTTTGTTTTTGGGTAAATCTATACCTGCTATCCTGGCCATTGTATTTTAACCTTGTCTTTGTTTATACTTAGGGTTCTTTTTGTTAATTACGTACACTTTACCGTTGCGGCGTACAATCTTGCAGTCTACACTGCGCTTTTTTACTGAAGTTCTGACTTTCATATCTTTACTTGTATCTGTAGGAGATCCTTCCTCGGGTTAAATCATAGGGTGACATTTCTACCTGAACTTTATCGCCGGGAAGAATTCTTATGTAATGCATTCTCATTTTGCCTGAAATGGTAGCAATGATTTCATGCCCGTTTTGGAGCTTTACACGGAACATTGCATTGGACAATGCTTCCATTATCACTCCGTCTTGTTTTATGGCATCTTGCTTTGGCATTTCAAAAGGGCTGCAAAATTAGTGATTTTTTTGTTAATAATCAACTTGGGGTGAATTGCCTGTGAAACGGCCTTTCAATCGACCGCTGCTCATTAGACCATCATATTTTCTCATCAGTAGATAGCTATCGATTTGTTGAAGCGTATCCAAAACTACACCTACCAAAATCAACAGACTGGTTCCTCCAAAGAACTGACTGAATTCCTGATTCACACCCAAATTACCTGATACTACCGGCAATACGGCAATCAGTGAAATAAATATGGCACCAGGCAAGGTGATTTTACTAATCACATCATCTATATAATTGGCGGTTTGCTTGCCGGGCTTGATTCCAGGGATAAAACCATTGTTGCGCTTCATGTCATCGGCCATCTGCACAGGATTAAAAATGATAGCTGTATAAAAATAAGTAAATACAACAATCAAAAATATCATGAGTGCATTGTGTCCAAAACTGTTTGGATTGGTAAGGCTCATTAGCCATCCTGGTACACCTCCCTGTTCATAAAATCCGGCAATGGTAGCTGGAAGGAACAGAATGGCCTGTGCAAAAATGATTGGCATTACACCCGCCGAAAGAATTTTAATAGGCAAATACTGTCTTGCGCCGCCGTACTGACGATTACCTACAACCCTTTTTGCATAGTTTACCGTAATTCTACGGGTTCCCTGTGTAAGCAGTATTACGCCCAATATTACCAATGCCCAAACGACCAATTCTATAAGAAACAAAATGAAACTGGCGCGTTTACCTGCAAATGCAAGTTCAGAAAACAATGCGTTGGGGAGTCGGGCAATGATACCTACCATAATGAGAAGTGAAATACCATTACCTAAGCCACGGTCTGTGATGCGTTCTCCCATCCACATTGTAAACATGGTTCCGGCTGTCAACAGCACAACGTTTGTAAAGAAGAACCAACCCTGCGTTAATGCAGCATTGTCACGCATGAATAACAGAGCACCCTGGTATTCCGGATTTCCTGTCAACTGATTGAGATAACCGAAAGCCTGAACACAAGTAAACGCAATGGTTAGAATACGTGTATACTGGTTAATTTTTCTTCTGCCTTCTTCACCTTCTTTTTGCAAACGCTGAAAGGCGGGGATTGCGATTGAAACCAATTGCATGAAAATACTGGCAGAAATGTAGGGCATTATACCCAGTGCAAAAATAGCACCTCTGTTCCAAGCTCCGCCGGCAAAGGTATTAATCAAATCCAGTATGTTATTCTTGTTCTGGCTGCTCATATTACCTTCCAGGATTGAACTGTCAATACCGGGAAGAATTACGAATGAACCCAAACGATAAACTGCAAGCAAAAGAAAAGTGTAAACTATTCTTCTGCGCAATTCCTCGATGGACCAGATATGCTTTAGGGTTTCAATCAGTTTTTTCATGGAATCAACCTATAAGGTGAATGGATCCACCAGCTTTTTCGATAGCAGCCTTTGCTGTTTCACTGAACTTGTGGGCGTGAACCTCAACTCCTGACTTCATTTCACCGCGACCGAGGATCTTAACCATTTCAGATTTTCCTACCAGGTGCTTTTTTACCAAAAGTTCGTGGTCAATTTTATTTACCTTGAGAGCATCGGCCAAAGCTTGAAGAACATCAAGATTGATGGCTGCATATTCAACGCGGTTTATATTTTTGAATCCGCCTTTGGGAATACGACGTTGTAAAGGCATCTGACCGCCTTCAAAACCGATCTTTCTGGAATATCCTGTACGTGACTGAGCACCTTTGTGACCTTTGGTTGATGTTCCGCCTCTTCCAGAGCCTTCACCGCGACCAATTCTCTTTCTATTCTTTGTAGAACCTGCAGCAGGTTTTAGATTACTTAAATTCATGTTACTTGGTGTTTTCTACTTTAATAAGATGATTAACGGTGTTGATCATGCCCTGAATTTGATTATTCAGTTCTACCTCAGCACTCGCATTGATTTTACGGAGACCTAAGGCACGAAGCGTTGCTTTTTGGTTCTTAGGATATCCAATTCCGCTTTTTACAAGTGTAATTTTAACTTTTCCCATGACCTTATCCGTTAAATACTTTTTTAAGGTTTATATTTCTCATTTTAGCGACTGCATAAGGGTCTCTCATGGTAGTTAGGGCATCAAAAGTAGCTTTAACCACGTTGTGAGGATTTGAAGAACCTTTGGATTTTGCCAAAACGTCGGTTACACCGGCACTTTCCAAAACAGCACGCATTGCACCACCGGCAATTACACCGGTACCATGTGCAGCAGGTTTAAGGAATACACGTCCACCGCCGAATTTTCCAGTCTGTTCATGAGGTACAGTACCATTGATAACAGGAACTTTAATGAGATTCTTCTTGGCATCTTCGATTCCTTTGTTAACGGCATCCATAACTTCATTGGAGCGGCCCAAACCATGGCCTACTACACCATTACCATCACCCACTACAACGAGTGCGCTGAAGCTGAATGTACGTCCACCTTTAGTTACCTTGGCTACGCGATTGATTGAAACCACCTTTTCTGTGAGGGTTAATTCCCCTGGTCTCACACGCTTATTTATATTTTCAGACATTTGAATGACTCTTTATTGATTAAAATTCCAAACCTCCCTCACGGGCTGCATCTGCAAGACTCTTTACACGACCATGGTATAAATAACCTCCGCGATCAAAAACTACAGATTTAATTCCTGCCGCAATGGCCTTTTCAGCAAGTTTCTTACCTACCAGGGCTGATTTTGATACTTTGTTATCCTTTACCTCCTTGATTCCATCTTCAGACGAAGATGCTGAGCAAAGGGTTACACCCTTGCTGTCATCAATAATCTGGGCATAGATATCTTTATTACTGCGATAAACACTTAGGCGTGGCCTTACAGTGGTTCCGCTTATGCGTCCGCGAATACGGCTGCGAATTTTATTTCTTCTTTGTAATACTGATTTTGACATGATTAGTTAAAATTATTTGGACGCTGATTTACCTGCTTTCTTCCTCAATACTTCACCGGCAAACTTGATACCCTTACCTTTATATGGCTCAGGCTTACGGAATGAACGGATTTTAGCAGCAATCTGACCCAGAAGCTGCTTGTCAGCGCACTCCATGGTGATAGATGGATTCTGCCCTTTGAGGGTTTCAGTGGTTACTTTAATTTCCTGTGGAATTTCCAGCATTATGCGGTGTGAGTATCCCAAGGTAAAATCAACCAGATTTCCCTGATTGGAAACTTTGTAACCAACGCCTACCAATTCCTGTTTAACTGTGTGACCCTGGCTAACACCAACAACCATGTTTTGAATCAATGCGCGGTATAAACCGTGCAATGCCTTATGTTGCTTACTGTCGCTTGGGCGATTGACTGTCAGCACTCCATCGGTGATTTCAAATGTAATCTCTGTTCCGATGTACTGCGACACTTCTCCTTTTGGCCCCTTGGCTGTAACATTTCCATTGTTATTAACAACGGTAACACCTGCCGGGATACTAATGGGTGCTTTTCCTACGCGTGACATTTTTTAATTATTTTTAAATTTTAAGATACGTAACAAAGAACTTCTCCGCCAACATTCTGGGTGCGGGCTTCTTTATCTGTCATTACACCTTTTGATGTAGTCAGAATAGCTACTCCCAGGCCGTTCAACACGCGAGGCATACTATCTACGTTTGCATACCTACGGAGACCAGGAGAACTTATCCTGGATAAGTTGCGTATGGCACTTGCTTTTGTTACAGGATCATACTTAAGCGCTATTTTGATAACACCTTGCTTGTTTGCAGAATCTTCAAATTTATACTTAAGGATATAACCCTTTTCGTATAAAACTCTGGTGATTTCCTTTTTAAGATTGCTAGCAGGAATTTCTACAATTCTATGCTTGGCCTTCATGGCGTTACGCAATCGGGTCAGAAAATCTGATATAGGATCGGTCATTTTATTCTTTATTTATTATTACCAACTTGATTTAGTTACACCTGGAATCTTACCGTCACTGGCAAGCAATCTGAACTGGTTACGACAAATGCCGAAAGTACGGATGTAGCCTCTTGGACGACCGGTAAGTTTGCAACGGTTACGCAAACGAACTGGAGATGCATTTCTGGGTATACGCTGCAATGCCTCGTAGTTTCCTTCTGCCTTTAGTGCGGCACGTTTTTCAGCAAAGCGGGCAACAAGTGCCTCACGTTTACGCTGTCTTGCCTTTATGGATTCTTTTGCCATGTGTATTATTTACTTTTAAAGGGGAAACCCATCAACTTCAACAACTCAAGACATTCTTCATCTGTCTTGGCAGTGGTCACGATGGTGATATCCATACCGGTGATTCTGTTTACTTTGTCAATATCAATTTCAGGGAAAATGATTTGCTCGGTGATACCCATGTTAAAGTTACCACGGCCATCAAAACCTTTTACGTTCAGACCCTGAAAGTCACGTACACGCGGCAGAGCGATGCTGATAAGACGGTGTAAGAAATCATACATAGCCTCTTTGCGAAGTGTAACGCGGGCACCAATTGGCATATTCTCTCTTAATTTAAAATTAGAGATTGCCTTGCGAGAGAAGGTCGCCTGCGCTTTTTGACCAGAAATTTTGGTCATTTCTTCAACTGCGGCATCTACCAGTTTTTTATCATTCACTGCAGCACCTACACCTTGGTTAAGGCTAACCTTTACCAGACGGGGCATTTCCATTACATTCTTGTAACCGAATTTCTCCTTAAGAGCCGGCACTACGACTTCCTCGTAGCGGGTTTGCAGAAGTGGTTTATAGCTCATCTTTCTATTTCTTATTTAATAAATTCACCGGTTTTACGCACTACTCTTTGCAACTTACCCTGATCATTCAGTTTTCTTCCGATGCGGGTAGGTTTTCCACCAACTACTACCATTAGGTTAGAGATATGGATTGGTGCCTCTACCTTTTCAATTTTACCACTCGTATTCTGAGCGGTTGGCTTGCGGTGCTTGGTTACGATATTCAAACCTTCCACCAAAGCACGGTTGTCGGCTACCATTACCTGGAGAACCTTACCGGTTTTTCCTTTGTCATCGCCGGAGATTACTTTAACGGTATCTCCCTTTTTTATATGCAATTTAACTTTTGACACTTTCAATAATTATTAAAGCACTTCAGGTGCAAGTGAAACAATTTTCATGAACTGTTTGTCGCGAAGTTCCCTGGCCACGGGTCCGAAGATACGTGTTCCCCTGGGTTCGTCTGAGGCGTTCAAAAGCACACAACTGTTCTCATCAAACCGGATGTAAGATCCATCAGGACGACGTACTTCTTTTTTAACACGCACAACCACAGCTTTGGATACAGCGCCTTTCTTCACACCTCCACCGGGCATGGCATCCTTTACGCTTACCACAATTTTATCGCCCACAGAGGCATATCGACGGCCTGAGCCTCCCAGCACACGTATGCAAAGCACCTCGCGCGCACCGCTGTTGTCAGCTACTTTTAGTCTTGATTCCTGTTGTACCATGTTATTTAGCTTTTTCTACTACTTCGACCAATCTCCAGCGTTTGGTTTTACTCAGAGGACGTGTTTCCATGATGCGAACGATATCGTTTTCACCACACTGGTTTGTTTCGTCATGAGCGGTGTATTTCTTGGTCTTCTTGAAATACTTGCCATATTTGGGGTGTTTCACGTTACGAACAACCGCTACCACAATGGTTTTATCCATTTTGGTGCTGGTTACCGTTCCGGTAATTTCTTTCCGTGAATTCCTTATTGTTTCCATTAGTTATTCTCTCCGTTATTCTTTTTCATATAAGCAGCCAGTTCAGCCTGAATACGACGGTTGTTCAATTCTGTAAGCATTCTTGCAATGTTCTTACGGGTAAATGACAGCTTGTGTGGTTGTTCAATCTGAGAGACTGTATTCTGGAACTTCATCTTCTGGTAACGCATACGTTCTTCTTTGTAAGCGGTTACTAGTTCCTTATTAGACATTCCTTTTACTTCTTCGTTTTTCATAATTATGCCTCCTCGGCGAAATCAGGACGTACAACAAATTTGGTAGTTACGGGCAACTTTTGTGCGGCCAGACGCATTCCTTCCTTGGCTGTTTCCAGCGGAACACCCCCTACTTCAAACATTATAGTACCGGGCTTTACGGTGGCCACCCAATATTCAGGTGCACCTTTACCTTTACCCATACGTACTTCAGCAGGTTTCTTGGTATCGGGTTTATCGGGAAAAATACGGATCCAAACCTGACCTTCACGCTTGAGATAGCGGGTCAGCGCAATACGGGCTGCTTCAATCTGACGGGCAGTGATCCAGTGTGGTTCCAGGCTTTTGAGGCCAAAACTACCGAAATCAACGCGGTGACCACGGGTGGCAACACCTTTCACACGGCCTTTCTGCTGTTTCCTGTATTTGGTTCTTTTTGGGCTAAGCATCGTTATTTCTTTTAATCTTTAAATTATTTGCGCTTGCGGCGATCTCCACCCGGACGAGGACCTCTGTCGCGGTCTCTGCCTCTGTCATCTCTGCCTCTTGCGCCATCACGCTTTCTTTCTGTGTCCAACTGAGGTGCCAAGTCAACCTTGCCATAGATTTCACCGCGGCAAAGCCATACTTTGATACCAATTTTACCGTATACGGTTTGTGCTTCTACTATAGCGTAATCAATGTTACTTCTCAGGGTATGCAGAGGGGTACGACCATCTTTATACATCTCAGAACGTGCGATTTCACCACCGTTCAAACGACCGCTGATTCTAACCTTAATGCCTTCAGCTCCCATTTTCATGCTGCTTTGGATGGCATTTTTTACAGCACGTTTGTAAGAGAAACGGTTCTCAATTTGCTGAGCGATATTTTCACCTACCAAGCGGGCATCGAGTTCAGGTCTTTTTATCTCATTGATATTTATCTGCACATCCTTGCCGGTGATCTTACGAATCTCCTCACGAATGGTATCTACCTCCTGACCGCCGCGACCGATAACAATACCGGGGCGTGAGGTATGAATAGTGATAGTAATACGCTTAAGTGTGCGCTCAATTACCACTTTTGCGATCCCACCTTTGGGAATACGAACACGCAGATATTTGCGGATTTTTTCGTCCTCTACCAGTTTATCACCGTAGTCCTTTCCACCATACCAGTTGGAGTCCCAACCGCGAATGATTCCCAGACGCAATCCTATTGGGTTTACCTTTTGTCCCATATTAGTTATTTACCTCACTTTTTGTTACAGTATCAATGACAATCGTTACGTGGTTGCTGCGCTTGCGCTGGCGGTAACCTCGACCCTGAGGAGCAGTGCGAAGACGCTTCATGGTAACTCCACCGTCTACCAATACTGATTTTACGTATAGATCACTGTCTTCAATTCTTTCGCCTGAATTAATCTGGCTCCAATTGGCAACACCGCTGCGAATGAGCTTACTCAAAAACAAGGCATAGCCGGGTTTCTGGTTCCACTGCAGGATGTTAAGTGCACGTTCTACTTTCTGACCACGAACCAAATCTGCCACCATTCGCATTTTGCGGGGTGACAGAGGGCAGTTTCTCAAAATTGCTTTAGCTTCCATTTTGTTTCTTTTCCCTTATTTATTATTTGCTGTGACCT
>CAYSIK010000007.1:21476-30980 GCA_964431045.1 uncultured Flavobacteriaceae bacterium
GTTGGTGCGAACGCGCCCAACTTGTGACCTACCATATTCTCGGTTACATAAACCGGAATGAACTTTTTACCGTTGTGCACAGCGAATGTGTGTCCCACAAAATCCGGGAGTATCATGCTGCGGCGTGACCAGGTTTTAACAACTGATTTTTTATTACCTTCATTGAGAACGGTAACCTTACGCATCAACTTATAGTCTACGAATGGGCCTTTTTTTACTGACCTTGCCATTTTCTTTAATTATTAATTGCTGTTCCTCTTACTTTTTCTACGTTCGATAATCAGGCGGCTCGTGGCTTTCTTCGGCGCACGGGTCTTCTGACCTTGTGAATAAATCAGGTTTCTTGAACGAGCCTGTCCACCTTTGTTGCGGCCTTCGCCACCACCCATTGGGTGATCAACAGGGTTCATCGCAGTACTTCTGGTTCTTGGACGAATACCCATCCAACGGCTGCGTCCGGCTTTGCCCTTGCGCAATAGATTGTGTTCACTGTTGCTCACTGAACCGATAGTGGCCAGACAGGCTGACAACACTTTTCTCAATTCACCGGAAGGCAATTTGATGGTTGCATACTTGTCTTCACGACCCAACAGCTGAGCATAGGAACCTGCACTTCTGCAAATCTTAGCGCCTTGTCCGGGAGCCATCTCAATGTTGTGGATGAGCGAACCCAGAGGAATTTCAGACATTGGAAGTGCATTGCCGATTTCGGGAGGAACTCCGGAACCTTGTTCAACTTTCTGACCTACCTTAATACCATTCGGTGCAATGATATAACGCTTGTCACCGTCAGCGTACTGCACCAGTGAGATGAATGCGCTACGGTTAGGATCGTATTCAACAGACAAAACTTCACCGGTAACACCATGATTGGCTCTTTTAAAGTCAATCAAACGGTAGCGACGCTTGTGACCGCCACCTATGAAACGCATAGTCATACGTCCCTGGTTATTTCTTCCTCCTGATTTCTTGATAGGAACTATCAGGGATTTTTCCGGCTTGTCTGTAGTGATTTCAGCAAACGAATTTGCGATGTGAAACCGTTGACCGGGCGTTGTTGGATTTAAACGTTTTACTGCCATGATCAGATGTTTTCGTAAAAGTCAATATTGAAACCTTCTTTTAACGTCACGATGGCCTTTTTATACGCATTGGTATAACCGGAGATCTGGCCTGTACGTCTGTTACGACGCATTTTCCCCCTTGCAATCATTGTGTTTACTGATGCCACTTCCACACCATAGAAATCTTCGATGGCCTTTTTGATTTCGTCTTTGGTAGATTTTTTGTCTACAACGAAACCATATTGACCACGCTTATCCATGATAGCGGTCATTTTCTCAGTAATCAACGGCTTCTTGAGTATCATTGTTTATTTGATTCTTCTAACTTGGTTAATGCTCCTTCAGTGAGGATAAGCTTGCCTGCTTTCAAAACCTGATAGGTATTGATATCAGAGGCTTTCATCACAGTGTTTCCTTCAATATTTCTTCCGCTGAGGTAGATATTTTTATTGGTTTCGGCTGTCACAAACAACGTACGCTCATTGATCTTCAGTGCATTCAAAAATCCTTTGAATTCTGAAGTCTTTGGTGTAACCATTTCAAAGTCCTCCACAACAAGAATGTTATTTTCCTTTGCCTTGTATGAAAGTGCACTCAAACGAGCAAGTTTCTTTAATTTCTTGTTCAGTTTGAAAGAATAGTCACGGGGACGTGGTCCATGAATACGACCACCACCTACATAAATACCTGACTTCAAGCTACCGTGACGCGCGCCACCGGTACCTTTCTGACGAAACACCTTGCGTGTACTGCGTGAAATTTCAGAGCGGTCTTTTGTCTTGTGTGTTCCCTGACGCTGATTCGCCTGGAACTGTTTAACATCAAGCCAAATGGCGTGGTCATTCGGTTCAATACCAAATATTTCCTGGGAAAGGGTAACAGACCTTCCGGTGTCAGCTCCTTGCTTGTTTAATACATTTACTTTCATGGTTAACGCTCTACTATTACGGTGGCACCATTATGGCCGGGAACAGATCCCTTAACCAACAACAAATTTTGTTCGGGAACGATACGCAGAACCTGCATGTTTACCGCTTTTACGCGACGATTACCAGTTTGTCCTGCCATACGAATACCCTTGAAAACACGGGCAGGAAAAGAACACGCACCTATTGAACCTGGAGCACGCAGACGGTTGTGCTGACCGTGTGTAGCTTCACCTACACCGGCAAAACCATGGCGTTTTACTACACCCTGAAATCCTTTACCCTTCGAAGTTCCGATGATGTCTACAAACTGACCTTCCTCGAAAATAGATACATCAAATATATCTCCGAGTTTGGCTGCAGCCTCAGCCTCATCAGGGTTGCGAAATTCAACGAATGATTTTTTCGCTTCTGTGTTGGCTTTAGCGCAGTGGCCTTTCAATGCAGCGCCTGCATTCTTTTCTTTCTTTTCGCCCCAGGCCATCTGGATAGCGCTGTATCCATCATTTTCCTGGGTTTTTACCTGCGTAATTACACAGGGACCGGCTTCAATAACTGTACAAGCCACTTTGCGGCCGTCAGCATCAAATATGCTGGTCATTCCGAGTTTTTTTCCAATCAATCCTTCCATGGTTCAAATCACAATTTGATTTCAACTTCTACCCCGCTGGGTAATTCTATTTTCATTAAGGCATCTACAGTTTTAGTAGAACCGTTATAAATGTCAATCAGTCTCTGATAGGTGCAGTACTGGAACTGCTCACGTGCTTTTTTATTTACGTGTGGTGAACGCAGTACGGTGAATATCTTCTTACGTGTAGGAAGAGGAACCGGACCACTCACAACCACATCGGTAGTGCGCACGGCCTTCACAATTTTCTCAGCGCTTTTATCAAGCAGGCTGTGATCGAAAGACTTTAATTTTATGCGAATCTTCTGGCTTAACATTTTCTTAATTATTTACTTGCTGCACCATTAACTTTCTTCAGCACCTCATCAGCAATGTTGCGGGGTGTTTCAGAATAATGACTGAATTCCATACTTGAAGTTGCGCGACCTGAGGTAATGGTACGCAGGGTTGTCACATAGCCAAACATTTCGCTCAGCGGAACTTTAGCTTTAACCACCTGAGAACCTGCACGTTCGTCTATACCTTCCAGCTGACCGCGGCGACGGTTGAGGTCACCCATTACGTCACCAGTATTTTCAGCGGGTGTAACCACTTCCAGTTTCATAATAGGTTCGAGCAGAACAGGACCGCAATTGCGGGCAGCATCACGGAAACCTCCCCTGGCTGCCACTTCGAACGACAAAGAGTCTGAGTCAACGGGGTGGAAAGAACCATCAAACAGGCGAACCTTGATAGAACTGATGGGGTAACCCGCCAAAACGCCATTCTGCATAGCTGCTTTGAAGCCTTTTTCTACAGAGGGTATGAATTCACGGGGGATAGAACCACCTACAATTTCATTCACAAACTGAAGACCTTCACCTTTGAAGTCAGCATCAGCCGGACCGAGTTCGAACTGAATATCTGCAAACTTACCACGACCACCGGTCTGCTTTTTATAAACCTCACGGTGTGTGAAGTTACGGGTAATAGCTTCTTTGTAAGCAACCTGAGGAGCACCCTGGTTACATTCAACCTTGAATTCACGCTTCAAACGGTCTACGATAATTTCAAGGTGCAATTCACCCATACCGGAAACGATGGTCTGGCCGGTATCCTGATCGGTTTGAACCCTGAAAGTAGGATCTTCTTCAGCCAGCTTAGACAAAGCTGTACTTAGCTTGTCGCTGTCTGCCTGTGTTTTTGGCTCAATAGCAAGACCTATTACCGGCTCGGGGAACACCATAGATTCGAGAACGATAGGGTGTTTCTCATCACACAGTGTGTCACCGGTTTTGATATCCTTGAAACCTACAGCCGCACCGATATCACCGGCACCGAGAGATTCAATTGCATTTTGCTTGTTGGCGTGCATTTGGAAAATACGGCTGATTCGCTCTTTGTTTCCACTGCGGGTATTCAGAACATAAGAACCAGCATCGAGCTTACCGCTGTATGCACGCATAAACGCAAGACGGCCTACATAAGGATCCGTTGCAATTTTGAATGCAAGTGCACTGAAAGGCTCATTGTAAGAAGGCTTGCGGGTAATTTCAGCTTCAGTATCAGGATTTGTGCCTTTGATGTTCTCTTTGTCAAGGGGACTGGGCATCAATTCCATTACAAGATCCAACATGGTTTGAACACCTTTGTTTTTAAAGGATGAACCACATACCATGGGTACTATTTTCATTTCAAGCGTCGCTTGACGGAGTGCGTTGAGGATTTCTCTTTCAGTTATGCTGTTGGGATCTTCGAAGAATTTCTCCATCAACGTAACGTCATATTCAGAAACAGCTTCAAGCAATTTCTCTCGCCATTCGTTGGCCTCTGCTTCCATTTCGGCAGGAATTGGAACTACCTGATAGGTCATACCCTTATCGGCTTCATTCCAAATCATTCCGCGGTTATTGATCAAATCAACTACACCTTTGAAGTTGTCTTCAGCGCCGATGGGGAGCTGCAGGGGAACTGCATTGCTGCCCAACATTTCACGAACTTGATTTACTACATTCAAGAAATCAGCACCGGCACGGTCCATTTTGTTTACAAAACCGATACGGGCTACGTTGTAATTGTTAGCCAAGCGCCAGTTTGTTTCAGACTGAGGCTCAACACCATCTACAGCACTGAATAAAAACACCAGACCATCCAGCACACGCAGAGAACGGTTTACCTCAACGGTAAAGTCAACGTGACCAGGAGTATCAATGATGTTGATATGATATTCTTTGGTATCGGCGTTGGGACGTCCGTCTGTGGTGGGGTAGTTCCATTTAACCGTGGTAGCTGCAGATGTGATGGTAATACCTCTCTCCTGCTCCTGAACCATCCAGTCCATGGTGGCGGCTCCATCGTGCACTTCACCAATTTTGTGGTTCACGCCCGCATAATAAAGGATGCGTTCTGTGGTGGTGGTTTTACCGGCATCAATGTGAGCGGCAATACCGATGTTTCTTGTGTATCTAAGGTCGCGTGACATGAATCTTCTTCTCTTCTATGATATATTAAACCCTGAAATGCGAGAATGCCTTGTTGGCTTCAGCCATTTTATGGGTATCTTCTTTCTTTTTAACAGCGGCACCTTCACCTCTTGATGCTGCAAGAACTTCTCCGGCAAGCTTTTCAGCCATGGATTTCTCGTTACGCTTGCGGGCATAGCCAATCATCCATTTCATACCTACTGCGGTGCGGCGGCGTGGTGAAACTTCGGTAGGAATCTGGAAGGTAGCACCACCCACACGGCGTGCTTTAACTTCTACGGTCGGCATCACATTGTTGAGAGCCTTACGCCAGGTTTCCAGTCCGGGTTCATCCGGAGCCTTTTTCTCAACGATTTCCAAAGCATCATAAAAAAGGCTGTATGCAAGCGACTTTTTGCCATCATACATCAGGCCATTCACAAAACGGGTTACAACGGTATCGTTGAACTTCGGATCGGGCAGAAGGAGGCGTTTTTTAGCGCGGGTTTTTCTCATGGTCTATCGGATATACCTATATAATGTTGGACTTATTTTTTCTTGGGACGTTTTGTACCATACTTGGAACGACGCTGGTTACGACCTTCTACACCGGCCGTATCAAGCGCGCCGCGTACGATGTGGTAACGAACACCCGGAAGATCTTTTACCCTTCCACCACGCACCATCACGATGTTGTGCTTCTGAAGGTTGTGACCTTCGCCGGGTATGTAGGCATTCACTTCCTTGCCATTGCTCAAACGAACACGGGCAACTTTACGGAGTGCTGAGTTAGGTTTCTTAGGCGTAGTGGTATATACACGGGTACAAACACCACGACGCTGGGGGCATGAATCAAGGGCGGGCGACTTGCTCTTCCAGAGCGTCTCCTGGCGACCTTTGCGTATTAACTGTTGAATAGTAGGCATACTATCTCCTCAAAAAGGGCAGCAAAAATACAGCTATTTTTTCGCAAAACCAACACTGTAGGTAAAATTTTCTTAATACCCTCAAATTATAGTAAGTTTGTGAGCAAAAGCCGCCAGAATTTCAGAGCAGACTTGAGATTGAGAAGCTTCATAAAAAATATTTTCTTCTTTACAGTAATACGGCAGGCATGCTTTGCTTTGTTGATAATGTCCCTGTCCAGGGCTTTTTGGGGATTATTTAATCAGGAAATTTTTGCCGATGCCGAAAAATCTGAAATATTTTTGGGAATGCTGTGGGGTGTTTTTTTCGACTTACCCCTTCTCGCGTATTTTTTTCTACCCCTATGGATTTGGATGATCTTCTTTCCTGCTTATGCGGCCAACAATCCTGTTGTATCCAAAATCCTGATTGTATTAGGAGCAACACCCATTTTAATACTCAATGGCATTGATACTGCGTATAGCCGGGTATCCGGACGCAGAAGCGGTGCCGAAATTTTTGACATTGTTTCAGATCCTGCCAATTCATTATGGCAGTATATTTCAGAATACTGGACCGGAGCGGTTCTTCTCAGCCTTGTATTATACCTTTTATATGAGTTTGCCCCTACCGGTGGCGTTCCTGTATACCAACATATAAGGAATGAGTGGCGCAAGGCGCTGGTTGTTTTTCTAACATTCATAGGTATTTGGATTTTCAGTGCGCGTGGTGGTTTTCACCTAAAGCCTTTGTGCACACTGCATGCAGGCTTGTATGTAAGACCTGAACTCACCTTATTGACCGTCAGCACACCTTTAAACATCATTACCATGCCCGGCGGCGAGGAAGTACCGGAAACCCGTTTTATGGATCTGACGGTGGCTGAGCGGATTGTAAATCCGGTTTTTGTAAATGGGAACAACCAAACTCCGTCACGGAATATCATCCTCATAATTGTAGAGAGCCTTGGACGGGACTATACAGGATTTTTAAACGGAAAACCCTACACCCCCTTTCTGGACACTTTCAGCAAACACTGTATTAATTTCAGGTATTGCTACGCAAACGGCACAAGAAGTATGGAAATGGTCCCCAGTATCTTTTGCGGAATGCCAGGAATGATTGAAACGCATTATCTGAATAGTGGATACGCCGGAAACAGCATGGAAAATGCTTTTAACGTTTTTCACAAAGCAGGTTACAGCACAGGCTTCTTCCACGGAGCTGCAAACGGAACCATGTTTTTTCAGGGCTTCCTGCAACAAACCGGGACTGTTCAATACTTTGGCCGAAACGAGTATCCCCGCGAAATTTACAATCGGGATTTTGACGGCAATTGGGGTATTTTTGATGAACCCTACCTGCATTACTTCCTAAAGTGTTGCGACACCATGAAGAAACCTTTCTTTAATGCCGTATTCACCTTATCTTCTCATCATCCATATACAGTTCCCGCGCATCTGGAAAACAAACTGAAGAAGGGTAAACTACCCATCCATAAAAGTATCCGATATGCAGATTATGCCCTTGAATCGTTTTTTCAGAAGGCAAGACAATATCCATGGTTCGATAATACATTGTTCATAGTTACCGGTGATCACACCAGTTATGGCGAGGAGGATTATTTTTACAGTCCCAGCGGACATTTTGAAATACCCTTGCTCTTTTACGGAAAAAACATAAGCCCGGGTGTGGTGGACAAAACCGTTTCACAATGCGATATTATGCCTGCTATTATGCATCTTGGCGGGGTAAAGGGGGCAATATATGGTTTTGGTAAGAACCCCTTCGATTCAGCGTATGCTGGATACAGCTTTCATAAAGAAAAAAACCTTTACTATATAATACGTTATCCTTATGCATTGGGTATAAACGCAGAAGGTGAAGTCAAAGATTATCACCTACAGTACAGAAATAATAAGAAACCGGTGACACTAAAAAAGGAAGGCGTTGTATACGAATCACTGCTTTTGAACTTAAAAGCCCATGTGCAATTGTTTACTTACAATGTGCGCAACAACAAATGGTTTATTAAACAACCTAAGAATCGGTAATTTCGTCTTAGTGGAACACTTTTTGAAACAACTTATCCGATGATCAGACGTATTTGCGCATTTTTAATAACCGGAGCAATATCCTATGGACTCCTGGGACAAATGACACCCAAAACGGTAGGGCCCAAAATTGAATTTGATGAAAAGCAACACAATTTTGGAGATATCAGGGAAGACATTAAATATGCTACACACCGTTTTTCATTTAAAAATACTGGGACACAGGATTTGTTTATCAATACCGTCCAAACCAGTTGTGGATGCACTACTCCCGATTGGACACGGGACACCATAAGACCCGGACAAAGCGGTTATGTAGATGCCAAATATGAAACCATAGGACGCATAGGTAGTTTTCAAAAGACCATTACTGTTTACAGCAATGCTGTCAATTATCCATTCGTACACCTCGACATTCTGGGTAATGTTCAGAAAGATATCATAAAAAAAGAGCCTGAATATACAACACCGGGTCAAATTACTCTCACACCTCCAACAGTGAGTTTCAAACCCGTTTTTGACCACAAAGCAGACACCCAAACCTTGCGAATCACCAACGGAACACCCTACAGCACCCAATTTTCTGCGATAGAAAATCTGCCGGCATTTTGTCAGGTGATAGGCATGCCTCAAAGCCTGGAGCCCAATGAAAGTGCCAAAATTAAAATCGTTTTGGATGGAAGAAAAATCAATACATATGGCTTTGGCGCCTTTGAAGCAGCAGTCCCATCAGACAATGTCCTGTTTCCTTATACCGGATTTTATGTGGCATACGAACGGAAACAGTTTTTTCCAAAAATGACTGCCAAAGAACTTGCGAAAGCTGCAAAACTTACTACTGACAAAACTGTCATTGATCTTGGCAGTGCCGAAAGCGGAGAAATCTTCAATACCCAGTTCACATTTACCAATACAGGAAAATCCGATTTAAAGCTGCATGAGATTACGCCTCAATGTCCGTGTGTGAAGGTTGAATACATAAAAAATGAGCTGAAGCCCGGTGAGAGCACAGTTATAAAAATGCGCTTTGACTCAGGAATCAAACAAGGCAAAAGCACACAAACAATATCCATAATCAGCAACGATCCGGCGCAGCCTGAACGGAATATCTACTTAGTGGCTCACCTTCCGGAGCGGGACAAACCCAAGTGTGCAACTTGTCCGAGATAATGGCGGATTACCTTAGATTGTGGTAAACGTTTTGAACATCGTCGTCTGACTCGAGTCTTTCGATGAGTTCAAGCACCTCATTGGCCTGCGCCTCCTCCAGATCCACAAAAGAATTGGGAATGTATTGCAGTTCCGCGCTGGATGGCTCAACACCCAGCTCTTCAAGACCTTTCTGCATATTGCCAAAGTCTGTAAAACTGGTGTAAACGTAGACATCATCTTCATCAATGGCGAGATCTTCGCAGCCGAAATCAATAATCTCCAGTTCAAACTCATCGAGATCCTTGCCCTTGAGGGTTGACTTGGCGATTT
>CAYSIK010000008.1:0-24819 GCA_964431045.1 uncultured Flavobacteriaceae bacterium
TTCAGACGCCGTTCCTTTTGTATGCCAGGTTTGGTATGGCACCAAGAGAATTTATCAGGACATCAAAACGACCTCCCTGGATACAGGACAGGCACTGGAATTTGATATGCAAAAAGCCCTGAACCCCATCAATGCAGGAAGCTACAGGGTTATAGCCTACACTAACTATGTTTCCGATGTAAACCGCAAAAACGACACAGCGCTGTCCTCATTCACCGTCGTGGTTGGCAAGGATGCGGGGGTGGTGAGCATCGACACCCCTGCTACCGGTCAGAAAGTATATGCCCGTGAAACATTTTTTAATGTGCATGCAACTATAAACTCCAATGCCAAACAGGTATTGGGCGCAGTGCGTACCACAGCAGAAGTTTTGGGAAACAACAACAGCATTTTGAGTCAGGCATTCCGCCTGGACACCCTCAGCCTGGCTAAAATGGAGAAAAAAGTGGTGTTGAAAGACCTGCTGCTGCCGGATTCGGGCAATTACAGGCTGCGGGTGAGGGTAAGCAGTGCCCAGGACCAAAATCCGCTTAATGATACGCTCATTACCACCATTCGCGGCGTAAGGCGGCATGACGTGGCATGGGTGGCGTTTGAAACCCCAACAACAGGACAATGGCTGCTAAATACTTCCGGCAATGCAAAACTGAAGGCATCGCTGATACAGGCAGGCGAAGACACTTCCGCCTACAATGGAAAGGCGATTTTCCGGGTGCTGGATAGCAGCAGCGGAACGGTTATTTTCGCCGATACCGGCAGTTTCTTAAATCTTCGTAAAGGAACCGCCCTGTCGGCCACATCTTCGAAAATGTTTCCTTTTGTAATTGCGGGCAGCTTCCGCGCCGATGCCGTGCTGGAGCGATTCACAGATCTTTTCCCCGAAAACGATACACTGAGAACCCATTTTAGGGTGGTTTACAATGCCGTTAGTTCTCTGCCCAATATTGAGTTTCTGCTGTATCCCAATCCGGGCAATGACCGTTTGGTAGTTTCAGCCAAAGAACCCGTTAGATCTATGATGCTGCGCGATTTATCGGGTAAGTTAATCCAATCGGAATTGGGTGCCGGACCGTACGCCACCCATACGCTGTCTCCCGGTATTTATATCGTGGAACTGCAGTTTGCGGCAGGCAGGGCGAAGGCGGTTTGGGTTAAGAAAGACTAAGTGGTCAAAGGTGTAAAACGTTGCACTTTACCGTCCGCGGTCTCCACCATTTCCAAAAACATCGCCGCAGGTCTCACCCATAGGGTTCCGGGCGGAACATCCGGAGTTTCATATAAAGGTTTATACACGACCATGCTTTCCAGCGTTTCGCTATGCAGTGCCATTCCCAGCACCTCATATTCCTTGCCTTTGTAGTGGCGGTAACGGCCTGGGGTAATAATGGGAGATATATGAATGGGTTCCATCGCGTGCGCGCGTGAAGACCTGGAAGGTTTTAAGACCTGGAAGGTCTGCGATTAAGAAATTAATCCGGCGAAATGCTTAACCGTACGCACCAGCTGACTCACGTAGCTCATTTCGTTGTCATACCAGCTTACCACTTTAATCAGCTGGCTGTCGCCCACGGTTACCACTTTGGTTTGCGTAGCATCAAACAATGAACCATAGGATATGCCGATGATATCAGTACTCACCAGTTCTTCTTCAGTATAGCCAAAGCTATCGTTGGCAGCCGCTTTCATCGCTGCATTGATTTCAGCAGCGCTGGTTTTCTTTTCGCAGATAACGGTAAGTTCGGTTACTGAACCGGTGATGGTGGGAACACGCTGTGCGCCGCCATCCAGTTTACCGGCCAGTTCGGGCAAAACCAGACCAATGGCTTTGGCAGCACCTGTGCTGTTGGGAACAATATTCTGCGCAGCAGCCCTTGCACGGCGCAAATCACCTTTCGGGTGGGGCGCATCCAGGGTATTCTGGTCGTTGGTGTATGCGTGAATGGTGGTCATGCTGCCGGCCAAAATGGTATAATTATCGTTCAGCACCTTTGCCATAGGAGCCAGGCAGTTGGTGGTACAGCTTGCGCCGCTGATGATGGTTTCGCTGCCATCCAGAATATGGTGGTTTACATTGAAAACAACGGTTTTCAGATCGCCGGTGGCGGGAGCTGAAATTACCACGCGCTTGGCACCTGCAGTAATGTGGGCTTCTGCTTTGGCTTTATCGGTGAAGAAACCTGTACTTTCAATCACCACGTCCACACCGTGCGCGCCCCATGGAATCTGGGCCGGGTCTTTTTGGGCATAGATCTTTACTTCTTCACCATTTACAATGATGCTATTTTCGGTATGAGATACGGTAGCGTTAAAACGGCCCTGGGCACTGTCATATTTCAGCAAATGTGCCAGTACCTGCGGGCTGGTGAGGTCGTTGATAGCAACCACATCGATGCCCTGCATGTTATAGATTTCGCGAAAAACCAGTCGGCCGATGCGGCCAAAGCCATTGATGGCTACTTTTACGGTACTCATATTTCTAAATTTTAGTTTGGTGCCGCAAAATTACCGCTTTTTAAGGGCTTTTAAAAATATACCTGTCAGCTTTACTCAGCGAAGGGTCCAAACCGCCTGCAGCTGAAAACTGCGGGGAGGGCGAAGGTCACAGGGCCGACCTACATATTCGCGGTTGAACAGGTTTGCCACCTGGGCGTTCAGCTTCCAGCGGTCGCTGACTTTATACGCAACACGGGCATCAAAAATATGCGCTGAGCCCAGTCGGTCCATGGAAGACTGGATACCGTTTATGAAAAATGACAGAATTCCTTTGGTAAACGCCCCGTCAATATTAGTCATACGGCTGTTATACCTATAACTGAGCCCAAACTCAAGCTGCTTCCACGCACACTGCACATCCGCCCTTAAGAGGTGCTTAAAACGGTATTTCATTAAATTATTGCTATCGTTACGGGTATTGATGAAATTCAGCAACAGGCTGGCACTGTCGCGTGCATAAACATACTCAGGATTGACCACGCGGGGAAGTGTATAGGTGTAGCCACCCAGCAACTGCCATCGGGTGTTGCCAATCTTGCCTTCTCCCATGGTTTCAAATTCAAATCCACTCACTTTGCCAATTCCCACGTTTATGCTCTTGAAACCAAGACCCAAACCGGTATTGGGATCCCAGTTCCCAAACGAAAACTCCATCATATCGGTCAGCGTCATTTGAAACAGGCTTACATCGGCAAACCCTCTGAAACCGCCAATTTTATATCCCTGTTTTAATCCCAGTTCAGCATTGCTACCGGACTCAGGCCTCAATCCGGGATTGGAATAAACGGTCAAAGGACCTACAGAAGTGGTCACGAACAATTCGGCCATGCTGGGAAAACGGAAACCCTGCCCGGCGCTGGCCCGCAGGAAAGTGGCACGTCCAACGGCATAGTTTATCCCTGCCCTGAAAACCGGCTTGGTGTATACCGCCTCATTAATGGCATACATCTCATAACGCCCTCCACCGGAAAGCTGCAACCTTCCCCGCTTGTATTCGGCCTGAAAAAATGCAGCCCTGTTTTCAGCAGTCTGGTTGCCTCCAAACAATGGAGAATGGGTTTCTGCCAGCATACCTGCCGCACCCAGCGTTAGACTAAGATTCCGAAAATACCTGTTCATGCGGTATTCCGCATACAGCAAACTGCTGCCGTTGCTTTGGTCGGATCCTGCATTGTTGGCAGTGGCATCGTTTTCGAGTGCCAGATAGCGAGCCTGCAGCTTATGGGTGAATTTTTTACGCTTCCATTCGGCAAAAGGATCTACGTGCACACGAAAACCTTTGTTGTAATTGTAACCCGAATCGAAGGTTTCATAACCCCGTGCATAGCTTTCCCATAACAGAAAAGAACCGCTGTTGGATTGCTGAATGCCTGTATTGACCCCATAATTAAGCCCCTGTATTTTGGAAGAATTATGTTTAACCCGGAAACCAATTCTGGCCCTGTGGTTGAATTCATTCCTGCGGTATCCCTGGTCATACAGTGCATTCCACTGGGCAGTAATGCCGGTATTGCCAATTCTTTGGGACCAAAAGCCATTCGTGCCGTGCACGCCCCGGCGGTTTGCATTCCATCGAAGGCTGTCGCGGCGCGGAAAATCATAAAATCCGGAAAAACCCGTAACCCTTGCATTGGCCTGTTTCTCGGGTTCCGCACTGCGCAGGTTTACCACGCCGTTCAGGGCACTGGAACCATAAAGCACGCTGCCTGCACTTTTCACCACCTCAACAGAAGCCAGGTTTTCGACCGGCAGAAAACCAAACTGCACCTGTCCCGCATCCGGACTGATCATAGGCAATTCATCCAGGGTAACCATCACACGGCTGCCCGCCCCGTAGCTCCAGCCACTTCCATTACGAATATTGACCTGTCCATCACTGATGGTAACACCCGGCATTTGCTCCAATGCGGTAGAAATATCCGACGTGATTTTATTGTTGATGAGATAGGGTTTCATTACCGAAACACTCACCGAACTGCGACTCAGACGAGAGGGATTTTTGTCGGTACTGATGATAAATTCATCCATAAACACAGATTTTGCCTGCAGGACAAGTACAATGCCTTCCCCGGGCATTATATCCCGCCTGAAAACAGAATCAACCGTGAAATGGTTTTTGACAGCTACGCGGATTCTGCGCACATCCTTTTCTATCGCAATTTTATTTCCAGATACCGAAAAAGCGCGGATTAAACCCATACTGCTGTAGGCAATGAAAGAATCCGGCTGAACAGCGCTGCCATCCTCTGATGTGAGGGTTACGACAACCTGCCCGTGTAACTGAGAAGTCCCGCAACATGCAAGAATCAAAGTTAGGAATTTGGCAAAAAGATTTTTTGTGTACATTCGTGCAATCAACTTTGCAATGATAATGGTTAAAAATTTCTTTTTTGCAACAGCATTCATCTGTGCTGCTTCTCTAACAGGCCAAACCTGTATTCCGGACAAAAGCCTTACCAAATCAGGGTTTCTTCCTGCAGTCCTGCCACCTGCTGTGGTAAACACGCCTTACAATCAGGGCATCTCTGTGCTAACATTCAGAGATACCTACACTACGGTACTGGGGTCCAAAGTGCCTGTTAAAATTGATTCCATCAAAGTCCTTCGCATCAACGGATTGCCTGCAGGCATCAATTACAAATGCCAGCACCCGCGTTGCGTGTTTTTATGGGATACGGTTCGCTGCATCAGTTTTTACGGAACTGCAGGTCAGGTAGGTTCCTACCCCCTGAAAATTCATGTGCGTGCCTTTGCAAAAGTGGGCGGATTTACCCCCACTACCCAGAACGATTCAATTAGCTCCTACACCCTGGAAGTGGTTAATAATACAGCCTCTGTATGGCAGCCTGTTTCTTCTTCCTTCCGCGTTTCTCCGAACCCCGCAAATGATATTATTGAGATAGAGGACAGCCATGCAAATTCAGATTGGTTTATTACCGACCTCTCCGGCAGAAAAGTTGCTATTAGCGTCATTGATAAAACACCTTTTACAGCGCGCCTTTCAGTAGCTGCGCTAAAATCAGGCATATACATCGTAACTGACGGTCAAAGAAAAACCAAACTGCTGGTTCCCTGAGGGCATGGATCCACTGGTAATTAAAATTCCCCGTACCAAGGCGGAATTACCGCAATTGATTGTAGCGGGCTTTGTTTGTTTTGTCATATGGTCCATTCACTATGCCATATTTGGCATTATGGGCGGTTTCATAGCGCTTTTCATTGCCTTGGCATTGGTATGTTTTCTCTATTTTAAGCTAAAGGGTGATTACTTTGTAAAAGTTGATGAAACCGGAATTTCCTGGAGACAGAGCATTGTTTCACGCTATATCTTCATTCCCTGGAACTACATGATGCGGGTGGATTATCTGGTGTACGAAATCAATTTCCAGATTAAAGAAAGTCGTCAGGTGGTAAGTTTTGCCACCAGCGGACTGGAAGATGAAGATACCGATGCACTAAAACAATATATTTCCGATACCGTTAAACGTATCAAGGAATCTCCACAGTAATTATCGTATTTTCGCGGCATGTCTTTCAGGCCCCACTTCGATTTTGTGGAAGAGTTGCGCTGGCGTGGCCTGCTGCATGATACCATGCCGGGTACACAGGAACTGCTAAACAGCGAGCAGGTAACCGGTTATTGTGGTTTCGACCCGACAGCAGACTCCCTTCATATCGGAAATCTGGTTCCCATAACCTTGCTTATTTTGCTTCAAAATGCGGGCCACAAACCCATTGCGCTGGTAGGTGGAGCAACCGGTATGGTGGGTGATCCCAGCGGAAAAAGTGATGAAAGAAAACTGCTGGATGTAACACAAATTGAGCACAACCTAAATTGCCAGAAACAACAGTTGATGAAATTTCTGGATTTTGAAACCGGGGATAACCGGGCCGAAATGGTCAACAATTATGAGTGGTTTGCAAAATTTGGATTTCTCGAATTTATCAGGGATGTAGGTAAACACATTACCGTAAATTATATGATGGGTAAAGACAGCGTGAAAAACCGGCTTGAGGGTGGGGGCATGTCTTTTACAGAGTTTTCCTATCAGCTGGTACAAGGCTACGACTTTTACCATTTGTTTACCCAAAAAGGTTGTAAGTTACAACTTGGTGGCAGTGATCAGTGGGGGAATATCACCACCGGTACAGAACTGATAAGGCGTAAAACGGGCGGTGAGGCATTTGCCATTACAGCACCACTGATTACCAAAAGCGATGGCACCAAGTTTGGAAAAAGTGAAGGTGGCAATGTTTGGCTCGACAGAAAGAAAACATCTCCTTACCGTTTTTACCAGTTTTGGCTGAATGTGGCTGATGAGGATGCCGTGCGGTTTATGAAAATTTACTCGCTGAAAAGCCGCAGTGAAATTGAAAGCTTAATAGCCGGCCATACAGGTCAGGAGCACCTGCGCACGCTGCAAAAGGCACTGGCTGAAGAAATGACCGAAAGGGTGCATTCTGCCGAAGATCTTGCACTTTCCATAAAAGCTACGCATGTGTTTTTCGGGGGTGGAACCCGAGAAGATTTGTTCGCGTTGGATAGCGAAACCCTGAGCAGCAGCCTGGAAGGAATGGAGAAATTTACAATAGCGTCATCTTTATTGTCAAATGGTGTTCCTGTGCTGGATTTACTTGCTCAGCATACAAGCATATTCCCCAGCAAAGGAGAAGCCCGAAAGATGATGCAGGCACAGGCGGTTTCTGTCAATAAGGAAAAATACACAGACATAAACGGTTCAATAGACAGTAGCAGTTTGTTGCACGGCAAGTATCTGCTGATTCAAAAGGGTAAGAAAAATTACTTTGTTGTTGAAATCGGTTAAACCGATTATCTGCTTTATGCATTCATTTTTCTGAATGCCTGTTTCTGTTTTACCAAAAACTCTTTGGCCATATGAAAACCAACAATAATAGCGGTTCCTAAAATCAAGCCTATGATTCCAAAAATCGCACCTTTCTTGTATGGCTCGGGATAAGTGGCATCAAGGGGAAACCGTATGTCATCCACCACTGCAATAAACGGCCTTTTTTTCTCCAGTTCCATCTTAGCAGCATTCAGGGCAGCCAAACTTTCCCCATATTGCGCATTGAGCATATTGATATCCCGTGCTATCTGGGTTTGCGGAACACTGGCCCGGCGCATTACCGTTCCAAATCCCTGATCCTGGAGGGCGGCAGAACTGTATTCCTTTCCCTGCAAGGCGGCAAGCAATGAATCACGACGACGGGTAGCTGCTTTGATAATCATATTCGCCCTGTCCATGCGCTTATCTATGTAAAAATCAGAAATGGTGTGCAGGTGCTGTTCGAGGAATGTTTTACAAAAAACAGCATCCCCATTGGAAAATGACATTACCAGCAAGCCCGACTCTTTTGAAGTTGCTTTGAATGTAGGTTTAATCCCATTGCTGAAGGAACGCAACATTTCATCCTTGGAGGGATTATCCCCAATTTTATATTCACTTTTAAACCAGGCGGGGCTGGTGGAATCTACACCCTGTTTTTTCAGCAGATAGTTTACCAGCGGCTTATAATCTCCGGCAGCAGCGGTATTTCTGAGTAGCGTATATTCAATCAACAGGTTGCTGAAAGCCAGGTCATTCATAATGGCTTTGTTGTTGGTGGGAGATTGACCTGTGATGGCCGCCATAAGAGGGTTTGAAGCGGGCGCTCCATTCAGGATTTCATCCTCCAGCATATAGGTAATCTGCGCGGTGAAAAATGGGGTTTTTTGTCGCTCCTTGTACCATGTGTACAGTCCAAAAAGCAAGGCCAACGCCAAAGGCACATACCAGCCCCTGATTAATTTCCGCCAGTAAGGTTTAATCAGTTTGATGTAACTGAATAGGTTGAATGGTTGTTTTGCAGGCGTATTCATTATCTTCCGATTGCCAATCGATAAATACCCAGAACTGATAACACGGTAGTCGCCCTCATCATGGTTTGGTTGAGGAAGCCATCAACACTGAAACGCTTTCTTTGCTTGTACGGTTCCTCTGTTTTCATGCGGTTGTTTACCACAATGGTGCTGCCGGGTCTGACTTTTGGGTAAACCTTAAACAGCACATAGTTGCGGGTTGCCACACGACGGCCACCCTGATGTACCACCACCACTTTTTTCTTGTCTGAAGTATTGGTGAAACCACCACCAAAGAATTTGATGTAGAATTTGGCGCGCTTGTTTCTCAGAAAATAAGCACCGATGTCATTGGGTGTTTGCTTATTGAGATCACCCGTGAGATAAACCAGATTATCGGTATATGGAATATAAATATGATCCCCATTTTTCATAATGTGATTGAACCTGGATTTACGGTCACTCATGGCTTTTGGGGTCTTCAATACGATATCAATGGTATCGCCGGGGCCCTGTGCACGACGCAGGCGGCTGCTGTTGGGATTGGCATTGGGGCGGTAGCCTCCTGCACGTTTGATGATGGATGCCAGTTTATCATTTTCTGACTGAAGGGCATAATATCCGGGATAATTTACCGCACCGTCAATATAAACCAGTTTCAACAGAACAAAGTTGGGATTTCGGCGCACAAATACCTTATCAAACGGCTGCAGCTGCATGTTTACCAGCCGGTCATCAAAACTGAGGTTGCTGGTAATGGTCGTATTCAATACCTGGGGTTTTAAAAACTGGTATTTCCCATCTTTGAAGAAGAAGTTCCTAACCACTTCCACGGTTGTTCCGGCTGTAATAAACTCAAGTCCGCCCGCGGCATCAATCAGGTTTTGAAGGGTCATGTTTTCTGCATACACATATTGTCCTTCTCTGCGCACCGGTCCATATATGGATACTTCAAAATCGTTTTTCAACTCGGTGAGATCAAAAAGCTGGAGTACGTCATTTTTCTGCAAAACAATATTTTCTTTGCTTTCAGGATTTTCCAAAACTTCGGCCAGATTTATGGTCTTCAGACTTTGATATCCGGATTCGAGATCTGTGTGAACCACGATGGCGCGGGATTTAAATGTTTTGGTTTCTATGCCTCCGGCAAGATTAATCAAATCGGATACACGGGTATTCTCACTGTATGCGAAAGTTCCACCTGCTTTTACCGGTCCGGTAACCGACAATGAGTAGCTACGCTTAAATGCTGTTTTGGAGTATATCGTAATCTCATCCTTGGGCATAATCTCAAAATCAAACCATTCGCTTCCGGGTTTCACATCTTCCGGTTTGAAAGGAATTAACCGTTTATTAAAATTGGCATCCGTACGCATGATAAAGCCGCTTTTTTCATCGGCCTCATCCGTCAATCCGCCCGCCATAAATAGCATTTCGCCCAATTTAAGTCCGGCTATAAATTGCTTTTGAAAAGGCCTGCGTACCGAACCTGAAATTCTCACATCGTTGAATTTACGCAAATCGGTAAGCCGGTAAATCACAATGGTATCCCTGTCTTCCAGTTCCAAATCAGCAGAAGTGCCGGGCTTAGCCATTGCTTCGGCAGGGTTGAAGCTGATATATTTCTTTTCCAGCGACTTTGAGGTTCTTACCAAAAAGCCCCGCTCTGTAAATGCATCCGAAGTAAGACCGTTGGCATTTTTCAGCATACTGCTGATGCGCATACCTTTCTTTACCTTGTAATGTCCAGGAACGGAAACCGCACCTGAAATTTGAACCATGAACTGATTGTCTACCCCAATGAATTTGATTTCTACCGATTCTCCGCCGTTCATCACAAAATTCTTTTTTGCTTTCAGTAAGCTGTCATAGTTCAGCGAAACAACCTCATATTCGTTATTGTGAATGCGCCTTAAAAGAATGTCCTTGAGAAATGCATTGGGCTGCAATCCACCGGCAAAACGTATCAAATCCGCCATGGTTTCTCCGTTTTTCAACTCGTAGCGTCCGGGTCTTCTTACCGCCCCACCGATATTCACCAGATTGGCAACCGGTGAAACGATTATGTAGTCGTTGTTTTGCAAAAACACATCCCGTTGGTGCTTCACATCGGCATAGTATTCATACAGGTCAAAGGAATCGCGGATTTTTCCGTCTCTTTTGATATAAATATTTCTGACAGATCCTATATCCGAAGGACCTCCCATACTCACAAGCACATTGAATGCCCCGTTTGTTGCAGGTACCGTGTAGGTTCCCGGCGAAAAAACTTCCCCGAAAACATTCACGCTAACCATTCTTGGGCGGGTTACCGTTACAGAGAATGAGGATTCCTGTCCACCCAATCCCAGGCGGGATCCTATCATTTCACGGGCTTTTTGCAGCGATAATCCTTTTACAAATATCTTTTGATAACCCTCGATATCAATACTACCTGACTGGCTGATTACATAGGTCTTGCTCCAGTAGCGGTAACCCCACACTTCAAGCTGAACCTGATCACCGGTTCCCAGAACATAATTGTCCGTTACTGCAATTTCGTCTGTCTTCTGAAAGAAACGGAAACTGCCATCACGGAAAAACTGGTGACCGTATACAGTTGCGGCAGGAAAATTTTTCTTGTTGCGGTACTTCTCCATGTCACGCTGTTGTTCCTCAATGATGGCACGCTCCTGCAATGCAATCATTTTAAGGTTCTCGGTCTGTATGCGAATAACTTCTTTTTCTTCAGCAGTGAGCAAATCAGGGTCTTTGGATTTGAGATAGGCAAGTTCCTGTTCCAGTTTCATTCGCTGGCTTTTCAGGTTCATCTTTTTTACCTCCAGTTCGTTTCTTTTTTCCTCAGGGTCGGTTTCATCATCAGCGTTATCCGCATCGTTGTCAACATCTGGGTTACCGGGCTGGGGTTGGGGTGCCTGTGGTGCCTGATTTCTGGGCCTTGAAGTATCCGCAGAACCGCTGCCAAACCCGGGCATCATGCCGGGCAACATACCCGGGAATAAAAACTGGGCCTGAAGGCTTTTCGCACCCAAAAAAAACAAAATCAATGCAAGTATTATACGCTTTTTCACTTCAATAAATTAATTAAGTAATTGCCATAACCGCTTTTCTTTAGCGGAATTGCAATTTTTTCCAGTTGCTGATTGTCTATAAATCCATTTCGCCAGGCAAGCTCCTCAATACAACCTATTTTAAGGCCCTGTCTTTCTTCAATTACCTGCACAAACTGCCCTGCCTGCATGAGGGAAGCAAAGGTACCCGTATCCAGCCATGCAGTACCGCGGCTCAACACCTGAACCTTCAGGCGGCCGTTGGCCAAATAGGTTCTGTTTACATCGGTAATTTCGAGTTCACCGCGTGGGGATGGCTTCAGGTTTTTGCTGATTTCAACCACCTCATTATCATAAAAATAAAGACCGGGTACGGCAAAATTGCTTTTGGGAACAGAAGGCTTTTCCTCAATGGACAAGGCATTCATCGCGGCATCAAACTCCACCACTCCATATCTTTCAGGATCGCTTACGTGATAAGCAAATACGATTCCGCCCTGTGGATTGCGGCATTGCTGAAGGGTTTCCATCAGGTCTGAACCAAAGAAAATATTGTCACCCAATATGAGGCACACACTGTCATCGCCAATGAATTTTTCACCCAGAATAAATGCCTGGGCAAGGCCCTCAGGTTTTGGCTGAACGCAATATTCGAAGCGGCATCCGAGTTGTGAGCCATCTCCAAGCAATTTTTCAAACAGGGGCAAATCGTGCGGCGTAGAAATGATAAGCACTTCTCTGATACCGGCCATCAACAGCGTTGACAGCGGATAGTACACCATAGGCTTGTCATATACCGGCATAAGCTGCTTGCTCATAGCCAGTGTGAGCGGATGTAAACGGGTGCCGGAACCTCCGGCCAGAATGATGCCTTTCATGAAACGGGAGCAAATATACCGTGCACGAACGGGGCGCAACCCCTTTTGTCCACGAACTGTAACAATTATTGGACAGAGCAGCCCTTAATCCGGGTAATCAGACCATTGGTCGGAATTGAATGGCCCAAAAACACCCTAAATCACAGTGCATCAACCCATTTAAACCGGACCGACTGCGTGGGTACCTTCAATCTTTCGGATAGCCTTTCAAGTCTTGCAGGTAGCGCCATCAGGTAATCACGCGACTTTTCGGCGTCCTCATTCAGGCCGCGAAGCCCTTCTATATTCCAGTGTGCAAGCAGTGTTTTTAAAATTTGAACGTAATCATCAGCGGTGTACACTCCCAAACGTTGCGCAGCATCCGCAAAAGCCTGAAACGATTCCCCCACGGCCTGCCCCGACTGCCTTAGCAGATTGGCCGGCATGGCTATTTTACGCTTCATCATATCGGCAAATACCGTCAGCACTTCCGAAGCATCTACTTCTAAAATCTTCTTGATAAATTCCCGATAGGCAAGGTGGTGGCGCATTTCATCACCGGCTATGGTCCTGCAAAGCTTCTCCAGGTGGTGATTCCCTTTATCTCTGGCTAACTCTCCCACCCTTCTGTGCGAAATATGCGTTGCCAGTTCCTGAAAACTGGTATACACAAAATTACGGTAGGGATCTCGGTCCAAACCTATGTCAAAACCATCGGTTATTAAATACTGCGTGCTGATTTCCACTTCACGCATATTCACCCTTCCACTCAGATAAAGATACTTGTTTAGCAAATCCCCGTGCCGGTTTTCTTCTGCACTCCATTGCCTGATCCAGCTGCTCCAGGCATTGCCGTTTTCCTGATCCACCCCCTGCACATTCATCAACCAGCTTTCATACGTGGGGAGGGCTTCTTCCGTTATCATATCACCAATAAGCACGATCCAGAAATCATAATCCAACTCCATGGCTGCCTCTTTCAGTTCTTTTACCTTGGTAATAAAATTTTCTTCACGGGAATCGGGAAGAAAATCCGACGGCTGCCATATTTGCTCAACCGGTATCAGGTATTTTTCAGTAAAGCCGGCAATGTCTTTTTCCAGAGACCGCATTACTTCCATTCGCACATCCAATAACGACATGGGCGCAAAGTACGTCCAATTTGCGCTTTTACAAGATAAATTACCGGTTTTAATTATTGTGACGAAGATCAGCAGACCTCCCAGCCGGCTTGTTTGGACACAATGGATAAACCTTCATTAAAACTGTGGGGGGCAAAGCCCAGCTCTTTCATGGCTTTACTGATGTCCAGCCCGGTTATGGGAGGCCTTTTTGCGGGCTGGTTCAAGGTTTCGCTGCTAACAAGTGAAATTGCATCCAGCCGAAAACCAAAATATTGGGCCACACGCTCCATCAGCTCGTGTATACCGAAATAATCCGGTCCTGCGATGTTGTAGACACCCTGTGCCTGCTTTTGTTCGGCCAGAAAACAACCCATGGCAAGGTCTTCGGCAAGCGTTGGGGTTCTGTACTGATCGTTAACCACCTTGGCCGAAGTTCCGTTTTTCAGCGTGTTGTAGGCCCACAAAACAATGTTGCTGCGGCTCATGTCCTGCACCACTCCATACACCAGCACGGTGCGCAAAATGGCCCAGTTTTTCGCAAACTGCATTACCCTTTTTTCGCCTTCCCATTTGCTTCTGCCGTAATAGCTAAGCGGATTGGGTGCTTCCTCTTCGGTATACATGGGATGTGTGCCGTCAAAAATAAAATCGGTGCTGAGATGAATGAGCCTAAACCCAAGTTCAGTAGACAAACGGGCCAGGTTTTCAACCGCATCTATATTCATGGCATCGCAACCCTCTTTATCCGATTCACAGGCATCCACATTGGTCATGGCAGCGGTATTGATAACCGATGTAGGCTTGTATTTTTCTATTAATGTCCGAATGCCGTCATGGTCTGTGATGTCGGCCTCTTCATACACATATCCGCTTTTAACAGGGTGGCGGTTGGGTCCTTTACCCGTAGCTACGAAAATAGTTTCCGGGTGTTTCAGGTATAAATCGGTGAGTTTTTGGCCCAGCAGGCCGTTGGATCCGGTAATGATGACCATGACGTTGCAAAAGTAACAGGAGATTTGCTTTTGTTAACCATGAGGTAAGCCTAAATCATTTCGTATTTTTGCACCATGAAACTGGTAACCTTCGTACACAACGGTGAAACATCCGTAGGACTTTATACCGCCAACGCTGTCTATTCCCTGAATGCCATCAATCCGGCTTTACCCAAAGACATGGCAACTTTTTTGAAAGACTGGGAAACCAACAGTGCAGCGGCACGCAGCATTGAGCAGGAAGTTGCCGAAAGCAAACATGCATCGGTTGCTGTTCCATACAATCCTGCAACATTAATGGCACCTGTGCCCAACCCCACCAGCTGCAGAGATGGATATGCATTTCGGCAGCACGTGGCAGCCGCGCGCCGCAACCGCGGGGTGCCCATGATTCCGGAATTTGACATGTATCCGATTTTCTATTTCACCAACCACCAGGCCATTCAGGGCCCCGGCGATATTTTCTGTATGCCCGACCATTTTGAAAAGCTGGACTTTGAACTGGAAGCCGCCGTGGTAATTGGCAAAAAAGGCCGCAACATCAAAGCTGCTGAAGCAGACAATTACATTGCTGGCTACATGATCATGAACGATATGAGCGCACGCCGCCTGCAAATGGAAGAAATGCTCCTCAACCTAGGACCTGCCAAGGGCAAGGATTTCAGCACAGTAATAGGCCCATGGCTGGTTACTCCTGATGAACTTGAACCCTATCGCATTCCAGCCAAACCCGGTCACACAGGCGCCAACTACAACCTGCGAATGACCTGCACCGTCAATGGGATTCAGGTGAGCGAAGGAAATATGGGCGATATGGACTGGACTTTTGCCGAAATTATCGAGCGTTGCGCATACGGCGTGGATATCCACCCCGGTGATGTGATTGGCAGCGGCACTGTAGGAACCGGATGCTTCTTGGAACTCAACGGAACAGGCAAACTAAATGATGCCAACTACAAAGAGCAGTGGCTGCAGGACGGCGATGAAGTTGTGCTGACCATCGACGGGCTGGGAACACTGCACAACACCATTCGCAGGGAAAACTCTGATTTTAGCATACTGGCGCTGAAAAAGCAGGCGTTGGAAAATCAATAATGAAACCGCCACACCAGCCCAAGCACAAAGCGCTGCGGCTCTATGGCATAACCCTGCGCTGACATAAACGCGTTGGAAACCCCGTAATTCACCAGGTAATTGTTGATGTGTGCCATTTTGAAGGTTACGATGACCGTTTTGATTTCTCCTGTAAAGAATACGTCCGCTACAGGGTAATTGCCACCGGGTCTGCCTGCATTGCGTATGTAGAACGTGGCTAAATCTGGTCTGTAAGCCCAGGCGCTGTGTTCACTTTGCCAGGCTACATCTACCCCAAAACGGGCATGCAGCGCCTTTTTGAACATGTATCCCTGCAAATACAGGCTGCTTAGGGTGCTAAAACGCGGTGCCGACCAAACTGTTTCATCCGAAATGTTTTGCAGGTAGAAAATGTGGTCGGTGTGCAATTTGCCCGCCTGCAAATGAATATGGCCGCGAATTTGGCTGTAGGTAAGTTCAGATGCCCGCCTGAATACCGCATCGCCGCTGTTGTATATCAAACCTTCGGTTTTGCCGAAAATGTAGGCCAGCTCAAATCTAGTGCGTTTTCCACGGTAGGCAATGCCCAGTTGAGCGGCGGTGCTCTTTACGGCCGGCCAGCTGTTGCTGATGCGAAACTGATTGCTGAAAAACCGCTGCTGAAAAAGTCCCGGTGTGGCTTGCTGCGCATGATAATGTCCGGAAAGGGTCCATCTTTTCAACGGATTCCATTGTCCGTTTAACACAAGATTGTAATCGCCTTTATTGTAGCCTTTCATATACGATGCCACTTCAGCCTGCCACAGCCAGCTTTTGCCCTGCCCGTAGGCATCGGCGTGCAGGCCCTGCGATACATTTTCATCTTTGCCCGATAAAAAATATTTGGCGCCATAGCTCATCCATTCGTAGCTGAACCAGGCCCGCAGGCCTATTTTCATGCGATCGTTTTTGATGTGATGGCCGAGGCCCAGCCGGTTGCTCAACCCGTTCCAGGCGCTGCTGTCATTGAGGCTGTCGGTGCTGCGGTAGGTTTGTGCACCGTAAAAACCGGTATCTCTGCGGGGATCAAGGTAACGGTAGAGCGAGCGGATCCAGTCTGCGCGGTGAAACAGGTAAGGTTTGCCCTTGCCTATGCTGTACTGTGTTTCTGATAAATGATGCCTGCTTGCATACACCGACTGCGCGGCGCTGAGTATGGGCCTGTAAACCCCTCGGGTGTTGAAGCTGAAGCGCGACTGTGTGTCAATGGCTTTATCGAAGTATAGCAGCGAATCGTTCTTCATACCGCCATTTTCCAGCCGCCTTGCGCGGTTCCAGGTAAAGATGGTAAACTGTTTCAGTTTTCCGTTTTTGGAAGTGTAATGGCTTCCGAGCGAGGTGCCGCGGTGCAGGTGGTCCTGCTTACTGTTGATGTAATATTCCTTGTTGTTCACACTGCGGTAATCCAGCGCGATGTTCCAGTTTTTGCGTATGTTTTGCGTATGCTGCGACTGCAGGGCAATAAATCCGCTGCCGCCCTGCTGGTAGCTAAAGCGGGTGAAAGGCACTTTGGCCCTGTAAAAGGAGAATGTTTCGGGGCTTACATTTTGGAAAGCGTACGGATTAAAACCCGACTGCAGTCCCGACTGCACAAAGGGTTGCAGCACCAGACTTTTCTGGGGTGAAGCGTAATGTCCCAAATCCACGATGGGCTGGCCGGTTGCCCGGGCAATATCGAAGCGCTGCACCATGGGCAGTGTGCTGTCCCAGCGGGCGAATGAATCGCGGCCTGCGCTGAGGTCTGTGTAGCGGGCTATTTCAGGGTCGCTTTTTTTGCCGGTAAGATTGCGCAGGCTGTCGGTGCGGCCTTGTGGGGCTTCACGGTCGGCGCGGCCCATGCGGTCGATGCCGCCCGTAATCTGGGCATGCAGGCCAAGCCCGGAAACCAAGAGCATGATGATTACCGCCAAACGCAACATGATTGCAAAATTGCAGGATTTTTTCGGCTTTATTGCGGTTTGGGCCGATGAATTCCTGAAACGGTCAGCACAAAGCGATGCAGTTAGACATACATTTGCAGCAATGTCTTTTACCACCGCCGCCCTGCTCAGTTTTTTATGGTCCACCGTAAAATACCTGATTGGTGTTGGGGTGGCGGTTGCTGGTTTTCAGAATCCCCTTTACGGCTGGATTTTCACTTCAGCAGGGGCTTTCGCAGGAGTGGTCCTGTTCACCTACAGCGAATATTGGCTGGAGGGATATTTGAAAAAATACAGTAAACCCAAAAAGCGGTTCACCAAAACCAAGCGCAGGCTGGTTTGGTTGCGGCTGCACGGCGGGTTGCCGCTGATTGCCCTGCTCACACCCCTCATTCTCAGCATTCCTGTGGGAACGCTGCTTTGCACCACCTTCATTCAGGAAAAACACAAAATTATCCTTTGGCAAAGCATCAGCATTGCCTTCTGGAGCACTCTGATATTCGGATCTCTGGCATTTTTTGATGTCAACATTGTGCAATACTTAAAGCGATAATATTCGGTTTTTATCGTAAAACCTTACCTTCGCAATATGCTGCGAAATCTTGCATACTTACTGTTATTTACAACTTTTGTGCTTAGTGCCTGCAGCCGCAAGGCCGCCCGCTGGGACAACAACGTGGCTGTACCGCTGTTCAGCACCGAAATGACGCTGAACGACATTGACAAACGCTATCTGGTAAATAACCTTACAGACAGCGGCTATACCCTTGTGTATGATAACCTGGTGTACAATGCCCGCACCTTGCGCGTCACGGCTCCCGACACCAGCCTCAACACTGCTTTTACCCTGCGCCGCCTCAAACTCAGCGACCGCAGTATTGTACAACGCATCACCCTGGCGCAGATTAATCCCACCTTTCGCCTGCTTGACGGACAAACCATTGCGGTGCCTGCGCAAAATCAAACCAACCTGAATCCCGTAGACATTGACGCTTCGGCCTTCTTTGAAACCGCCACGCTGGATTCCGGATTTCTGGATATTTCTATCAACAATGAACTGCCTGTGAAGGTTACCCTGTTGGTATTTGAACTGCAAAACGCATCGGATGGTTCCGTGGTGGCCAAAGATTCATTCCTCAATATAGACCAGGGAACCAGCGCTACCAAAAGCATCAGCCTGCGCAACAAAACTGTAAACAAGGGTCTCAAAGGCGTCATCCGCCGCCTGATTACCGAACCCAGCAATGGTCCGGTGCTGATTGATGCCTCAAAAGGTGTGGAAGTTACCCTTACTGTGCGCAATTTGAGGCCCCGCGATGCCATTGCGGCGTTCCCCAACCAAAACGTGATAGAGCAGGACGAGGCCCTGGTGCTGGATATGGGCGGCCCGCAGGTAAAATTCTTTAAAGTAAAGCAGGGCTCACTGAAACTGCGCGTGGAATCCACCATACAGGAAAACATGACCATGGTGCTGAAAATTCCATCGGCCAGCCTGAATGGCGTTCCCCTGGAGCGCGTGGTGAAAATGCCCGGTGCCAAGCCCGGCGTGACCGAGAGACGGGAAGAAACCGTGGATATGAGCGGCTATTTGCTCGATTACCGCGGCAAAAACCCTACGGTGAAAGACACGGTGAATACCTTTCACCAGATCATGGTGGTGTCGCTGGACAGCAGCGGCCGCAAGGTGCAGGTGACGCTCAACGACAGCCTGCGCATTTACTATGCACTCACAGGGTTGCTACCTGAATACGCCACCGGATACATGGGCCAAACGCTGAACAACTCCGCAGACAAGGCCCCTTTTGCCCTGTTTAAAGGTGCCGACGGCAATATACTGTTCAAGGATTTCAAAGCATCGGTGCTGGTGAAAAACAGCATTGGTGCCGAAGGCAGGGTGCGTGTGAAATCGCTGGAAAGCGAAAATATTTTCAGCGGCAACAAGGTGAAACTAAGCGCCACACCTCTCAACAGCGATGTATTTATTAGCCCTGCGCCCTTTGTTTACGGACAATCCACCGACAAGCAGGTGGTACTGGATGGCAGCAATTCCAACATCAAAGCCTTTGTGGAGAACTTACCCCAGTATATCAACTACGATATCGACATAGAAACCAACCCCAACGGGAACGTGAGCAACTGGAAAGACTTTGTATTCGACAATTCCGGCGCTGAAATTTACCTGCGCCTGGAAGCCCCGGTGAGTTTCACTATCGGCGGTTTAAACCTGCGTGACACCCAGGGCATTGAAGCAGCCAGCCTTCCGCAGGTGCAGCGTGTAAAAAGCGCCACCGTGATTTTTGACGTAGAAAATGACTACCCGTTTGAAGTGGATATGGACTTTGTACTGCTGGATCAATTTGGCAATGCACTGGGCGATGTGATATTAACGCCCGGAACCATTATGCCCGGTAAAACAACCGCTAACGGAGCGCCCCTGGCAGCATCCAGAACCATATTGCGGGCAAGTATTCCCAAAGAGCGAATCGACGCGCTGCGCAAGGCGCACGCTGTGGCCATCAAAGCCCGTGTGACAGGCAATGGCACTGAGCAAAAGATTTACAATACCTACAAACTGAAAGTTAAAACCAGCCTGCAAGCCGAATATGAAGCACAGTTTTAAATATTTAATGGGCTTGCTGCTGGCAGCCCAATCCCTGCAGGCACAGACATCGGATACCATGACGGCTTTTGCAGGAGATACACTTGTGCATTTACCTTCAATAGACTCAATATTCACATTTCAGTTACGGCGTCCAAAAACTATTGGAGTTTCTCTCTACAGCGAAAGCGGATCCCCGGGCATGCCACTGGCCATTACGGGCCGTTTTTTGCTGGGCGGCTACATTCCTTCAGAACGCATTGCCGCAACCGAAGAACGCCTGAAACCACAGGTGCGGGGGGGGCTGGCCTCTACAATGTCATTGAATGTAACCAATAAGTTCTTTATACGCCGGCATCAAATGGGTGGTATTCGTTTTAACGACGATGCCTTCCGGCTGGTTTTTCAGGGCAATGGGGCCTATATGGGCCAAACCCTCGATGCCCGCATTCACAAAGCCACACAGTGGGATGTGGTGGAAATAGGTTTTGGATTTGAAAAAGCCCGGAGGCTGAAAAACGGCAAGGGAAATATTATCTATAATGGCAGCATTAACCCGGGATGGCTGCGCTCCTACAGTGCAGTGAAGGATTTCCGGGCAAATGTATTTACCGATACCCTGGCCCAAAACGTAGATGTAATGTGGGGCGGAAACGTGCAGCGGGCAACAGGAGGTTTTGGTCTTACAGTCAATGCCGAGGTCATGTATGATTTCACCAGAAGTCCCTGGCAGTTTGTTAGCTTTTACGCAAATAACGCCGGATTGTACTACACGGGCGGGCTCACATCCTACAGCCGCTTGCCCGGAATGGCCGGCAGCACGGTGCGTTTGGAAGCAGCCACCACCTCACTCAACAAAATATTCCGCGGCGACTGGTTTGGCGATCGTGTGGATTCCGTAAAACAACAACTGGGACTGGACAGCAGCCGAAGCAGCAAAACCCTGTTTGCGCCTTTTGAGGTGGGTTTGACCGGGCTGCACAAAATTTTTGGCTGGATTAGAATCAATTACCGGTATTTGCCCGGCTATCTGCCGCGTTTTGACTGGCAGCCCAATACCAGGCTGGGTGTAGGTAACCTACGTTTCTTCCCGAGTATATCTTTGGGTGGTTTCGACACCTGGAATATCAATTTAAGTAGCACCTGGGACTGGAAAGCCTTGCAGCGCGGTGGTCTCTTCTTTAACCTTCAGCTGGAAGGATTGGAAAGCCTGGTGATGCCCGGCAGACTAAACGGTTTTGGCGCGTATGCTTCTGTGCGGGTGAGGCTGTGAAAGTAAATTAACTGACAACTTGATCCTCTATATTTTTGACGTCGGGAAAAAGGCAGTTTAATTTAATACCTTTCCCTACTACTTCATTTCTTTTTGGGACAATCCTTGCAACGCTTCCCCGTTTTATGCTTTTTGCAACATTTTTTCTTGTTACCGCCAGCGGAAAGGAAAGGCGCATATATATTCAGGGAACCGGTTGTAATCCTAATCATTTGTGACTGTGAAATTGAATATGTAACTTTGCCTCGTTATGACAGACGCTAAGCGCAAAACCGGATTGTACTGGGCAGTTACTGCAGTATCTGCAGTGGCCCTGATTTTGCTGACCATTTTCCTTCCTCAGGGCTTTTGGCTGGGCTTGCCTACCTTCTTTGGCGGGTTGGTAATGGCCATGGATTGGGTATAATCCTAAAAAATTAATTTATTACGCTGCCTGAACTTTCCGTTTAGGCGGTCATGCGCTGAAATGCCGTTCCTCCTGAAGGTTCAGACCCCGCACTTACAAACAATACTTCCTTCAACTGGCGTTGCATGGCGTTCATCATCAGGGTAAATACATCGCGGCTGTTGCGGGTTTTGGCTACTGCGTAGCAACCCTGCAACTGACCAATCAGACTGTAAGCCATACTGCGGGCATCAATCTGGGGTTTCATCTCACCGGCTGCCTTTCCATTGAGAATGGCGCGCTGAATGATTTTTACCTGCGCCTCCAGCACTTCTTCCAGCTTTAGGCGGAAAGTTTCGTCTTCGTTGCTCATTTCCACCATCAGGTTGGCTAGGACGTCGCCACGTTTCACGGACAAATCTGTGCTGCCGGTTTTGATGTTTTCGATGATGTCATTCAATGCTACAGAAACGCCACGTGTTTTTTCTTCAAGCGATGCCCAACGCTCCATATACATGGGCATAATAATCTCATCGATGACAGCGTAGCCTAAATCCAGTTTTCCGGGAAAATAATGGTAGAAAGCACCTTTGGTGATGCGCAGGCACTTGATTTCCTTGTCGGTGCGAAGATTAATAAAACCACCTTCACAGATGGCCTCAAAACAACGATTAAGAATCTTTTCTCTGGTGATTTTTGTCATAGCGGACTGCAAATATACCAACCGGTATGTTTTCTGTTGATAAAAATGTGGAAAAAGTTTTTTAATTCACAAAAATACACTTCGGCGAAACCCTCTAAAGCCTTTTTACTATTGAAACAGGGGCTTTGTGCACATTTATAAAACAGAACCCAATGTGGATAGTGTTGAAAAGGCCGGGTAAACCGGCTGATAGAAATCCTGAAAAATGGACGCTTTTATGCCTGCATAGTCTGCCAATTCCAGGCATCGCGAAGCATTTCAGGCAGGCCTCTTTTGGCTTTCCAACCCATTACTTTTTCAGCATGTGAGGCATCGGCCCAGACCGCCACTACGTCTCCCGGTCTGCGCGGCCCAATTTGATAATCGGCTTTTTTGCCGGTTGCAGCTTCAAAGGCATTCAGCACTTGTAAAACAGAGCTTCCGTCACCGGTGCCTATGTTGAACACCTCAAATGTTGAGGTTTGTTTCTTGCCCAAAAGCCTGTTCAACGCTACGACATGGGCATCGGCCAAATCACACACGTGAATGTAATCCCGTATGCAAGTTCCATCCGTTGTGGGATAATCACCGCCATGGACGGTCAGCGGAGGCCTTAAACCTGCCACAGATTGGGTGAGGTAAGGAATTAAATTGCTGGGCACACCCAGTGGCAGTTCGCCAATCAAACCTGTAGGATGCGCACCAATGGGATTAAAATACCGCAGGCACTGTGTGTTCACCCAGGAACAATCCCGCAAAATGGTTTCTCCCATCTGCTTGGTGGCCCCATAAGGCGATGCAGCAGGTTTAATGGGTGATCCCTCATTTACCGGCACCTGATCGGGCTCTCCATAAACGGTACAGCTGCTGCTAAATACGATGTTGTTGATCCCATGTTTTTGCATGGCAGTGAGCAATGTAATTAGCCCCTGCACATTATTGTGGTAATACTTTAATGGCTGTTCCACGCTTTCACCCACCGCCTTGAAGGCCGCAAAATGAATTACTGCAGCGATTTCGCCTATTTCAGATACGATTCTGTCATAAATCCCGGCTTCATTTACATCGCCCTTGAAAAACAAGGGCCTGCGTCCCATGAGCTTTTCCAGCCCTTCCAGCACGTTTTCGCGGGTGTTGCTGAGGTTATCGAGAATCACGGGGTTAAAACCGGCTTCATGCAGGCTTACCACAGTGTGAGAGCCAATGAATCCAAGTCCGCCGGTTACCAGAATATTCTTCATGCGTCGGTTCTGGTTACCAATCCATTTTCAAGTCTGTAAACTTGCCCGCTTTCAGGACAAACCGCATGACCCTGCGCATCAAACTGCAGCTTATGGCCGTATTCGCTCATCCATCCGGTTTGCCGGGCAGGATTGCCCACCAGCAGAGCATAATCGGGTACATTCTTGGTTACCACCGCACCGGCACCGATAAAGGCAAACTTACCTATATCGTGCCCACAAACAATGGTGGCATTGGCACCAATGCTGGCGCCTTTCCCCACGTGGGTTTTGGCATATTGTCCGCGGCGGTTTACCGCACTCCGGGGATTGGTAACATTGGTAAAAACACAGCTGGGACCCAGAAAAACATCATCATCGCAGGTCACGCCGGTGTAGATACTCACGTTGTTCTGAATCTTCACGTTGTTTCCCAGCACCACCTCCGGACTGATTACCACATTCTGTCCAATGTTGCAGTTTTCACCAATCACACAGCCCGGCATGATATGCGAAAAATGCCAAATGCGTGTGCCTTTTCCAATCTGGCAACCATCATCAATCACGGCAGTAGGGTGTGCGGTATAATTTTCCATTAGCTTTGGGTCCAGTTGGCTTTGTCCATTTGACTCATCTGCCAGGGCGCACCGTTGTTTTCCAGGTTGGCAAACATGTTGTTCAATTCAGCAGGTGCAGCACTCTTCTCCATCACCTGATACTGGCGCATCTGCACAATTATATCCACCGGATTGATATTCACCGGACAGGCCTCTGCGCAGGCGTTACAGGTAGTGCAGGCCCACAATTCTTCGGCAGAAATATAGCTGTGCAGGTCTTTATCATCTGTAGTGCCTGCATCCAGGTTGCGTCCCACCTCTTCCAGGCGGTCGCGGGTATCCATCATGATTTTGCGCGGACTGAGTTTTTTGCCGGTAATGTTAGCCGGACACACACTGCTGCAGCGCCCACATTCTGTGCAGGTGTAGGCGTCCATGAGGTTTTTCCAGGTCAGGTCCTGCACATCCCGAACACCAAATCCGGCAGGGGGTTCATAGCCTTCGGGGGGTGTAGCAGAAGGGTCCATCATCAGTTTAACCTCTGTGGTAACGCTTTCCATATTGGCAAAGGCGCCTTTGGGCTTCAATGGCGTGTAATACACGTTGGGAAAACTCATTATAATATGCCAGTGTTTGCTGTAAGGCACATAGTTCAAAAACAACAGAATACCAATGAAATGGAACCACCAGGCACC
>CAYSIK010000008.1:24919-30529 GCA_964431045.1 uncultured Flavobacteriaceae bacterium
TTTCACCACAAAACGGCGGGCGAGGAAAACCACACAGGCCACCAGCACCAGCAAGGCAAGTATTTCAAAAAAACCGATGGCCACATTGTAAAGTCCGCCCATAAATGAAAACAGGCGGTGGGTGCCCAAAAGTCCGTCCAGCAAGATTTCCAGCACTTCTATATTGATGAGTACGAAACCCAGGTATACAAACAGGTGAAAAACAAAGGCAACAGGGCGCTTGGCCATCTTGCTCTGTCCCATAGCCACCCAAAACATTTGTTTCCAGCGTGCTGCCGGATTGTCTGAGAGGTCAATATCTTTCCCCAAAAGGATATTTCGGCGTATAAAACGCACCCTGCCTGCGAAAAACCAAATTCCCGCTCCTAGGCAAAGGGCAAAAAGGATTTGAGAAATCCACTGCATGTGTGCGAAAATACAGAAAATGGGTTACAAAGCAGGCAAAGTATTGCGGGTTTGTCTGTATTCCTCCATCATTTCCCGCACAATTTCGCCCGCCGGCTTAATCTGATGGATAAATGCACTCACCTGTCCGATCTCCAGTTCTCCCTCGTCCATATCGCCCTCAAACATGCCTTTTTTGGCCCTTCCGCGGCCCAGCAGGGCAGCCAATTCTTCGTGTGAAGCATCTTTGCTATAAGCCTCTACTACATCGTTGTAAAACTTATTTTTTAGCAAGCGAACAGGGGTGAGTTCTTTGAGCGTAAGCTGGGTATCGCCATCTCCCGCAAGCATTATAGCCTGTTTAAAACTTGCATGTGCCGAACTTTCCTCGCTGGCGGCAAATCGGCTTCCTACCTGCACAGCCTCGGCGCCAAGGCAAAATGCGGCGGCCATGGCTTTTCCTGTGCTGATGCCACCTGCGGCAATCAGCGGCAGGCTGCAAACCTCTCGCACCATGGGAATTAAACACAAGGTGGTGGTTTCCTCGCGCCCGTTGTGCCCGCCTGCTTCAAAGCCTTCGGCCACAATGGCATCCACGCCCACGGCTTCGCATTTTTTAGCGAATTTGGTGTTGGCCACCACGTGCACCACGGTGATGCCGCGCTCTTTCAGCCAAGGGGTCCAGGTGGCAGGGTTTCCTGCGCTGGTAAACACGATTTTCACGCCCTCTTCTGCAATGATGTTCATGTGCTCTTCAATGTTGGGGTAGAGCAAAGGCACGTTCACCCCGAAAGGTTTGTTTGTATGTGATTTGCACTGACGAATATGGTGGCGCAGGATATCGGGATACATACTGCCGCTGCCAATTAGACCCAAGCCTCCGGCATTGCTCACTGCTGATGCAAGTTCCCAACCACTGCACCAGATCATTCCACCCTGTATAATGGGAAATTCTATGCCCAGAAGCCGGGTAATGCGGTTTTCCATATCAATGTTTTAGGTTGATGAGGTGTTCTGCCATTTCAGCCTGAAGTTTTCGGGCTTCGGCGGCAGCGGCTTCGGCAAAATCTTCGCCGGAGGAGGCGTACAAAATACCCCGGGAACTGTTTACGAGCAATCCCGCTTCTTGGTTCAGTCCCGCATGGCTGATATCGGCCAGGCTTCCGCCCTGCGCACCCACACCGGGCACCAGCAGAAAATGATCGGGAATGATTTTGCGGATGTCGGCTACATAATCAGCGCGGGTGGCACCCACCACAAACATCAAGTTGTCGGGGTTTCCCCACTTGCAAACCGTTTCAATTACGCGCTCATACAGTTTTTTGCCTTCATATTCGTTCATTTGAAAATCGGCATGACCGGGGTTGCTGGTAAGTGCGAGGCAAATGATCCACTTGTCTTTGAACTCCAGAAAAGGACGCAAACTGTCTTCTCCCATGTAGGGAGCCACGGTAACGGCATCAAAATTCAGGGTCTCAAAAAACGCCCGGGCATACATGGTGCTGGTGTTTCCAATGTCGCCGCGCTTGGCGTCTGCAATCCGAAAAACAGATGATGGCAGATAATCCAGGGTTTGTTCCATCCATTCCCAGCCAAGGGCTCCGTATTGCTCGTAAAAAGCCGTATTGATTTTATAGGCTACGCTGTAAGGCAGGGTAGTATGGATAATTTGGCGGTTAAACTCCACCATGGCATCGCCGTTTTTGGGCAAATGCAGAGGCAGTTTTCCCATTTCCGTATCCAGGCCGGTGCACAGATAGCTGCGCTTGGAAAAGATTTGGTATACCAGTTCTTCGCGGGTCACGTTGCGAAGTTACGGAGTATTTCGCAACCTTTGCCAGACCTTCCAGGTCTTAAAACCTTCCAGGTCTTCCGGCGCGTGCGCGCGAGACCCCAACCCCTTCAACGCCCCACGGCTGCCGTAATACCGGCTTTTACCCACCGCCCCGGCAGCTGCACATTCCCCAGGTCCATCATAGGGCTGTCAAACATGTTGGTTGCTTCGGCAAAAAACTTTAGCTTTTTTAGAGAGGCTGTAAGCCTTATATCCATGGCCACCGCGTAGGGATAGGAAGTTTCTGCAGTATTTCCGGGCAGTTTGTAGCCTCCCATCCGCTTCTGCAAATAACCCATCGTAGTTAGGTTGATGTTCTTATGAAGTTTCCATTCCGCCTGCAGGGTGTACTTTTGACCAATAAAATCAAGCGCATAAAAGCTCTGAAAACCTTCGCTTTTTTTATCGGCATTCATCATAAGAAATCCGGCACTAACCTTCTGTAAAACCCCGCCCAGCGGTTTTTTGGGCAAAAATTCCCAGTACCCGTCAACGCCGTAATAAAATACCTGCGTGAGGTTTGCCGCTGAATCCACATTGCTGCCATTAAAACGCACCCAGTCTATAAGGTTCTTACCATCACGGGCAAAAGCTGCGAGTTGAAAACGGTGTTCCTGTAAGCCGAACCGGCTACCCAGTTCATAACTGACGGCCTCTTCCGGTTTCAATAATTTACTGCCTTTGGCACCACCAATATTGTAATACAAATCGGTATAGGTAGGTAGCCTGAAACCCTTGTTGGCAGAGGCATAAACCCGCAGTTTTTTGAGTGTTTTGACCACTTCAATACCCGGGAAAATACCGTTGCCAAAAGCAGAATTGCGGTTAATCAAAATACCGCCGGAAACCACCCAGTTGTTCCAATTAATTTTGTCTTCCAGATACACACTCCAGTTTTCGCGCCTTGCACTGCGTGTAAATTTGGCTCCATCCGAACCAAATGGCACTTCCAGGGTATCACCCGGCTCGCCCAGTACATTGCTGCGCACAAACTCCGATCGGTATTCCAGCCCAATGGATACGGTATGCACACCAAATCTCCGAGAAATGTTGTTCATGACGCCCCGGGCAATACTTTGGTGGTAATTGTGTCCGGCATACCATGTGGGGGTTGTGTCTGTGCCGCGCACATAGCGCTTTCCGCTTCGCTGATACCAGCCATCGCCCTCCCTGTACAATTCAAAACGGTCGTGGTTGTAGCGATAATAAGCGTTTCCAACCCACTGCCATTTACCCCAGTAATATTCCCAGTTCACGGTTATCAGGCGTGTTTGGGTGTATTCCTGCTGGAAGGGAAAGCGGCTGCTGTAAAAATTCTGTGCACCAAAGCGCTTGTTGCCAATGCCCGCATTCATCCATATTTTTCCCGCTTTGTCCTTGCGGTAAATTTGTCCGAACAGGCTGTTCTGATCCATATCGGTATTGGTAGTAAAACCATTGTGGGAAAGGGTTTGGCCCGAAATGCCTGCTCCCCATCCCTTGCGATAACCGGAGACTCCGGCAGCCAGTCTTTTAAAACCATGCTCACCGCCAAATACAGAGGCAAATGCACTGTTTTTATCAGGAAGTTGTGTAGTGAAGTTTACTGTTCCAGACATAGCTTTTGGGCCATAAATCCGGGCGGCGCCGTTGGCACGTACTTCCATGCTGCTGTACATTTCCGGGGGCAACAGCAGGTTCAGGTTGTGGTGCCCTGTCTGGGCATCGGTCATGGGTACGCCGTCCAGCATAATGAGGGTTTGCTCGTAATTGCCGCCGCGTATGCTCAAATCACCCTGCACGCCCATGTTTCCGCGGCTGCGCAAATCCAGCCAGGGCAGATAATCGAGGTAGTCCTCTGCACTATGCACCGGGGCCTTTTGCAGGGTTTTCGCATCAATGCGGGTGATGAACGTATTTTGGTTGAGTGTGCCACGGGTTCTGCCGTCAAAAATCAACAGCGTGTCTATGTTTAAAGTGTCCTGAGCTGTTGCGCTGACGCCGCAAAAAATCATCAATCCGGCCAGTAAGGTTTGTCGCATGGTTGCGGCAAAAATAGGCAAACGGTTTATTTTCCTCCCGAAGGTTTTCAATAAAGAAAAAGGGGCTTCGAAAAGCCCCTTTCAATATTTAATTTTAACAGGTTTATGCCATATCCGCATTCATCACCTTGTTCCAGGCGGCAACAAAATCTTTGATGAATTTCTTGTGTCCGTCGGCACAGGCGTACACCTCAGCAATGGCCCTCAGTTCTGAGTTGGAACCGAAAATGAGGTCTGCGCGGGTAGCTGTCCATTTTACGGTGCCGGTCTTGCGGTCGGTGCCTTCAAATGTTTCCTGGGCGTGGTCTGTAGCTTTCCAGGTGGTGCCAAAATCCAGCAGGTTTACAAAGAAATCATTGCTGAGCTTGCCAGGATTGTGGGTGAATACGCCATGTTTGGAGTTGTCCCAGTTGGTGTTCATGACACGCATGCCACCCACCAAAGCTGTCATTTCAGGAGCGGTCAGCGTCAGCAGCTGGGCCTTGTCTACCAGCATTTCTTCTGCCGATGCACGGTATCCGGCCTTTTTGTAGTTGCGGAAACCGTCGCCCATGGGCTCCAGCACGGCAAAAGATTCTACGTCGGTATGCTCTGCGCTCGCATCCATGCGGCCCGGAGTGAAAGGTACATTCACGTTGTGTCCCGCATCGGCAGCAGCTTTCTCAACAGCAGCACAACCTGCCAGCACAATCATATCGGCCAGCGAAATGCGCTTGTTGCCGCTCTGACTGCCGTTAAACGCCTGCTGAAGGCTTTCCAGCTTATCGAGAACTGAACCCAGCTGCGCAGGGTTGTTTACCTCCCAGAATTTCTGAGGCGCCAGGCGCACACGGGCTCCATTGGCACCACCGCGCTTGTCAGAGTTTCTGTAGGTAGAGGCCGAAGCCCAGGCAGTACTTACCAGCTGAGAAACGGTCAGTCCCGAAGACAGTATCTGATTTTTAAGGTGGGCGATATTGTTCGCATCTACAAGCTCGTGGTTTACAGCAGGGATTGGGTCTTGCCAGATGAGCTCCTCAGCGGGAACTTCAGGACCGAGGTAGCGACGCTTGGGTCCCATATCGCGGTGGGTGAGCTTGAACCAGGCGCGGGCAAATGCATCCGCAAACTGATCAGGGTTTTCATAGAAACGACGCGATATTTTTTCATACGCAGGATCCATGCGCAGCGACAAGTCTGTGGTCAGCATCATCGGTGCGTGGGTTTTGCCCGCTACGTGTGCATCGGGCACGGTTCCGGCACCGGCACCGCCCTTGGGGCGCCACTGCTTGGCTCCGGCCGGACTTTCGGTGAGTTCCCATTCGTATCCGAACAGATTTTCAAAATAGTTATTGCTCCATTGGGTGGGCGTGGTAGTCCATGCGCCTTCCA
>CAYSIK010000009.1:0-16590 GCA_964431045.1 uncultured Flavobacteriaceae bacterium
TGATGGAACAACTCGTACACGAAAAGCTCAAGGCATCCGGTTTTGACAATCCAAAAGTGAGCACCAGCTTTGAGGTTGCCTGGAATACCAATATGATCTCTGAAAAAGGTTTGGCCGCATTGAAAAAACATGGCCTTGCGCCCCCACCAAAGCACGCCGGATACATTGAACTGGATGTATTGAGTGATATTGCCTGTCCGCTGTGCGATAGTCGAAATACGACCATGCAAACGCCTTTTGGACCTACATTGTGCCGCAGCATGCACTACTGTAAAAACTGCCACAACCATTTAAACCGGTTACTTAGGCATTTCTGAAATAAAAATACGGGTGCGGATTGTCCCGCGTGCAGACTGTCCTTGTAACATATAAAAGCCTGGCGACAAGTCAGGAAGTTGGATTTTCATTCCATCGTTTCTAACTTCTTTTGCAACTTCTCTCCCGTCCATGCTGTAAATTTTCAATCTGTTAACTCCGGGTAAAAGTCCATTCCAAACAATTACCTGACCGGGTAAGGCCGGATTGGGATATACCTTGTTTTGTGTTTTCAGATTCTGGTTAACAGCTGTGCACCACACATTCATTTCGGTTCTGGCTCTTTCTATATTGAGGCGGCCAGCAGTGGCGCATTTTCCTGTTAATACAGGAATCGCATCCACACTGCGTAATATCCAGCGTCGTAACAGCCTTGTAGCTGAATCGGGCTGATTTTTATGTACAGACCAAAATGAATCACAAACTTCCGCACACAGCAAAGCTGCAGCTGCACTTACCTGCGGTGCAGCGAAAGAGGTTCCGCTGACACTGGAATAAGGTCCGTTTGGGCCATTATAAGTGCTAAGCTGTGTGGTATAAACTGCCTGGCCGGGAGCTGCCATATCCACATGTTCTTCGCTGTAACCCGAACCCATGCGATTGTCATTGGCATCGGTATTATTCACAACAATGGTAAAAGTACTGGGACAAAGACTGGGTATATCACCGGCAACACCCACATCCACGTTGCTATTTGTGGTGGCAATGCTGCTGATGATTCCTGCATTTCCCAAAGAATCATACAGGCTGCACCAAATAGGTTCTTCATTGGGAAAGGCTCCATCAATACCCACGGAAGTGTTCAGAGCCACGATGAACGCTCCTTTCATACCTCCCGTTTTTATATACAGCTGTTTCATGCGAAGTGCATACAGCATACTGCGTATTACTCCCAAATCACCATCGACCCCATTGAGCGGATAACATAGCAATGGCATCAGCTTTACCTGCCAGTTGATACCCGAAACTCCTTGCTGATTGTTACCTCCTGCGCCAACAATGCCGGCCACTTCCGTACCATGCGCATAAAGACTCTGTGTAGTGAAGGTTCTGTTGTTGGAATCTCCCCCGTTCCAGCCTCTGTAATCATCTACATAACCATTGGCATCATCGTCTATTCCGTTCCAGGGTATTTCGTTTCTGTTAAACCACATGTTGGGCTTAAGGTCCGGATGCATGGTATCCATTCCGTCATCTACCAAAGCAACAACTAAGGTATCCCCACGCCTGTTTATGCCGCCAGTGTTTCTGTCCCAGAATTGTAGTGCCCTGACGGTACTTAGGTAATTTTGTGCGCTGAACAAGGGATCGTTTGGTGTTTTTCTTCGGGTAATTTCCCGGCATTTTTGCACCGCCTGTACCCCCGGAATTATATGAATGGACCTTATAAATTCGGAAGAAAGGCGCTCTGTGGGTATGTTCAGGTGATACAAACCAAATTGGGCATCCACACAATGTAAAATTATGCCTGCAGGCAGTTTTCGGACTATTTCCTCATATTTACCCGGCTGTAATTTTAATATGAATCCTGTGCGCTGTGCCTGGATTGGCTGAGACAGACAAGCGCACACAAATAGCAGAATATAAAAAGTGACTTTAAACAATCTTACCAAAGCTAATAAAAAGGCCTGCTTTTTCCAAGCAGGCCTCAAAAATATGGCTATTTTATGAATTACGGTTTTGCAGGTTTCTTTTGCTGACGAGCGGCTTGTTTTTTAATATAATTATCAACTGCCTCCTTGTCTTTTTTTATGTTTTCATCTTCAGGCGCCAGTTCAATCATTTTGCCCAAGTACTCTGAGCATTTGTCCCACTGCTTTCTGCCCCTGGCAGTAACCTGCATACGGTTATATGCCGCCAGCATGGTTTGTCTGTATTTCGTTTTTTGTTCGGCGTTCAGGCGTTTCATCCAAACCAGGTATGCATCGGTTGCTTTGCCTGTTGAATCTGTAGGATCCATTTGATCGTAAGCCTGTGCAATTTTATAATAACCCTGCACTGCAGTAGAATCCTTGCCCACCAGTTCTGTATAGGTTCCAATGGCTTTTTCATACTGGCCGGCATTTAACTGTGCATTTCCCAGGTAAAACAGGTCTTTGTTTTCCAGACCGTTGTTTTTTACTTTTTTCCACTCAATCACGGTTACAGCCCTGTTCCACTGTTTTCTTCCTGTATAGAAATCCTGCAATTGCTGATACCATACAGCGGGACAGCGCGCAGTATCGCTGATTACACTGATGTGAATATCGTAAGCCACATCGCTTTGTCCGAGACGGCCCAGCAGGTTGGCTTTGATAAACTTCTCCTGCAATGACAACGGCCTATTCAGGTTTTTCACGTGTTTAGCTTCATACAATTGAAAATAATCGAGACCTGACTGATTGGTTGCCCTGGCTGTGTCATTCTTTTGTGCATAGGAATAGGCAATCACACCATACAGGTTTGTAAAGAGTTTTGAACCTGCCTTTTCCTGCTGTTCCAAAATACTTTTGGCCTCTGCTATAGCTTCATCATAATCGCCGGCCAGAAAAAGGGCCTGGGCGTACATTTTACGGGCCGAAATGTTGTTGTTACGCTTCAAATACTCTTTGTAGTAAAAAACAGTACTATCGCGCTTTTTCATCAAATTGAAGATATCTGCTTTTTGTCTGTAGGCAGGAGCGAAATCTTTATCTATTTTAAGGGCGTCATTTACCTGATTTAGAGCAACATCATAATTACCTACGCGCTGGTAAACCATACCTTGTCTAAGTTTTGAACGGGGATCCGACTCATTCTGATTGCTGGATATGGTGTATTGCTCGATAGAAACAGATGCATCTCCTTTGTTAAGGATCAGATAAGCATCACCCAAGAGCAACTGCGCTTCAAAGTCTGTTTCTGAAGCCAGTTTAAGCCTATTGGCGGCTTTATCAGCATAGTCCTTGAGTATAGTGGGCGGTGCAAACTGAACCATTAGATAAGCCCTTCCCAACTCGCGATTTACAATGGGCATGAGTTTCTTACCCGATTTTCCGGCAATCGCAAACTGACTCTCTGCTGCTGCAACATCTCCTTGCCTCAAAGCGATGTGACCGAGTCCTATGTTGTTTAAAGTGTATTTGGGCATCATTTGCAACCCTTTTTCAAACATTGCTTTTGCAGAAGCAGTATCTCCTGATTCAAGCAAATTGATACCTGCCCAGTAATAGGGCTCACCCACCTTGGGTTTTTTGGCAATCATGGCATCGAAGGTTTTGGCAGCATCTTCATACTGCTCATTTCGGGTTTGTCTTCTTCCCTGCTCGATACTTTGGGCCTGCAGAAGACTAACTCCAGCGGTGGCCAATGAGAATAACAGTGTTTTCATTTTGTTGCAAAAAAAATATAAGTTGAACGCTTTACGAAGCATAAAACAAAAATTAATCCAAATTTATCATTCTGTGCCAAATTCTATGGTTCTTCCTGCATCAAAACAGGGCAACAATCCACTTTTTTTAACCATAACCTGACCGGGTTGTGAACAAACCCATGCGGCCAAGCCACTGCCAAGTCCCGAATATCCTTGTAAATCGTGTATATACACATCCTGAATAAATGGATACTGCCCCGTTAGGATTTGGGATTGAAAGGGATAGGAAGCCCCAGATGAATCTGTGTAAACCTTTAAAATATTTACCTTTTTCTGATAAAAAAAAGCCAGCGTATCTGTTTTGTCGGCAATCGTATTTACACCCACAAAACCGATACAGTCATCGTGGCTGGCTACCCAGTCCATTACCGCGTAAGGACCGGGAAGTGTTACAATATTGGCTTTGCTATTCTCATTCAATGCATAGCGACGGAAAAAATACATGTAGTTATTACCTCCTTTTCTGTCAAAACACAATGTAACACCACCTGATTTATCAGACGTGAGGTAATGCTTAAGATCATTCTCCCCTAAAACCGTAAAATTTGAATTATTCTTGGCTACAAGTGCGATGGAAGATCTGGCAAATTTTACACTTCTTACTTTAAAATTTCGGTTTTCAAGAGCCTGTTTCTCCTGTGGAAAAAAATCCCGGTGCAATATACATATTCTGCATTTCCCCTCATTTACAGCCATAAGAATATCCGTTTCGGATGCAAATTTGAATTTCAGGCTGGCTTTGGGATACTTAGATTCAAACACATCTTTCATTTGGGTAAGCATCAATGAATCGGCATAATCTGCCCAGATGGTTACCTTTCCGGCCGTAGGTACATCTTTCCCCTCACCCTGATAATCAAAATTATAGCAAGCAGAAAGCAGCGCTGCTATTAATAGCAGTTTAAATTTCATTATCGGTTTTCTTTTTTCTGCGAAGCATCAGGTATCCGTTTAGACCGCGAAACAAGCCCCAAATCAGCAATATTCCACCAAACCACGCCGGATTGATTCCTTTGATTTCGAGTGCCGATGGATTTAAAAACCAAAAGTATGCTCCCATGCCAATAAAGATACTGGCGGTGAGAAAATGGTAGAAGAAACCGGTTTTGAACATAAGGCAAAAATAGGCAATAAAAAGGCCTTCCGAGGAAGGCCTTTTTTGTAATTTACTGAGTTGTGCTATCAGTGAACCATCATGGTTCGGCTTACTTTGCTTCCGCCGCTAATAAGGCTGTAGGTATAAACACCTGAAGACAATCCGGTTGCATCGATGGAAAGTATGTGGTTACCACGGTTCATACCGTTGAAGGTAGAATTGCGAACCAGCATACCTGCTGTGTTGCGAACTTCAAGTTTTATGTCACCGGGGGCAGACATCCACACCAGCACATTAGAAATACCACTGAAAGGATTGGGATAATTCTGATTTACCAGCATTAACTCTCCGGTGTTGGGCTTATCCACATTCACACCCCAGATCATGCCAATTTTGTTGTTAAGGATATCTCCAACGGGAATTGCCTGATACATGATATCATTTAACACCACGGGATGATTTTGTGCATTGGCGTTGTTATTGCTCAAATTGTTTCCGGGAATGGCGTCCTGCTGCCACATAAGGTGCAGGAATCCATTGGCTCTGCGGGCAACTGAGGGAAAATCTTCTTCACGGGTTAGCACCTGGGTTAGATCCTGGGGTGCGCTCCAGTTAAGACCACCATCTGTGCTGCTTACTACGGCAATATCGCGATAGTTGGCGCCCAGGTCGTACACATCATTTTCAATAGGCACAGAGAATACGCAGTAAATGTTGCCATTGTCATCAATTGCTGCATTGGGCTGACGCATAGGGTTGGTATTGGTTAAGCGGGCGCAGTGAGACAAGGTAGTACCATTAACCGTGGGCAGATTGCCGCTTTGCAACCCATAAAAAGAGGCAGCATCCAGACGGATAACGCCGTCACCATCGCGGTCAAACGCACCCGGATCCACGATTGACTGGCCTACACCGGTTGTTTCGTTCCAGTAACCGATACCCTGTGTTCCAAAAAAATCTGTGTAGAATTCATCGGTGGTATCGTCATCACCTACACGGGCTATGCCCCAAAAAACGTGAATCTTACCACTGTTATCTATAATTACGTCACAGGTTCCATCATTGGTATATGGAGTATCCAGCATCAGTTTTTTGGCTGTGTATGGCGCATATTTAAAAGTATCTACAATGATGCGCTGGAATGTTGCACCTGCATCAGTCGATTTCCAAAGAATCACACCTTGAAACTTGTCGGCATTAACAATAGCCACCGTTTTGCCTTTGGCATCAATGGCGTATTGGTCAGATCCACCGTTGTTGGTGAGCGTGCTGTCATAATCGGGCAGCATCTGGTGCTGAATATCCCAGCTTGCACCCGCATTTACGCTGCGGCTGTATACCATCGGGGCAAAAATGCCTTTTCTGCGTGGAGCGCGTTTTTCACCGGGCTGGGCAGAGTCTGTGTAGCTGCAAACAAAGTGAATGGTATCACCGTCATTGGCTGTGCGGGCCCAAATGGGCTTGTAGGGAGGTTCTGTGAGAATTGAGGTACTTGTGGAAGGACGTGTGCCGCGGCCGTTGTTTTTGGTCATTACAAAACCTCCGTTGGTGGCTTCATGTCCAATTACAAACTCTGAACCGTTGCGAAGAATACCGATATTGGGCCAACCGGTTCGGGTTGAAGCTTCTACTCTGTTGCTATCTGATTTCAACCAGTTTCCGCCGGTATTGCGGAAGTTATAACCGGAGCCACGCTGTGGGAAGCCGGAGAAATCATTGGCACTGGTTGTCCAGGTTGCGGCAACTGATCCATCTGAGTGCATCACCAAACGGTGAGGCATAGCGTAATTACTCTGCAAATCGTAATAGGTAGTACCTATTTTGATAAAATTGCTGTAGTTAACGCCTCTGGAATTCAGTTTTTTACCGGCATTATGGCCTCCGTTGCTCAAAACATCCTGGTAAACGTTGGTTTTGGCAGATTCCAGACGAACGGATGCATTAGAGTTAACAGGTGTTTTAACTCCCTGAGCATTCAAGTGTAAGAGCGCTCCGGAAAGTCCAAGCAGAAAGTATAGTTTCTTCATATGAGTAAGTTATAATCTGTGCAAATTAACATTTTTTTTTCATACCAATCCATACTTACGTATAGATTGTATCAATTTTTGAGGATTCCTAAAACAGTTTCCACCAAAAGATCACCATCATCGGCGCTGCCCCTGTGAACCCCTTTAAGGCGAAGATCGAGATATTTGATTTGTCCGAGCGCTTTTTCCAGATCATTCATTGTATAGTTTCTTGCAGCAAGGCGATAATCTTTCACAAAGTAGGGATTCACTCCCAGTTCAGACGCCATTTCCTGATCGCTTTTCCCGGCAAAGTAGTGGGCTGACATAACCTTATTGAAAAATCCAAAAAGTACGGGAACCACACGGTGTATTTCGCCTCTTTCGGCGCGCACACCCATTTGGTGGGCAATCTGAATGCTACGGTTAAAATCTTTCATCCCCAATGCAGTCTGAAGCTCAAAAACATTGTATTCCCTATTGAATCCTACCTGTTGTTCCACATGGTGCTGGCGAATAAATTCATCCTTCACCGTAATAAACATCTTCTCCAGTTCGTTGTGGATCAGGGTTAAATCAGCTCCCAACAAATCCACCATCATGTCTACAGCCGCGTTATCAATGCTTCTCCCCTTTAAGTGGCAAAACTGAGGAATCCAGCCTTTTACCTGATAGTCGCGGAGTTTATCGGCCGTGTAAACAATGCCTTTTGAAATGGCTTTGTAGGCTTTGGTTCGGCTGTCCATCTTTGCGTTTTTAAACGCCAAAACGAGAATGGTGCTTGGCAAGGGCGCCTCAAGGTAAGGCAACAGCTGCTCCAGATTGTCCATTTGCTGCGCTTCTTTCAGCACTACCAGCTGATAACTGCTCATCATGGGATAACGCCTCACAATACCCGCAAGGTCATTGACTTTGGTTTCCTTACCGTATAAAATGGTCTGGTTAAAACTGCGTTCGGCTTCCGTGAGCACTCCCTCTTCAATCTGGGCAGTCAATGCATCCACAAACCATGTTTCTTCTCCCTGAAGCAATATCAGTGGAGCCCAGTCTTTGGACGCAAATCTTTTGCTCAGGGAGAGAAATTGATCGATGGTGCCTGACTGTTTTGCCATTTTGTGCTAATTTCACGGCGTTGGAAGCGCTACTTTTTCCCGATTACCCGTTTACGTTCCAAACCGTAGGACAAAAAAAGCAGATTTTTGATCCGGTAAGAAAAAAATTTATCCCCCTGACACCGGAAGAGTGGGTAAGACAGCATGTTGTCAGTCACCTCCATCACCATTACGGCATAGCTTTTTCATTAATTTCCGTTGAAAGAGAACTTCGTTACAACCGGTTGAAAAAACGCTTCGATGTAATGGTTTCCTGCAGCGACCGACCTTTTGCCTGTTTGGTTGAGGTTAAGGCACCGGGGATTAAACTCACCCACGAAACCATTCTTCAGGCAGCCGTTTACAATAAAACATACAATTGCCCTTGGCTGTGGGTAACCAATGGTTTACAACATGCCTGGATGTTCATTGAAAACGATATGCTTAAACCCGCTGAAGCGCCTTTGACGCTCTGCGGATTACCATAAATCGACCAGCCATTCCTCTCTGCCGGAAGTAAACTTCACGACAGGATCACAGGCTGCATTGCCAAAAGGATTAAAGTCTGCAGTGACAGAATGGCTTGGATTATGCCCGCTTCCTCGGGAGAAACAAGGAAAACAATCACTCTCCCTGGTTACCTCATAATGAAACATTTCTCCTCCCGGAAGTATTGCATCTGCATACCATCGAGATTTGAATTTGGCACTTCTGGTGGTCTGTCCTTCCGGATCCAGCTCGATTAAACCATCTATGTTCACGGGAAATTGTTTATCGCGTGTCCGAATATCGGCCTTGCCATTTACCGATATCTGATAGGCAGATTTATGGGTGAATTTTAAGTTGCCTGAAAAATACACAGGCCCTGTGGATGATATCACTGCAAAACTGTCTTCGGGTGAAGCAGAAAACCAGACGGTATCTTCAAAATTATTCAGCGAAAAACCATTTTGAACCAGACACTTCCCTTTGCGGGTAAGGCCATCAGGACAAACGACACCTGTTTTAAAATCAAACCAGACCCCACTGTCAGTCAGCAGTAAAAAAGGAACGACTGCTCTTGAATTGCCCCAGTCGCGCAACACTTCTGCAGTAGGAAGAAATGCATGTGCTGCTACAGCCTGAAACGCTGTGGCATTGTCTACAGCCGGCTGAAACGAATTACCTATTTCTTCTGTCTTACGACAGCCTGCAATCAGCAAGAAAAGTGCAGAAAAGACACACAGAATGCGCATTGCACGAAATTACGTATTGGATGCAGTACCTGACAACAAATCTTACCGAACAGTAAAAATGATGCTTCTGTTGCCGATTATGGCTTTGGCGGTGCGGTCGCAGGCAGCGTTGTTGTAGGGATCAAAGTCCACATCCAGACTCCGGCCTGCGTCTTCGTTCTTCACCGATATAACACCTTTCACAAAAGTGCGGGCGCAGCCCAGCTGCAATCTTTTCAGCAATGGCGTGGTAACGCTCCATGTGTAGGCGTCTCCTTCGCGGTTTACACCGCTGCCGCTGCCTGTAACTTCGTATTCATCGCCCCAAACTCCCACTGTAGATTGTCCGGATGTTTTGGTCACATTGCGGGTTCCTTTGTGTGTAGCCGTTTTACCGTCACTGAAAATCAATTCGCTGCTGTTTACCACAATTTCAAAACTGTATGTGGCAGTGCGCTTTATGGAAATATCGGTAATAACCTGTGTCATATTGATGCCATCGCCGCTGTAAAAAGGATCTGTAGAGGTTGTTTTCACTGTAGCTTCGGCACCTACTGTTTTGTAAGGGAAGGATACCGAAATGCGAACTTTACCGGCACGGTATCTTCCGTCTCCGCACAATTTGCCTTTGGGTTCGGTGGTTCCCAGAGGACCGAAATCAAGCTCATACACTTTAATGGCACTGAGGGAATCAATCCACTTAAATGTAGCGCCGGCAGGTACTGTGGCCAATTGCATTCCGGATTCATTTGCATCATCCGAAAGATCAAATAACCCGGCAGCTTCTGTTTCTGAGGCTGCGAAGTCTTCTGCGCTGGTAATATTATCGCGGTTTTCCTTGAATTTAGCACAGGAATTCAAACCCAGTGTCAATATTGCACTGAATATGGCTAATACAATCAATAATCCTATTTTTTTCATTTTCATCGGTTTGATACTATGCTAATACAAAATTAAAAGGCTTTACCCCCAAAATTATTTATTCATTTAACAATTTTACGATTACCCTGCAGGTATAAAGGATTTCCTCTCCGGTAATACTTAAGGGGGGCGCAATTCGCAATGCATCCGGCGCATAAAGAAACCAATCCGTAAAGATGCCCTCATCCAGAGCCCTTCGAATCAATTTTTTGCATGTAGTTTCATTATCCACGTGTGCTGCGAGAAGCAATCCACTGCCCTCAATGCGCTTTATTTTGGGATGAACCAGGAGTTTCCTAAACAACTGCTCTTTTTCGGCAATATTGAAAGTTTTTAGGTTTTCGGCCGTAACATTTACCGCTGCTGTAGCTGCAGCACAACAAACCGGATGTCCTCCAAACGTAGTAATATGCCCCAACACAGGATTTTCGGAAAGACAGTGCATTATTTCCTTGCTTGCAATAAAAGCACCCATAGGCATGCCTCCGCCCAGTGCTTTTCCCAGCACCAGCACATCCGGAGTAATACCAAATTGTTCGAATGCAAACATGGTTCCTGTTCTCCCCATACCGGTCTGGATTTCATCCACAATCATCAGTGCACCGGTTTGGTTGCAGTATTCCCGTAATGCCTGCACATATTCCCTTGAAGCCGATATAGCACCGCGCTCTGCCTGTATTAATTCAAGAATAACTGCTGCCGGCGGAGCTTTCAGTCCGTTTAATGCTTCTATGTTTCCGGCATCTTCCACCGTGATAGGCATTTGTCTGGGCTACAAAACCTGAACGCCCTGTGTAACGTTTTGCCAGTTTCATAGCACCTTCAATGGCTTCGCTTCCTGAATTGACAAAATAAAAATTATCAAGTTTTTGAGGCAGCACCTTGCCCAATGCTTCGGCCAGTGCTATTTGGGGGGATTGAACAACCTCGCCATACACCATCAGGTGCATGTAGCGATCCAGTTGCGCCTGTATAGACTTCAGTATTTCAGGATGACGGTGCCCCAGGGAAGAAACGGAAATTCCCGAGATTAAATCAAGGTATTTTTTGCCTGAGGCATCATATAGGTAATGGCCTTCTGCACGCTCAATTTCCAGCATGAGCGGTGCATCGCTTGTTTGCGCCAGATGCTGCAGAAAATACTGTCGGTTACCGATGTGCGGCATGAAAACCTGCTATTAGTAAATGGAGAGCAGGCGATCGAGGGAGCGAAAAAACTGCTCCGTTGGCTCATTGCGGTTCCAGATAACCTTGGCCCGGCTGTAATACGGCCTTCTTTTTTCGTTGAGATCCGAAATTTGTTTGCCAAGATCCTGGTTTTGTGCCAGTAGCGGACGAATTGATTTGCTGTCTTCAAGGCGTCTTTCTATTTCAGCAAGTTCAGTGTTGAGATATACCGTAAGGCCATGACGGCCCATATTTTCCATGTTATTGTCCCAGGCAGGGGTGCCGCCTCCGCAACTGATGACGCACTGTTTGAATGAAAATGTAACTTTCAAGTATTTCTGTTCAATGGAACGAAATCCTTCCTCACCATGCATTTCAAACAATTCAGCAATGCTTTTCTTCTCATTCTTTTCAATCAGTTCATCCAAATCCACAAAATCCCATCCCATTTTCTGAGACAGCCATTTTCCGGTGTGGCTTTTGCCGGATCCGGGCAAACCTAAGAGGTAAATTTTATCCATGACGCAATCGAGGATCGAGCCAAATATAGCACATCTCCGTGAGAAGATTGACAAAAAAGAAAATAATTGCCGTAAAAAGTACGGTTCCCATGATTACGGGAAGATCTGAATTTTGAAGTGCATCAATAGCTACTTTTCCCAATCCTTTCCAATTGAAAATATATTCCGTAAAAAAAGACCCGGCCAGCAAACTGCTCAGCCAACCTCCAATAGAGGTAACCAGCGGATTTACTGCATTTGGAAAGGCATGCACCCATATTACCTTCCATTCCGGAAGCCCTTTTGCACGGGCAGTGCGGATATAATCCTGATACAGCACATCTACCATGGTATTGCGGGTAAGTTGCACAAAAACTGCCAAAGGCCTTAGTCCCAATGCCACGGCCGGCAAAATGAGATTTTTCCATGCCAGATAGCGCCCCTCACCCATCGGATCTACTTCCCACAAGCTACCGGTCATTTCCAAGCCCGTATATTGTTTCCAGACAAAACCAAAAAGCCAGGCAATGAGCATAGCACTGAAAAATGCCGGCAGGGAAATACCTGCAGCCGAAAAGGCCACTATGGTATTGTCAAAAACAGAACCTCTTTTCACTGCTGCAAGTACGCCCAATGGAATTCCTATTAACAAGGCAAGTATCAATGCCGAAAAAGCCAGTATCAGTGTTCCGGTGAAGGCATCTGCAATGATGTCGGAAACCGGTTTTTTACTTTGAAAACTGGTTCTCAGATAAGGGGCTTTTAGCAACAATGATCCGGATTGCAGAGCTGCAATTGTTATACCACCCGTTTGAAGGGGCCTGTCACTTCCGGCAGGATACCAGGATACCGGTGAAAGATCGTTGACGTAGTAAACGAGTTGCTTCCATTTGGGCTGATCCAGACCCAGGTCCTTTACAATTGCATCGGTTGTGGCTTTGTCACTGCGCTGGCCTGTTAGAATCTGATCCGGTGACGGCAAGGCCATGAACAGCATGAAAATGAACAGTAGCAACCCCAGTAAGACCGCGAACAAAAACTTAATTTTACCGGTCAAAAAGTCCCTCATTTTGAGGTGATTTTTTGCAGTTTCCGGGTTGAAGGAAGATTTCTGCCACTCCATTTGTCCACTACAACAGCATCTTTAAACAGATAAAGAGTGGGATTGTAGCGGGCGAGCGTCATAAGCATTTTTTGATCCGCCGAATAGAACGAGAAGGGCAATTTCTGTGATTTTGCGTAGGCTGCTGAAGGCTCGGGGCTACTGGCTGTCACAGGGTAAAATGCCACTTTGTTTTTCTGCGCCCAACCGAAAATTTCACTGATTTCAGGGTTGGCTCCGTTGTAGCCTTTGTCGGTGTACGTAAACACCCACAGCAATTTATATCCCTTGCTCTGAATGAAACTGTCTTTCAGGTCAGTGCCGGTGCGCGGGTCTGAAATGGCAAAATCGTGAATAGGGCTTTTGTAACCCTCAATAATAATTTTATCTATCCTTCTCCTAAACTTCCAGCCCTCTTTTTCAAATTTTTCGTACCCATCGGTGTATTCTTTTGTCGTTACACTCACGCTGTCTCTGCCTTTCTCCAATACAAACAACATCTGAACGCTGTCTGTCGAACGCATTCCTTTGGGAATTTCAGTCATTATCTTGTGAATATCGTTACCGGGCTTGTAGGGTAAGAAGTCCCAAACAGGCAGATATAAATAGCAAAGCCATCCAAATGCAACTGACATAAGGGAAATAGCTCCCATAAACTTCCATCCAAAACCTTTGCTAAACCAGGGTTTAATGTAGCTACGGCCAAGCACTATTATTAAAATCAAACCGGTAAGCACCAAATCCTTGATGAAGGACTCCTTGGGTTTAAGTTTGATAAAATCACCAAAACAGCCGCAATCGGTTACCTTGTTGTAGATCCATGAGTATCCTGTGAGGAAGGTAAAAAACACAATCAGCAACAGCATGGAAAATGAAGTAAAAGTGATGCGCCAACCTACCAGAAGTGCAAATCCAAGGATAACTTCCAGGGCACAGAAACCTATGGATAAATACAGGCTGTATTTTTTCATACCTATGAAAAACGCGTGTAAGAAACCTTCCTTTTTTACATATGGTTCCAGCTGTAAATCGGCCTTGAAATCGGCACTGCTGCTGCTTTCGAAATGCACATCTTTCTGATAAACGGTTTTTCCGGCTACAACACAGCGAACCACAGCCATAGACCGCGCACCGGAATCCTGAGATTGGAATGCCATCTCACCCGCCGGCAAATCCTTGTATGTGGCAGCAAGCTTTAGGTTATAAGACTTTCGTGGCGTCGCTTTCTTTTTTCTTTCTTTCTTTGACTTACCCGTCTTTTTGTCTGTAGAATCTGTGGCAGAAGAGGAATCTATGATGGTGAGCGGTTCACTGCTGACGCGGATATTGAGTGGCTGTATTTTATCGGCACTGAACAACTGAAAGCCTGTTTGCTGAATAACTTTCGCACCATCCAGCAGCTGAATCTGAATAGAATCCTGCTTTTGAGAAACATCGGCTGCGAAAACATCAAAGTACTCATTGAGTTTTATGGCAAAACCACTGGGGTCATTTAGTTTTACCATACCTGAAAAGACAAACAACAGAGCGGTAAAAACACGTGATATCTGAACGGGTATTCTCATATTTCCTGCATTCTAATCAAAGCAAAAATAGCGTAATTAATAATATCCTGATAGTTTGCCGAAGCGCCCTCGCTGGCAATGGTTTTTCCGGCATTATCTTCAATTTGTTTGATACGGGCAATTTTAACCAAAATTAAATCGGTGAAACTGCTAACCCGCATATCCCGCCAGGCTTCGCCATAATCGGTATTTTTCATCAGCATCAGGTCGCGGGTCAGATGGGCGTGGTAATTATAAAGCTCTAAAATCTCCTTGATATCTCCTGTATCACGCTTTTCATCTATCAGTTGCAATTGTATCAGTGCAATGATGCTGTAATTGATGATACCCATAAATTCACCTTCGATATCCTCTCCCACCAGATTTTTTCCGCTGGTTTCAATATTTCGGATACGCTGGGCTTTTATAAAAATCTGATCGGTAATGCTTTGGGGGCGAAAAACACGCCATGAAGTGCCGTAATCGGTATTCTTTCTTTCGAATATATTTCTGCAAACCTGCAGAACGGCATTGTATTGTTCACGGGTTTTTTCCATTTCTATGAGTATGTTGCGAATTTACAACCGCAGACCCTGATTTATGAATCAATTTTCAGGCCAAATTATTCACATGCCCAATGATAATTAAAATATTCTCCCAAAAAATTTGTTAAATTGGTTTTTTATTCGTATATTTAGTATATATCTTTATAAACAATTATGAATGCTGATTTTAATGAACTTTACCAATCTTTAAACACTGAACAGAAACTGGCAGTAAACACAGTAGAGGGCCCTGTGATGGTAATTGCAGGACCTGGCACAGGCAAAACACAGATTCTGGCGGTACGTATTTTAAACATTCTGAGAGAAACCCAGGCCAAACCGGAGGAAATATTGTGTCTTACCTACACAGATGCCGGCTCATCAGCGATGATAAACCGGCTAAGTCAGTTCATGGGTCCGGATGCTTACAAGGTGAATATTCACACCTTTCACGGACTGTGTAACAAAATCATTCAGGATAACCCGGAACTCTTTTCCAAAGGAAATCTGAGGGTAATGGATGACCTGGATAAGATGGAGCTGATGGACAGCCTGATCAGAACCATACCGTCCGGATCTCCACTGCAAAATTTCCAGGAAAACCCGGGTCAGCTGCGCAAATCCCTGAGCCGTGTTTTCGACCTTATGCAAAGTGAAAACCTGGATGTAACCTTTTTCGAAAATGGAATCTCTTTTCTGAGTGATGAAGAGGAGTTTAAAAAAGCATTTCCAAAATTGGTTTATCAAAGAACTGCAAACAAAGGAGAGATAAAGAGGGACAAATACAATGAACTGATTAAAAACTGGGAAAAATTAAAAGCCGCTGCAGACCTGTTTCCGCGCTACAAAGAAATGAAGTTTGAGGCCGGTTTGTATGAATTCAGTGATATGCTGCAGTGGGTATTAAATGCCTTTAAAAACCAACCTGATTTGCTCCTGAATTACCAGGAAAAATACCAGTATATACTTGTCGATGAATATCAGGACACTTCCGGTGTTCAAAACGAACTGCTGTATCAGCTGATTTCTTTTTGGGAAGAAAATCCCAATTGTTTTGTGGTAGGCGATGATGATCAAAGCATTTATGCCTTTCAGGGTGCCAGGGTAAGTAATATGATGGACTTCGCCAAAAAGTATCAGGATAATATTACCAAAATTGTACTTACCGAAAACTACCGCAGTACGCAGATTGTACTCAATGGTGCCAAGAAGCTTATCGACAACAATAAGAAAAGATTGGTAAACTCATTTCCTAAACTGAGTAAAAATCTCATTGCATCGGGCGACAACCGCCATTATCCCGAGATTCCTATTTCATTCACGGCATATAAAAACCGATTTCATGAGGCCCTGGACATCGCACGTCAGATTGAGGAACTAAAAAATGCAGGTTGCCCGCCAAGTGAAATTGCGGTTATATATCCCAAACACAAAATTGTGGATGAACTAACCGACATCTTGCTGATGAAAGATATTCCTTTTACCCTGGTGCGAAATGTGGATATATTGCAGGAACCCCTGATTATCCAGTTGCAGAACTGGTTGCAATACCTGGCCTTTGAACTTGAAATGCCGCACAAGGGTGAGTATTTGCTGTATACATTGCTCCATTACCCACTCTATGATATTGCCCCCTATGAAGTTTCAAAAATTGCCACGGAAATTTATGCCAGACGGCAGGAAAAGGTGAAATGGCGG
>CAYSIK010000009.1:16600-27895 GCA_964431045.1 uncultured Flavobacteriaceae bacterium
GACTTTCTGAATGGATATATCCAACAAAACCCTGAACCGCTTCCGTCAGGCACTGCAAGCAGGGAAGCGCTGCGCAACCTCTGGAATGACGTGGAGGACTGGCTGAAAAAAGCTGCCGGGATGACTGTCCCGCAACTCATTCAGGAGGTTATAGCCAGGGGTGGATTTCTCAAACTGGCCATGCAAAGCGAACAACGGGAATGGTATATGGAACAACTGCATACTTTTCTCAGCCATGCCGTTGCGGCCAATCAAAAAAATCCATACCTGACCCTTCCCCAATATATGGAAGCCCTTGATAAAATGCGGCGCAATGAACTTGCGGTGAGACTGAATAAACGTATTGGAAGCAAATCGGGTGTTGTGCTGACCACATCGCATGGCAGTAAGGGTCTGGAATACAGGCATGTTTTTTTGATAGCCTGCGAGGAAGAAGCATGGGACAGAGACCGCAACAACGGACTTCCGTATAAAATTAAACCGTTATTTCAGGGATTGAAACATGCCGTAAAAGATCAGAACGAAGAAGATGCTGACAAGGAGGAAAAACGCAGGTTGTTCTATGTAGCCATGACCCGGGCAAAAGAAACGCTTCGGCTTAGCTGGGGCAATGAAAAAATCAGCGAAAAAACGGCTTATCAGAACAAAAGTAAATTTTTGCTGGAACTGACCGGAAATGCTGAAATAAAAGAAACCGAGCTACAGAAGGATGATTTGGTTTTTGCAGAAACACAACTGCTGGCATGGGTTACGCCACCAACACTCAAGGTAGAGGATTCCGAATGGCTGGAGAAGCAATTGTCTGATTTTACCTTCTCTCCTTCTACGCTATACGACATTCTGGAATGCGGCCTTAAGTTTTACTTTGGCCGGTTGGTGCGGGTACCTTCGGCGCCCAGTGCCGCACTGGGCTACGGATCAGCAGTGCACAACACTGTTTGGAGAGCGGTAGACCAGGGCTTCAATCAACAAAAATGGCCCGATGAAGCTACTTTCATGGAACTTTTCGAATCCGAACTTTTCAAACAGCGGGGTGCGTTTACACCGACAGGTTTTCAGCTAAAAATGGACCAGGGCAGAGAAAGATTGCCCCATTACTACCGTTCTCGACTTGAAGAATGGAAAACCCACAAGGATATTATTCTGGAGAAATGGCTCCAATCCAGTATTAACGGCATTGTTATTGGCGGAAAAGCCGACAAGCTGATTATAAATGACGGCGATGTAACCGTAGTGGATTATAAAACTGGCAAGCCTGAGTATGCCGAGAAGGACTTCAGACCCCCATCTGCAAAAAGCCTGGCCGATGGCAAACTTCCACCAAAATACTGGTTTCAGCTGGGACTCTACATGCTCATTGTGAACCACTACACTGAAAAGAAGTGGAGAGGTGTTTCCGCAGTCATTGATTCCATCGAGCAAGACGACAAAAAGAACTTCCCCACCTTCACCCAATATTACACCAGTGAGGATCTTGCGTTGCTTGAAGATTTCCTAAAGAAAGGCCATCAGAAGCTTCAGAGTATGGAGTTTCTAAAGGGTTGCGGGGGTGCCAAATGTGAATGGTGTCGTTTTGCCAAATCCACAGGACAAATCGTAATGCCACAACCCGATACAGAGGATTAATCCTGAATAGACAGGGCACGGCAGGCTTTCTCACAACATAGTTCCTCGGCTTTTTTACGGCTCAAGTTTTTATCGGTAGCCACAACCTGATCATCAATAGAAACGGCCAGTACGTGAAGCTCTTTTTTTCCGTGGGATTCGGTTTTATGGGTCCATGAAACCGTCTTTTTCTGCTGTTGAGCCCATTTGAGCAAAACGGCCTTATAGCTGATGGTTGTACTCATCAGTTTATCCAGATCCAGGTACTGTCCAATAAGCCTTTGAGAAATGAAAATTTTGGCTTTTTTGTAGCCATGGTCCAGGTATACCGCACCGATGATAGCCTCCAAAGCATTTCCTGCAATGGAATTGACTGCGGAAGGATGTTTTAACAGTTCGGGTTTAATGTCCATCATTTGCACAAGGCCGAGTCGGTTGGCCAGGTACCCCATCTGTTCCCGGTTTACCACCCGCATGCGCATCTCTGTGAGAAAACCTTCCTGTTTTAGGGGATATCGCATAAACAGCATTTCTGCCACTACGGCATCCAGTATGGCATCTCCGAGAAATTCCAGACGCTCATTGTCTGACTCATTTTTGGTTGTTTTCTCCGCTTTGTTAACCGAGGAATGGCGGAGGGCTTCTCGGTAAATGGCAAGCCTGCGGGGTTTCAGGCCGGTTAACCTGTAAATCTGGTCAGAAAATTTTTTGGAGGCTGATGATAAAAAGAGCCGTACTGCCAAGTTATTATCAGGCTTCGTACCGTTTGAAGATGACGGAAGCATTGTGTCCGCCGAAACCGAAAGTATTGCTCAGTGCGGCTCTTACATCGCGCTTCTGAGGCTTGTGAAAGGTAAGATTGAGTCCGGCATCTATTTCCGGATCATCGGTAAAGTGGTTGATGGTTGGGGGAATTATACCTTCCTTCACTGCCAGAATTGAGGCTACTGCTTCTATGGCGCCTGCCCCACCCAGCAGGTGACCGGTCATACTTTTGGTGCTGCTGATATTGAGGTTGTAGGCATGGTCTCCAAAAACACCGAGAATGGCTTTTGTTTCTGCTATATCCCCAAGTGGTGTGCTGGTACCGTGAACATTGATATAATCCACTTCATCTGCTGACATTCCGGCATCTTCCAGGGCCTGCTTCATTACATTTCTGGCACCCAATCCCTCAGGATGCGGAGCCGTAATATGGTAAGCATCGGCAGTCATACCGCCACCAACCAGTTCTGCGTATATTTTTGCACCCCTGGCTTTGGCATGTTCGAGATCTTCAAGTATGATGGCTGCTCCACCTTCACCCAGCACAAAACCGTCCCGGTCTTTGTCAAACGGACGTGATGCTGTGGCGTAATCATCGTTTCTTTCAGACAATGCCTTCATATTGCTGAATCCACCCATGGCAGGCTGATTTACGCATGCTTCACTTCCGCCTGTAACCATTACATCTGCTTTACCCAGACGAATTAGATTAAAGGCATCAATGATGCTGTGTGTTCCTGTTGCACAGGCGGAAACAGTTGCATAATTGGGTCCGCGAAACCCGTGTTTTATGCTGATATAACCGGAGGCTATATCGATAATCATTTTGGGAATAAAGAACGGCGAAAAACGCGGCGTACCGTCGCCCTTGGCAAAATCTACCACCTCATTAAAAAATGTGGTGAGACCACCAATTCCCGAACCCCAGATAACGCCAACGCGATCGGGGTTAAAGGATTGTTGTAACAGGCCTGAATCCTGAATGGCCTCGTCGGCTACCACAATTCCGTAATGGGTAAAGGGGTCCATTTTTCTGGCCTCTTTCTTGTCCATAAACTGGGTAATGTCAAAGTTCTTCACCTCACAGGCAAAACGAACCTTAAATAAAGTGGTATCAAAGCGCGTAATGGGAGCAGCTCCGGAAACACCGTTCAGGAGTCCGTTCCAATATGCTTCAAGCGTATTACCGACGGGTGTAAGTGCACCCATGCCGGTTACAACAACCCTTTTGAGTTGCATGAAAATTACTTTTTGTTTTCTTCGATGTAACGGATAGCTTCGCCTACAGTCTGAATTTTTTCAGCCTGATCATCAGGGATACTGATATCAAATTCTTTTTCGAATTCCATAATCAGTTCCACTGTGTCGAGTGAATCCGCGCCCAGATCATTGGTGAAACTGGCTTCGTTGGTTACTTCTGATTCTTCTACGCTAAGCTTATCGACGATGATAGCTTTAACTTTGTTTGCGATTTCTGACATTTCTTTAGTGTTTGGATTTGCGGTGCAAAATAAAACAATTTTTCACATACAAGATATCAGGTTGTTAATTTTGCAGAAGCTTTATGCCCAAAAAGGAATATCTGGACTTTGATTTTGATGACATTGCATTCCGCGCAATCGCTATGCACACTGCATTACCGCCCGCTTTGCTGGCGTGGCAGACAGACCGTATTTTGGGGACAAAGTTTTCCTTGCTACCTGATTCTTTTCCACTAAAAACAAAAAAAGGCGTTTCTGAACACACACAGTATTATTTTCGCGAGGAAGAATTCGGCACCGAATGGTGGCTTCTTGAAAATCAGGGCACGCAGGGCTTATTAATGAACGTAAAGCCGCATCCCGACATGATTTTGATTGGCAGAGGGGGTGAAGATGAAACTATCGGCATGGATTGGCCTGAAAAACTCAATTCTGTGCAGGGAATGTCTCTGATTTACGCGATAAACGAAAAAGAAAAGAAAAAATTAACCTGGATAACCTGGCTGGCGGAAAAGAAAGAAAAAGATAAAAATGAACAGAGGACTGTTTAATAAAACTAAAATTGTTGCGACCATTGGACCTGCAACGCAGGAAGAAGATGTATTGAGGAGAATTATAGAGGCGGGGGTGGATGTATGCCGGTTGAATTTTTCACACGGCACCCATGATGCCCACCTGGCTGTAATAGAGCGTATACGTAAAATCAACAAGGAGCTTGGAACCCATGTTTCCATTCTGATGGACCTTCAGGGTCCTAAACTAAGAATTGGAAAAGTAGATGGGGAAATTCAACTCATAGACGGCCAAATCATCACCGTTACCACCGAGGAGTGCATCTCAACACCTGAAAAATTATTTGTGAGCTATGCAAGATTAGCCCTTGATGCCAGGCCAGGAGAGCGAATTTTACTGAATGACGGTAAGGTGGAACTTAAGGTGACTGAAATTGTGGATGACAAGCAATTGCGCGCTGCGGTGGTTGTAGGCGGAGTTCTCACATCCAATAAGGGCTTTAATCTCCCTGAAACACAACTTACGGTTCCCTGCCTAACGGAAAAGGACCTGAAAGATCTTGAATTCGGGCTGGGGCAGAACATAGACTGGATAGCCTTATCGTTTGTTCGCAGACCCGAAGACATACTGGAGCTGAAGCAAATCATCGGTATGCATGAAAAAGACACCCGGGTAATAGCCAAAATCGAGAAACCCGAAGCGGTTGAGAACATCAAGGAAATTGTAAAGGTGTCTGATGCGATAATGGTGGCGCGGGGTGATTTGGGTGTGGAACTGCCCCTTCAGCGGGTTCCGCTTATTCAGAAAGACATTGTGGAAAAGTGTATACAAGCCGCCAAACCAGTAATTATTGCAACTCAAATGATGGAAAGCATGATCCATGACAGCATGCCGACCCGGGCCGAAATCAACGATGTTGCCAATGCGGTGCTGGATGGGGCTGATGCTGTGATGCTCAGTGCAGAAACGGGCGTAGGCAAATATCCGGTAAGGGTTGTTGAGGTTATGAGCAGCATTATCACCGACGTGGAAAAAGACAAACGCGTTTATTTCAAGGGTAAAAAACCGAATAATTCATCACCGTCTTTTGCCAGCGATGAAGTTTGTTTTACTTCAGTGCGCATGAGCGACCACCTGGAAGCCAAAGCCATTGTGGCAATGACACGCTCCGGATACACCGGATTCAGGGTTGCCAGCTACCGCCCTATGGCAAGTGTTTTTATCTTTACGGATAATTACAGCCTGCTTACCCGATTAAGCCTGGTATGGGGTGTACGTGGTTTTTACTACGATGAATACGTAAGTACGGATCAGACATTTCAGGATGTAACTGATGTATTGAAAAATGAAGGTATTGTAAAAGCAGGCGATTGTATAATCAATTGCGCCAGCATGCCAATACACAAAAAGCAGCGCACGAACACCATCAAGGTGACGTTTGTAGATTAAAATTCTATTTCTTCTTAAACATATTAAACATGCCGCCCATTTTACCCATGAGGCCGAGCATGCCGCTGTCGAGTCCTAAGAATTTCAGCACTCCCGATGTATCATTGCTGTAGCCACCCGCTATAAAGCGCTCCCTCAATCCCTGCAATGCGCATACCAGCGCGGTGGTGGCGAGTTGTTTTTTGCGTTCCGCATCCCAGTCCAACGCGTAATAGCTGTCGGCACATTTCTGAATGAGCTCATCGTAATAGCGGCTGTTCCTGAGTGCATCTTCTCCCCCTTTCACCATTTCCTGCATTTCCTGGATTTTGCCACTCATGGCAAGTCCTTGTATATAGGCCATTGCTGCCTGTGTAGTTATATCAAAATGGGCTTCACTCTGACTTTCGGTAAAACCAAATTCATGGCTATGCCGCAAGTGAAATTCTTTTCGGATTTCGTTTAAATGTTCCTGTAACTTTTGCATACAGGAAGCAAATTTCGGGGCTTACACCCGTTTAATGCAAGTGAGGGTGTGGGATATTTGTCCTGTTTCGACTTGTTTAATCCCGGCTTCGACAAGCTCATCAATTCTAACCTTGCCGCTGGCATGGATAATTTTGCCATTGGACAGTACAATCCCGACGTGGGTTATTTTGCCATTTTTTTCAAAATAGGCAAGGTCTCCGCTTTGTTTTTCAGCAAAAGCAACAGGCATTCCTTCGTTGACCTGCTGAGATGCATCACGGGGCAGTTGTTTTCCCAGAATGCCAAACACCACCTGAACCAGACCACTGCAGTCTATTCCCCAAACACTTCGACCACCCCAAAGATAGGGCGTATGTAAGAATAGCATGGACAAACCCGCTGCATCCAGATTTTCAGGTTCGAATACACGGGCATCAGAATATCTAAAATGATTGTCTTTGAATTCAAATTCAAGATCTGCCGGGATAATAGAACCCGGGGATAAATCAATGCGACCTGAGGAATTTTGCATTACCGCACCATGTACGGAAACTTTTCTGTTCCAGTTGGCATATTCCGAAGTAATGGGTGTGAGATAGTTAACAGGAATCCAGCCTTTATAGCCATCGTGGCTGCAGGCAACCTCAATCCAGTCTTCTTTTTCAGCTAACAGGCTGCAGGTTTCACCGAAGAGTAAACTGCTAACCATTTCTGATGCCGATGAAGGCTCAGCTCTTAGTGGAACCCATGACTGTGTACATATATATTGCATGGTTCAAAATTGGTGCAGCGCAGTGAGAATTTCTATGAAAAAAATTAATAGTTTTATTACAGATGAAGTCTCTCTTTTCTATCCAGAAGTACGTCTTTGGATTCTACATGATCAGGGTCCGGCACACAGCAATCAACAGGACAAACTGCTGCACACTGAGGTTCTTCGTGAAAACCTGTACATTCGGTGCATTTATCCGGCACAATAAAATATACTTCGCTGCTGACAGGTTCAAATTTATCGTTTGCGTCCACTACCCTGCCGTCCGCCATGGTAAATGAACCCGTTACACCGGTTCCTTCGGATATTGTCCATTCTAGACCCGCTTCATATATCGCGTTGTTTGGGCATTCCGGCTCACAAGCTCCGCAATTGATACATTCATCGGTGATAATTATTGCCATAATGTGCTGCAAAATTACAACACTTGCGTATTTTCGAGCACCGAATTTTAAACTATTACCATGATTTTTGGAGTATTGAGCGACATCCACGACAACCTGAGGTGTTTAGAGACTGCGCTGAAAAGATTTTCAGATGAAAAAGCGGAAGCCCTGGTGTTTTGCGGAGACTTTTGCTCGCCTTTTGCCGCTAAAATGCTTGCCGAATTCGGCTTGCCCGTACATGCCGTTTTCGGAAACAATGACGGGGACCGTTTTCACATCCGGGAAGTCTGTGCGGGATTCAGCAATATCAAATTTTACGGGGAATACATTGGTGACATGGATTCGCAGCTAACGCTGGGTGGTTTAAAAATCGGGGTCAGCCACTATCCTTTTTATGCCAAGACCATGATCAAAACCGGATGGTATGATTGTGTGTTTTACGGGCACAACCATCAGGCAGAAAAACAAAAATTTGGCAATGCCCTCTTGTTAAATCCCGGTGAAGTGGCAGGCGTCTTTGGAAAATCCAGTATTGGCATCATTGATACCGTAAGCCGCAGTTCAGTCATCGTTGAACTGTAAGTAAATCTATAGCTTATCTGAAATTTCCTGCAGAACTTCGGGGTGCGCGTTTCTTGAAATAAGGTTCAGAATACTGCGGGTATTTTCATCCGCTGGTCCATTGTTAAAAATGCGCAAATCACACCTGTCTTTGTGTGGTAAAATGTGTTTATCCCAGGCGGGCATTACATGGTTATGCCACTGATACAAACTGCGTTCCCTGGGTATTCCGCGTTCGCGCAAATCTCTGTCCAGCCTTCGATTCAGGCTTAACTGCATATCCGCTTCAATAAAAATCCGGCAGGACAGCAGGTTGTCGATTTCAGGAAAATCAAACAAAAAAATACCTTCTGCGATAACAACCGGTGCTGGCTCAATAATATCAACCCTTTCGGGGGCGTCGTAGTTTTCGAAATTATACTTTTTCAGCAATACGGGTTTATCTTCCATTAGTTTTAGCAAATCCTCATGAAACTGCTGATGGTAGAGGGCTCCCGGTAAATCAAAGTTGGTAATGTTATTTTCATCTTTCTCCTGTTCGTGCAAAGGCTTGTAATAATCATCAAAACTGATGACAGCCACCTTCTCCTGTAGTTTCTCCTTAATTCTCTCGATAAAATAGGTCTTGCCCGAACCACTAAGTCCGGTTATCCCGATAACATATTTTTCCGCTTTGGCTTTCACCTATTTCTTTTTGCGCTTTTTGAAAATCTTGGTTTTTATCTCTTCACCCTCATCATTATACCACTGAATGGCAAGCAAATAGCCTTTATCGTCATAAAACTTCCATTCGCCCACTGTTACGCCCTTGTTATAGTTGCCTTCGCGCATCTGGAAATGTGAAGAGAATCCGTGTTTCCAGTATCCGTGCCTTTCACCATTATCATAATTGCCGGTGGTTTCCGATTCACGGTCCTTCCATTCTGCATATCTGCCCTCCCTTTTACCGTTCATCCAGGTTTCTACGGTTAGGGTATCGCCTTTAAATCCATATTTAACGAAAGTACCGTTCTTTTCACCATTACTGTAGGACTCTTCAGCCAGCAGGTTACAGCCAATTTCGTCATACAGCCTGAAAATACTGTCCTGTTTCCCGTTTTTGTAATAGCTTTCTTCTGCCGGACAGCCGCTTTTGTGGTACTTGTAATGGGCACCGTTTTTCACACCCATCTTATATGTAATCTGATAGCGCGGCAAACCGGTGGGATACCAGGCAAATACATCTCCATCGGGGACATCGTTCACAAACGTAGCCGATTGTTCTTTATTGCCGTTGGTAAACCAGGTTTGGTTGCTGCCGTTTCTAACTCCATTGCTGTAAAAAGCCGCATATTGTTTGGTCCCGTTGGGATAATAGCCGATAATTTCGCCATCCAGCTTACCATTGCTGAAGACACCACTGTTTTTTATGGCACCGTTGGGATAATAATAGCTGTAGGGACCGTGTTTTACTCCCTGGGTCCAGGTTTCGCTGGCTACCAGCACATTGCTCTCCGTAAATTCCTTGTAAGTACCGTTTCTGTAGCCATCGGTCCAGTAAATCTCTTCATTCACCACCTTGTTGTCCCAAAGTTTTACACTGATGCCTGTGTAGGGCTTGTTTTTTGAAAAGGCAACCCCATTTCTCATCTCCAGGTTCTCAAAAAATATTTTTGCCGTTTTCTTGGTTGGGCCCTCCGACTGCGCACTAATACTGGTTGCAAGCAGTGTTGCAGTGATTAGAAAGAAAATTCTGATAAAACTGAGCATATTTTGATTTTTCAAAATTACGGTGTTGGTGTAGCTTTGCGGAAAGCGGTTTTCCACATGAATCTTGACAAAGTAAGGGACTTCTGTATGGGTCTGCCTCTGGTGACAGAGTCTTTCCCTTTTGATGAGGAAGTGCTGGTGTGGAAAGTGGCAGGCAAAATGTTTTGTCTGGGCAATATTATAAATTTTGAGAGCATTAACCTCAAATGTGATCCCGAAAAGGCGGTCAGCTTGCGGGATGAATACCCGCAGATTGTTCCGGGCTGGCACATGAATAAAACGATGTGGAACACCGTTTATTTGGAAGGATTGCAGGAAAAATTCATTGAAAGCCTAATTTTGCACTCCTACCAGGAAGTGGTACGGAAATTGCCTAAGAAGATAAAACAAACTATCAATCTCACACATGAATAAGTACATAACCACCGCACTGGCACTGATTGTAATGGGCACGTCTTTTGCCCAGAAAAAAGCGGGTAAAAATCCAAAAGACCTCAAAGAGTTTAAGAAATACGAAAAAATGAACGAAATACCACAAATTATTCAGGCTCAGACGGACGGGCTTTATGCAGAAATGCAAACCAACAAAGGCAGTATCTTTTTGACTCTCCACCACAAGCAAACTCCGGTGACGGTGTGCAACTTTGTGGGCCTTGCTGAAGGAAAAATTAAAAATTCTGCCAAACCACAGGGAGTTCCCTATTACGACGGAATCAAGTTTCACCGTGTAATAGCCAATTTCATGATTCAGGGCGGAGATCCTCAGGGCAACGGAACAGGCGGCCCCGGATACAACTTTGACGATGAATTTGTGGATACTTTAAGGCACACAGGCCCCGGTATTTTATCTATGGCCAACGCCGGTCCCGGCACCAACGGCAGTCAGTTTTTTATTACCCATGTTAAAACCGACTGGCTGGATGGAAAACACAGCGTATTCGGTAAAGTCATTGAGGGTCAGAACATTGTAGACGCCATACAGCAGGGTGACTCCATCGTTAAGCTTAAAATTTACCGCAAGGGGGGTGATGCCGAGGCATTCACCGCTACTCAGGAAATGTTTGATCAATTGCAGGCACCGCTTAAAGCAGCCAAAGAAGAGCGATTGAAAAAACAGGATTTTGCCCGCAACGATGAGGAAGTACTGAAACTGTATCCCAATGCCCTGAAAACCGAAAGCGGACTGTGGTATGTGATAGAAACACCCGGCACCGGCACTAGAGCCAGCGCAGGCAAGCAGGTTAAGGTTCACTACAGCGGCAAACTTGCCGATGGCATGGAATTCGACAATTCATACAGCCGCAACGAGCCCATTGCTTTTCAGCTGGGCGTAGGTCAGGTTATTCCCGGATGGGATGAAGGCATTGCCTTGATGAGTGTGGGCGCCAAGTTTAAACTCATTATTCCTTCAAAACTTGGATATGGCCCCCGTGGCGCCGGTGGTGTGATACCGCCCAACGCTACGCTGATATTTGATACAGAGCTGATGGAAGTTAAATAATTTCCTTATGCTGAATCAGACAGCAAACTTTGATTCCATTGTAAATACATTCACAGAGAATACCGC